>PMHK01000049.1 GCA_003156635.1 Acidobacteriota bacterium | reverse complement strand
AAAAATGTGTCGTGAAGGGCAAGGCGCGGGGAATTCGGCATGAGGTGTTGCTAGCCGACACACCGCGAGGGCCGGAAGGAGCGCAAAAAGCAGTGGCTCCTAACTGACAGAAGAATGGTGGGCCTGGGTGGACNNCCACCGACCTCACCCTTATCAGTTGTCGCCGCTACATTGGTCACTGATTAGGACTGATTGCTATGGGTACGGTTTTTCATGCGGATAGACACCGTCGCGACGGCTTCTAACTGCTTCACGAATACGTAAGAGGGCCTTCAGAAAATGGTTTCTGCGTGATCTTTGTGCGGAGACCAAGGATCAACCGATAGACCGAGTCCACGTCGGCGATGTCGGCGAAGACTGGCACATCGCCTAACGAAAATCGGCTCGTATCTCGAGTTTTCTGTCTTCTCGGCGCCATTACAGGATATTTTACGCCGAACCAAAGGGTACCAGCAGAAGTCCCTTCCTTTTCGATTTGTGGCATCTCCTCAAGAAACATCATGCTGGTGTTCCGTTTCCACCCTTCTTGCAACACCAGCACACGACGATTGGTGACAGCGTAATAGGTCCGCCGCTTCAACCACGCGTCCCACAGGAATCGCCCCCAGACGAAGTAGTTGCCCATTACCAGAAACGGAATTCCCCATAGCTCCATAAAAAGATTGCCATCCCGTTGTGGTTTTGCCCCCCAAAAGCCGAACGCCTGCGCCTCCAAAAAGACAAAAAAACCGGTCCAAACGAATGAGAACGGAATCGCGGCCCAATCGTCTGAATGAAATATCACTCGTGGGTCTGGAATGCCCGCCCAGTGGATGCTTTCGCCGATCATCAATTCGGGCTGAATCTTCTGTGAGGCTTGAGGATCAATCGTGGTCAATCTCTAAACCGCCCTCCGTTGTCTGAAAATCCTGATTAATTTTGAATGTATGTGACTATTCTTCGCACGTCCACAACGAAATGCGATTTTCGCAGATGTATTGAGCCGTTCAGTTCAAGCAGATGACGGAGAAACCTTCTAGGATTTTGGTTCAACGACGAAGCTGGGGACTTGGCCGCCGCCGCTGGTAACGTTGGCGAGGCCGGTGGAACTGAGGCGGGTAAGGCAGCCAGCCATTTTGCCGCGAAAAATGTAGGGGGCAAAATCGACGAGCATGTCGCGCATTTCGATGCCGTTGGGAGTTTGCATGGGGAAAACTTCGCGGCGGGTCTTGATGCGTTCCTGAACGACCCAGGCGCTGTCGGTCGCGGCCAGGGCTTTTTGCAGCGCGGTGTCCCATTCGCTTTCCGAATTTTCCCAGCCGAGGTGCACGCCCGTGCCGCCGTATTCGTCGTTGGGCTTGAGCACGAAATCGTCGCGGCGGCGGCGCACGTATTCGAGCAAGCCGAAGGATTCACCATCACGCGTGGTTTTGGTGTCAGCGAGCAGCCGGGTCCAGGGAATGTGTTGTTTGATCAGTTCCCTTTCGCTGGCGCTAAAAAGCGCGGAGTTTTGCTCGTCGGTGAGCACGGCGAAAAAGGCCTTCTTGTGCGGAATTTTGCAGGTCAGCGAATTGGCCATGCACACTGCGCCCGTCGAATAGGCCTTCAGGAGCGCGGAACATTCTTCCGGCCGGGCAATAATGTCATTGATCAGCACCCGTCGATACAAAAGATCGACGCGCTGGCCCTGAGCGATGAGTTTGCCATTTTCGAAAACCAGATCGCGCGGGTCGGACAAAACCGTGGGGACGCCTTCTTTCAGGAAACGCTTCTGCAGGATTTCAAATTCATTCCAGGTGGGGACTTCCCTCCAGTCGACGATGGCGATCACCGGCGGAGTGGCCTTCCCTCCCCATTCGCGGTAGCTATCGAGCAGCGCGCCAAGCAGCAATTTAATCAACGGATATTTGCGGACCGAATATTCGTGCGAGAACCGCTCCATGATCGGCAGAGTGCGAAAAACTTCGGCTAACGTTTCGGCATAACCGGCGCCGGCCGGCGATTCGGCATTGTATTCCGCGAATTGCAGTGAATCGGGAAGCAGAAACGCGTCGAGTCGCGAAGAGGTGCTCGAAGTCGCGTAACCGGGATTGATGCGTGCCAGACGCTCCTCCTCCGGGCTGAGCGCAGACTGCGCCAGCAGCCGAGGATCGGCGAGGGATTGTTTTACGACGCGCTCGCCGAGCGCGGCGATAGCTTCGGCGATTTCACGGACGCGCTGTTCGTCTGCGGCGGTCAGAAAAAACGGCCGGATGAACGGGCAGTGCACGCGGTCGCCGAAGGTCAGGCGTTCGGCCCGCATGCGGGCATTCAGTTCATTGCTGAACGCAGGAGCCAATTCCACGTCGTGCCGGAGAAGTTGATTCCACGTTTCGGCAGGTGGCAGAACATTTTGCGAATGTGCCGCTCGGGCCGGTCCGCTCATGAAGTTTTTGGCCCGGTGCGCGGCTTCGATAGCGCCGGCGCGAAGCCGGCGGCGACGGACGCGCTGGGAGCGGCCTTGGCAATTGCGGCTGGCTGGCCGACGAATCCTGCAGGGGCGCCGATCTTGAGCATTTCTTCCCAGCGCGGCCAGGGATTGGAGGGAACGCCGCGCAAGGCGCGGTCGATGGCCAGCCTGGCCATGCGGTCCACCACGTGCGTGAAATAAAACTCGGTGATTCGGTCGCGCTCGAAATCGGGCGCGGGATTCAGAAAATCGATGGCGTAAGGCACGCCGTCCTTAATGGCGAATTCGATGGTGTTCATTTCGTAGCCCAGCGCCTGATTGATGGTCTGCGCGTCGCGCACCACCCGGGCCCCGAGCTCGTCGGAAAGATATTTGTGATCGATCAGGTAGCGGCGCTGGCCGGGATCGTAGACCACCGGAAGAATATCGTTCTTGCCGAAAGTAAAGCAGCGGATGTATTGCTGGAAATCGATATTTTCCTGCAGGGTCATGCACGTGGGGCCGGTGCCGTCGTAGGCCTTCAGCAATTCTTCGCGATTGTGAACTTTGTACACGTGTTTCCAGCCGCCGCCGGAATAGGGTTTCAGGAACGCCGGGCGGCCGACGTAATCCAGCAGCCCATCCCAATCGATGGGATAGTCCAGATTGCGCAGCGACTCGGAATTGATGTCGACATCCGCCGGATACGATTTTTGCGGAAGCAAAACCGTCTTGGGAATATCGAGGCCCAGTTTCGAGGCGACGGCATAGTTGAAAAACTTGTCGTCGGCGGTCCACCAGAACGGATTGTTGATCACATAAGTTCCCTGCAGCACCGCATGCTTCAGGTAGGCGCGGTAATAATCCACTTCGTGGGAGATGCGGTCGATGATGACGCTGTACTGCGCGAGCTCGCCCATTTTCGTGCCGCCGAGCTTCACGAATTCGGCGGTAACGCCGTCTTTCTTGCCCAGCTCGTTCACTTTTTCAATGAAGGCTGGAGGGAAACTGTACTCACGACCGCACATCAGTCCAATTTTCATGATCAATTCCCTTTTCTTAGCAGGTGTTCTTCGTTACGAATTATGCGGCGTCGCCGCCGATGACGCTGGTATCGATACACCGGCGCGCGTTTCGGCCACGATGTGGCGCACCACCTCTTTCAGGTCGCCAGTTTGTTTGTATATGTTCAGTTGGCGCTCGGCGCTGGTGCCTTCGCGAAAAATCTGGTGAATCGGTTCGAGCGCCGCCCGGCTGCCGAGATCATCGAGAACGTCATCCACAAATTCCAGTAGTTCCTCGGCGAGGATGCCCATGGGCACTTCAATCTGCTTGCCGAAATCAATCAGCTTGCCCTGAATGCCCCAACGCGCAGCGCGCCACTTATTTTCTTCGATCAGCGCGCGATGGTACATGCGAAAACCCATGTTCGAGGTGTACAGACGATGCAGCTTGACCACGATCGCCTGCGTGAGCGCGGCGATGGCCACGGCTTCATCGACGCGGGTGACCACATCAAAAATCCGGAATTCCAGCGTGCCAAACGTGGGATGCGGCCGAACGTCCCACCAGATTTTTTTTGCGTTATCGATCGAGTGCAGCCGAATCAAAAGTTCCACGTAGTCTTCGTATTGGCTCCACGAAGCCAAATGATCCGGAATCCCGGTGCGTGGAAACCGCCGGAACACCGTAGTGCGAAATGACTTCAGGCCGGTATCGCGGCCCATCCAGAATGGCGAGCTGGTGGAAAGCGCCAGCAGATGCGGCAGAAAATAGCGCGCCATGTTCATCAGATCGATCATGGTCGTACGATCCGGCACGGCCACGTGCACGTGCATGCCGAAAATCAGCAGCGAACGCGCCAACTGGCCCATTTCTTCGACGATATTCTGGTAGCGTTCGCCCGGCGAGATGACCTGATCGATCCAACTGGAAAATGGATGGGTGCCCGCGGCCGCGACTTGCAGGCCGCGGCTTTCGGCCGCGCGGACCAGTTCGCCGCGCGTGCGGCGCATATCGACATCGAGTTCGCCCACGTTCTGGCAAATTTTCGTGCCGATTTCGATGATGGACTGGTGCATCTCCGGCTTCACCTGCTCGCCAAGTTCGGCGGAGGCCGCCATCAGTTCGGTCACGTGCGAACGCAGCTCGCACGAGGTGGGATCCACAATCTGAAATTCTTCTTCGACGCCGATGGTGAACCGGTGATTCATGGCCAAGCCCCTTCCGGTCCGGGATATGCGAGGACTGCGCGGGTATCATACCGCGAGTTCGGCGGAAATCACATTCTAGCGGTCCAGGTGGCGGCTATTGCGGGCAGGCGGCGCCGTTATCGACCCATTGCTGCATCGCGGCTACGAAATCCGGGCGGTTCAGCGGCGGAAGCGTGCGGCCATCGCCGGGATTCCAGCCCCAGCCGACCAGATCGTCCTGCGAAACGTGTTCCATGATTTGCGGCAGCGAACGGTTGCCATTTTTCGCCGGGTCTTTGAGCTGGCGGCAAAATTGGCCGGCGGTTTCGCCTTGAATCACCATTTTCATCTTCGCCGGCGGCAGCGACCATTTCGGATTTCCCGGCGGCATATTCGCGCCGGCAAGATTCGCGTCCTGGTGGCAGGTGTGGCACTTCATGCCATACAGACCTTTGCCGTCGGCGCCGCGTTTTACATTTTGAATGTGGACGTGGCTGTCGTCGCCTTGCAGCGGCGCATCACCCGCGGGATGACAATTCTTGCAGCGCGGCGAATCAAAAACGGTCCAGGCGCGAAGGAACGCCGCCTGAGAGGTGGCGGCTTTCGAGCTGTCGAGCATCGCGCTCGGAACAGCCGCCGGTGTGACCGGCGATTGTTGCGACCAGGCCAGCGAACTCGCCGCTAACGCCGCGCTGAGCAATCCTCCGACAAGAAAAGCGGAACGCCTTCGGCTGATGTTTTCTGGCATTTCAGTCCTCGAAACCACGATGTTCTCGCTGCGCGAATTTATGCGGAGCGCAAATCTTCCGCTTTGATCGGCAACCGCCGAATCGGCTTGCCCGTGAGCACCAGTAGCGCGTTTGCAATCGCCGGAGCGACCGGTGGAACTCCAGGCTCGCCCACGCCAGTCGGTTTTTCAGCGCTCTCCACGATGTGCACTTCAATTTCCGGCGAATCGTACATGCGCACCATCGGATAATTGTTGAAATTACTTTGCTGGACGCGGCCGTTCTCCAAAGTTATTTCGGTTTTCAGCGCGGCGGTCAGGCCGAAGATAATTCCGCCTTCGATTTGCGCCTTCACCGTGTCCGGATTGATAACTCGGCCACAATCGACCGAAGCGACAATTTTGTGGACGCGCGGCGTTCCATCTTTGTCGATCGAGACTTCCGCAACCTGGGCCACGTAGCTATCAAAGGAAAAATGTCCGGCAATTCCCCGCGCGCGGCCGGCCGGAAGCGGACCACCCCAATTGGCTTTTTTCGCGGCGAGGTCCAGAACCGCGAGCATGCGCGGCTGATTCGCCAGCAGCGTGCGGCGCAACTGATAGGGATCTTTGCCGCCGGCGTGCGCCACCTGATCCAGAAACGCTTCAACCGAAAAGCCGGTGTGCGAGTGGCCGACCGAGCGCCACCATTGCACCGGGACCAGGCTTTTCGGGCTGTGCAGATCGACCAGCAAATTCGGTATGCCGTACAAAATATCGGCGGCGCCTTCGACCGACGCGGAGTCGATGCCATTCTTGATGCCGAATTGTTCGAAGAGCGTGCCGGCCATGATCGATTGGCCCACGATCGTGTGCAGCCACGCCACCGGATTACCCTGCGCGTCGAGGCCCGCTTCGAAATGGTCGTACCACAAAGGCCGATACCAGCCGCCGCGAATATCGTCTTCGCGCGTCCAGACGACCTTCACCGGAGCCTTGGCGACTTTGGCGACCTCGACCGCCTCGGTAACGAAATCGCAAGCAGGATTGGCGCGGCGCCCGAAGCCTCCGCCGAGCAGAGTAGTATTGAGCTTCACCTGCTCCGGTTTCAGGCCCGCGACTTTAGCCGCAGCCAGGCGATCCATGGTTTCGAACTGCGTGCCGGTCCAGACTTCGCAGCTATCCGAGCGCAAATCGACCACGGTGTTGAGCGGCTCCATCATCGAGTGGGAAAGATAAGGAACTTCGAACTCCGCGGTGATTTTTTTCGCGGAGCCGGCCAGAGCCCCGGCCGGATCACCAATTTTCTTGGCGACGATGCCCGGAGTTCGCGAAGTCTCGGCGTATTCCTGACGCAGCGCGACGGAGGAAATATTCGCGCCGGGGCCATCGTCCCAGGTGATGTCGAGTTTTTCGCGGCCAAGTTTGGCCGGCCAGAAACCCTTGGCGATCACCACCACACCGGAAGGAACCTGCCGCACATCCACGACGCCGGGAATTGCCTTGGCCTGGTCCGCATTGAAGCTCACGACTTTGCCGCCGAAGACCGGCGGACGCGCGACCACCGCCGTGAGCATTCCGGGAATGTACACATCCAGGCCAAATTGCGCGGTCCCGTTGGTTTTCGACGGCGTATCGAGCCGATGGATCGGCTTGCCGATGATGGTGAAATTTTTCGGATCCTTCAGCGGGATGTCGGTGGGCCGAGTCTGCTTCGCCGCCGCGTCGGCCAAACTGCCATAAGCAGCGCGGCGCCCACTCGCAGCGTGGACCACGTAACCTTTTTCGGCGCGGCAGGTTTGAGTATCGACATTCCAATTCTGCGCCGCAGCGGCGATCAACATGATGCGCGCCATCGCGCCCATTTTGCGGAAGCGATCGTATTCGGATGTGGTGGTCGTGCTGCCGCCAGTCATCTGCAGGCCGAAAACGCTGTGGTTGTACGCGGGATCTACCGGCGCGGGTTCCACGCGAACTTTGGTCCAGTCACATTCGAGTTCTTCGGCCAGCATCATCGGCAGCGACGTGTAAACCCCCTGCCCCATCTCCGAGTGATTCGCGATGATGGTGATGGAATCGTCGGTGCCCACACGGACGAAGGCGTTGGGCGCAAATGCATGAGTCGCGTCAACCAGCGTTGCTGCGCTGGTTTTATTCCACTGCGGAATGTACGCGCTGATCAGCAGCCCGCCGCCCAGGGTTACCGTGGCCTTCAGAAAATCGCGGCGCTTGAACTCAGTTGCGACCGTCATTTCGCGGCCCGTTGTGCCTGAATTTCGGCGGCACGATGAATGGCGCGGCGTATCCGTGGATACGTTCCGCAGCGGCAGATGTTGCCGGACATCGCTTCGTCAATGTCCTCGTCGGTGGGTTTTGGATTTTCGCGTAGCAATACAGCGGCGCTCATGATCTGGCCCGACTGGCAGTAGCCGCACTGCGGCACTTCGATTTCGATCCAGGCTTCCTGCAGCGGATGCGTAGCGTCGGGAGAAAGGCCCTCGATCGTGGTGATTTTCTTGCCCTCGGCGCGGGAGACCGGAGCGACACACGAGCGCACTGCTTCGCCATCAATATGAACGGTGCAGGCCCCGCATAGGGCCATGCCGCAGCCAAATTTGGTGCCGGTAAGCTGCAACGAATCGCGCAGCACCCAAAGCAATGGCGTCGACGGAGGATCTTCCACGGAAACCGGCTTGCCATTTACGGTGAATGAGATCAAAGAATCCTCCTGCTCATTAGAACTGTCGTTCACGTTCAACAGCGAGAAGGGGCTGGGCGCGACACCGTCCGTATGGTGACGACAGCGGCAACCTAAGGATTATCGTGCGCGAATCGAAGAATGGCAAATCGACGCGAATCGTAGTGACATTTCGATTGGGATGAAAGGCTTTCGCCTCGCCCGAACGTGGCAACCGGAGGCCGAGCAAGATGGCTGGCCATCCTCAGTTGTTGGGCACACCCATATCGACCACGATTTTCCAGCCGCCGTCGGTCTGGCGTTTCCAGATGGTCACGTAATGCCCGCCGGTTTGAGTTTCACTCTTGCCCGGAGGCGTGAAGCTATAAGTATATTTCCCCGTTTCATAGACCAAATCGTCCACGGCCCAAAGATCCTGGGTTTCGATGCTGACTTTGATTGGCCCGGTCACGGATTTCATGAACTCGGCCACGCTTTCGGCGATGGCCGGTCGTCCGCGCACCACCACTCCCTTGGGACCGAAGCGGGAGCCGGATTCATCGTAGAGGCCAGCCAGGGCCCCGGCGTCAGAGCGTGCGAACGCGTCGATATATTTGGCGTTGCCGGCGTCAATGGCTTTGCGAACTTCAGGATCCGTTACGGAAGATTGAGCCGGAGCTTGCGCCCGGGCGAGGCCGGCGAAGACAAACAGAAATGCAAAAAAGAGCGACCATGACCGTTTCATGAAGTCTCCTTGGCTGGTGGCCAGTATCTTATGTTTTAAGCCAGCGCGATCAAATCGATTTCGACCGCGAAATCGCGAGGCAGGCGCGCGACCTCGACGGTCGTCCGCGCCGGAGGGCTGCTGGGGAAATAGCGCGCGTAGACTTCATTCATCGCGGTGAAATCGTTCATGTCTTTTAGAAAAACTCCCAGACGGACGGCGCGGTCCAGAGACGAGCCGGCCGCTTCGACGATGGCTTTCAGGTTTTGCATGATGCGTTCGGTTTGTGCCGCGGCGCCGCCTTCGATCGGCTTGCCGGTGGCGGGATCGAACGCGGTCTGGCCCGAAACAAAAATAAAACCGTTGGCTTTTACCGCCTGGGAATAAGGGCCAATCGCTTGGGGGCCTTTATCGGTGTGGATAATTTCTCGCACGTCTCCTCCTGAGATGAAATGTTTTTCTGGCGCTAATTCTTATTTTCCTCCAGCGATCCGTAACGCTCTCGAAATCCTGCAGGGATTCCGGGATTGTAAAGCCAGGCGCGGAAAGGTTCGGCCAAACTTTTTCCGCAGCGATACTCGATGGCGGCACGCAGATCGTTGACCGAGACTTCCTTGCCGCGCAGAAGCTGAATGGAATCCGCAATGCCCTGGCGGACGCTGCCGCTGCCGCAAGAGTCTTCGAGTGCGATAAAAAGCAGCGGGGCTTTGGCGTAGGCCATGCGGCGCTGTTCGGGCGAGTCGGCAGGAATGGTGGCCACGACCGATTTTTCGGCGACTTTCAGTTGGCTGCGCGCGTCGGCGTAGACCTGCAACAACTTGACGACGTCCGCGCCCCGCGCCGGCGGCCCATCAATCGCGTCATCAATCACGATCGTGGCGTACCCCGGCAATCCTTCGCCCACGGCGATGGTCGCCGCCGGCGCGGGACTCAGCGCATCGCCGAACCACGTGCGGGCCAGCGCGCGTTCGCTTCGTTCGATGGGCTCCTTGCTTCCGGTTGCGGAAATGAAAGCCGCCGGGGTCACGAATACGCCGCCGGGAAACGACCGGAAATTGCCAGTGGAAGGATCCGCGGTCTCGAATGAAATCGACGGAGATTCGACGATGAACGGCATGGTTGGCCGCTTGTTGAGTTGGCCGAAGTTTTTTTGCAAGACGCCCCAGGCGGTGGCGAACCGTTGTTGCGTGGCCGCGGCACCCGCCGGCAACGGTTGCGCGGTCCAAAAAATCGCGTCCCCGGGCTTTTTCGATTCGGATGAACTGAGGTAATGGCCGGCCACAATGTACGGCGCGAGATCATCCTTGCTCAGATTGAATTGGTAAATCGTGTCGGAACCGTCTTGCTTGCGGCCAGCCGCCGAACCGCGGGCCACGATTACAAAAGTCCCCGGGACTTTGACGGTGTAGGACATCGTCGTCGGCCGGGTGGGCGTGGAAGCCAGAATGTGATTGGGAGGAAGAAATACCGGGAGCCAGCCGCGGGTACCGAGATGAAAGCCTTCGGCCGCTTGGGCGTCGCTAGGCGCTGCCGGGGTGAGGGTATAATCGACGACCAGTTCGCGTTTTTCTTTCTGGGGCCACGGCGACGCGAAGGCCACGCGCAGCGCGCCGGGCGACCCCACCTGATATTCCTCCGGAAGATTCTGCGGCGTAGTGGCGCGGCCGTCCAGTTGAACCTGCAGATTGGTCCGCCCGTAAGTTTTGGCGTCGGGAAAAACGACATCGATAAAATCGAGCGGCGCGTTCCCGGAATTCTGCAGCGTATAGGCGTTGTGCAGGCGCAGTTCCGGGGTAGTTCCGGGGACGAACTGAACCTCGAAGGTCTGTTTCACGACTTGGTAGCCGGGGGCGAGCGGCACGGCGCACGAAATCGTGCAGCACAAAACCGCGGCGGTAAGAACGGCGATACCGATTTCGCGAGGCGAGTAGAAACGTTTCAAGATTCAGAGATTCTACCGGAATGGGGGACGAAAGTGGCGATGGCCTCGAAAAAGTAGAAGCGGTTACGCTCGCCCAAATTCCAGGCTGGCACGGAACACGTTAGTTAAGCACGGAAGGAAAATGGCGAAGAATCTCTGCGTCTTTCGCGCCACGCCGGCGATCGGAAATAATCCGCGGGCCATCCGATTCGGGCGTGCCCCGCTGCACCAGCTGAACCAGAGTCGAATTTTCGATGCGAAGATTCTTCATGGTGCCCAGCGCCGCGCCAGACAGAGTGGATTTTCCGTTAGCGCGATCCCGGGCGATGGCCAGAATCACCTCGTCGGGCAAGCCGGCCAAATGGATCGCCTGCAACTCTCCCCCCCCCGTGCCGACCTGATCCAGATTGACCAGGGCCATGACCGTGCTTTCCGCAACGCCGGATTGGTACAGCCCGGCGATGGCCTCGCCATCGGTGAACGGTTGATCACGCAGATGAGAAGTTCGAAGCAGCGTGACGCACTCCGAATCGGACAATCCCGCGCGACGGACCGTGGCAATTTCGTTTACTTCAGCCTGCGACATGTGCAGAGATTTTAATTCTTTAATGGCGTCGTAGCTCATTCCCGCATGGTCCAGCGCATCGGTGTCGAGCAGCCGAAAGGCGTCACAAGCCGCCAGGGAAAAAAGGGCCAGCAGCACGCCAGCCAACTGCACCGCGCCGCGCGGGCGCCGGGCACACGGATGGCCCCGCCAGGGTTGGCCTAACTGGAAGATCCCCATTCCACCATTGTAGCGATAGCTGCAGGCTCGTGGTGGCCACTGTCGCGGAAGGATAACCAGAGTGTCAGACGTTGTAGACGCGCTCGATGTCGAAAACGCCGGGAATGCGTTTCACGCCGCCGAGGATGCGTTCGAGCTGCTTGCGGTCGTTAACGTCGAGCGCCACTTCGATGCGGGCGCGCAGATCCTGGCCGCCGCTTTCGAAGGTGCGTATGTTCGCGCCGGTTTCGCTGATCACGTTGGTAATGGCGGCGAGCATGCCGGGGCGGTCTTCGGTGAGAATACGCAGGCGCACCGGGAAAGTCGCCTGGGTTTCGCCGGCCCATTCGACCGGAATACGCCGCTCGGTGTCATACATCAGATTCTGCACATTCGGGCAGGTCTTGCTGTGCACCGCGATGCCCCGGCCGCGAGTCACATAACCGACGACATCATCTCCCGGGATCGGATTGCAGCATTTCGAGCGATAGACCATCAGGTCGTCGTGGCCGCGAACCAGGATAGCGCCGTCGTTCATGCCCAGCATGCGCTTGACGGTGTCGACGATCTTGGGCTGCTTGTCTTCGCTGGTATCCGGCAACGCCTGCCCGGAAGCTTTGGCCAGAACCTGGCGTGCCGACCATTTTCCGTAGCCCAGATCGGCGTGGAGATCGTCAATTCGCCCGCAGCCGTATTCGGACGCGACGCGCTGCCAGTCTTCGTTCGAAATCTTTTTTAGCGAGATGCCGGCGTGGCGCGCTTCTTTTTCCAGCAACCGCTTGCCGACGTCCTTGGCTTGTTCGCGCTCGTGCAGATTGATCCACTGGCGAATTTTGCTGCGCGCCCGCGAAGTGTGCACGAAAGAAAGCCAGTCCCGCGAAGGCTCGTGCCCTTTCTGCGTGAGAATTTCGACGACGTCTCCGTTAGCCAGCGTGTGCCGCAGCGGAACGATCGAGCCGTTCACTTTTACGCCGGTGCATTGATGGCCCACTTCCGTGTGCACCGCATAAGCAAAGTCGATCGCGGTAGCGTCGCGCGGCAGAACCACCACCCGCCCTTTCGGAGTGAAGGTATACACCTCCTCGGGGTACAGGTCCACGCGCAGCGTCGACATGAATTCACTGGGTTCCTGCATTTCCTGGACCCACTCGATCAGCTGGCGCATCCAGACGATCCGCTGGTCGTCGGCATTCGAGACCGCGTGGCCATCCTTATATTTCCAGTGCGCGGCCACGCCCTGCTCGGCGATGCGGTGCATTTCCTGCGTGCGGATTTGCACTTCGAAAGTCTGGCCGCCATGAATCACGGTCGTGTGCAGCGACTGGTAAAGGTTGGGCCGCGGCATGGCGATGTAATCTTTGAACCGACCCGGCAGCGGCGGCCACATCTGATGAATCACGCCCAGCGCGGCATAGCAGTTTTTAATGCTATCGGTGATCACGCGTATGGCCAGCAGGTCGTAGACCTGATCCATCACCCGCTGCTGTTTCTGAATCTTCAAATGCAGCGAATAGGCCCGCTTGACGCGCGCCTGCACTTCCGCGGGAATGCCGGTCTCCACCATTTTGTCCCGGATGGAGTCCTGCACTTCGAGCAAGAATTTGTCGAAGACTTTCTGTTTGGTGGCCAGCTTTTTTTGCACGTCGAAAAAAGATTCGGGTTCGAGATAACGGAACGAAAGATCCTCCAGCTCGCCGCGAATCAAACCCATTCCCAAACGGTTGGCGACTGGCGCATATATGTCCAGCGTTTCCCGGGCGATGCGCTGCTGCTTGGCCGGATCCAGATAGTTCAGCGTGCGCATGTTGTGCAGCCGGTCGGCCAGCTTCACCACCACCACCCGCACATCGTTGACCATGGCCAGCAGCATCTTCCGCACATTTTCGGCCTGGCGCGCTTCCGGAGCGAGCAGGTCCAGCCGGCTGATTTTGGTGGTGCCTTCCACCAGGCGCGCCACATCGGCGCCGAAATGTTCGGTGATCGTCTCCAGCGGAATTTTTGTGTCTTCGACCACATCGTGCAGCAGAGCCGCGCATATGGAGGTAACGTCCAGCTTCATGTCCGCGAGGATGTGCGCGACTTCCACCGGATGGGATAGGAAAGGCTCGCCAGACAGGCGCGTTTGGGTCTTGTGTTGTTCGGCGGCGAAATCGTAAGCGCGGCGGAGGAGCTCGAGGTCGTCGCCCGGACGGTTGCGGCGGACCTTGTCAATCAGCTCGACGAAACGAAGGTCAACGGCGCGGCGGGCGGCTTCGGTAATCGCAGGTTTCGCTGCGGGTTCCATGGGTAATTCTATATCAATCGGGTCGCGCGTACAAAATCGGCAATTCCCAGGCGTGAAAAGCTACTTCTTTTTTTCCACCGCGTAGCCTTTTTCAATCCAATCCGTATTGAAGTCATGGGGCAACAGCAACACGCGAAGATTGGTGAAACCCGCATCGCGCAGGGTCAGGAACGCCGGCTTCAGGTTCGGGCAGCGTTCCAACGGACAGCATCCGCAATAGAGCACTACATTCGCCACGCGTGGACCCAATCGCGCCCAGTCTTTTAAATCGGCAATTCCGTTGGTCGTGGAAGCAGCGCCATGGAACGACGCGCCAGGAATATGTGCGCCCTGATACAGCGCCCGGAAGCCCACGCAAACGACGGTCGGCTTCCCGGCTTGCTCCTTCGCGATAAGCTCGGCAACCAGCGCCGCGGGTGTGACCGTTTGCGACGCCGCCCACGGATCGCTGGAGGGCGAATCATCGGAGCCAGGGACAACGGAGTACGCCGGCGCGTTCGAACGTAATGCGGAAAACACCGCAAGCGGAACCAGGCCCAGGACCGGCGCCAGCGCCGCGCGACGCGAAAACTCTTTCACGATTAAATCTCCTGCGCTCCAAATCACAAAAACCAAATCGCATCACAAATAAAAAAACGGCGGGCCGCTGGGCCCGCCGTTGCAAAGCTAAGACTTGAAAACAACGACTAAGAAGTCGGCGTCGCCGGTGCCGACATCTTGCGTTGCTTGATGGCCTTGACCTGATCGACCAGATCGTCGGCGGCTTTGATGTCCGCATCGCGAGCTTCGGTCGTGGTCTCCATGTCCGCCTTCTGGCGATAAAGCAGGTTCAGGTAAGCCATGGCGTCGTCGTAATCGGGACGCAGGGTCATCGCTTTTTTCAAACTCTCCACCCCGCCGTCGACCGTGGCTCCATATTTCGCCTGGAATTCGGTGGCCAACGCCGGCGGCATCGGGTCCGTATCTTTAATGGTTTTCTTGGCAGTCTTGTTGTACTCCTCGCGCATCTGATGATTGCCGCGAAACGCGAGCGTCCAGTCAATCACGCCGATCCAGTAATACGGTTCGGGATCTTCGGGCTTCAACGCGATGTGTTTCTCGTGGTAGGTCTTCGATTCTTCCATCTTGGCGGCGTCAAACGGCGTGCCACCCATGTTGTATAGAATCGAACCGATGCCATCGATCGCCGAAAGATTATCCGGATGCGACTGCAGAATCGTCAGGAATTCCGCCTTGGCCTGGTCGCCATTGCGAATATTTTCCGGTGACGGCGCGCCCGGAATGTATTGCGCCGAATACGCGGTCGCCAGATACAGGCGGGCATTCAGCAAATCCGGATCAAACTGCGTGGCTTGCTTGAAATCTTCGATGGCCGCATCGGTCTGGCCGCCCTTGTAGGCCTGCACGCCTTTGTTGAGTTTGTCGCGCGCGCGAAGTTTGTCGCAGCCGGAGACCGCGACCAGCGAAACCATAACGATGGCAAAAAGAAAAACTGTTTGGCGCTTCCGCTGCATTCCTTGCTCTCCTTGGATAGACACTATTTATCGCTGGCTGGAAGATTGGCCGTGATCAGACCCACATTGTCTATCCCAGCGCCACGCATGATGTCAACGGCTCGAGCGACTTGCACGAACTCAACCGCATCGTCACCCTGGACGAAAGCTACCTTTTCCGCGCGCTGTTTGAAAATATTCTCAAGGCGCGAACCCAAATCGTCCCACGCAACCGTTTCCTGATTGATTAAAACCTTTTGACCGGATGTTACGCGCACCACAATCGTCTGCGAATTATCGGGTTGTTTTCGACCGTCATTCGGCGAGGGCTGGGGAAGACGGGCTTCCAATCCCTGCGGCGTGATCGGCGTGATGACCATAAAAATGATGATCAGCACCAGCAGAACGTCGATCAGCGGAACGATATTGGGTTCTGAAATCGACCCCTTATTGCCGCTGACCGTCAATCCCATAAAGCACCTCAATCACTGCTTGCCGCCACCGGCTTGAAATTACTGGCCCGCTTCGATTTTTGCAGTGATCAGGCCGACGCTGTCGATGCCCGAACCGCGCATAATATCGATGGCGCGCGCGACCTGAGCAAATTCGACCGAATCATCGCCCTTAATGAACGCCACTTTTTCGGCGCGCTCTTTGAAAATATCTTCCAGCCGCGGCCCCAGCGTATCCCAGGCCACTTGCTCCTGGTTGATGAGCACCTTGCCGTTGGAAGTCACCTGCACGACGATCGTCTTCGACAGCAGATCATTGTCTGGCTTCTGGTTCGGCGGCGTCGGCTGCGGCACCAGCGCGTCCAGACCCTGCGGGGTAGTGGGCGTGATAACCATGAAAATAATGATCAGTACCAGCAGCACGTCAATCAACGGAACGATGTTCGGTTCGGACATCGAACCCTTACTGCCTCCAACGGCCATTCCCATGGAATACTCCTTTGCTAAACATTTAGCGGCTCAGGGCGCCAACACTTCAGCGCCCTGCTTGCTCCGTGGACCGCAACGCAATTAGTCGGCGGGCGGAGGGGGAGGAGGCGCTGGTGCGCCCTTCCCACGGATTTTCTCAGTAAGCAACCCGAGGTGATCGACCCCGGCGGAGCGGACTTCATCCACCGCCTTGACCACGTCGCCGTATTTCGCGCGGGAATCGGAGCGCACGAATACAGTTTTGTCCAGGCGGTTGGAGATGAGGTCTTTCACCTTGCCGGTGATCTCATCGAGTTGAATCTTGCTGCTGCCCAGGTACAGGTTGCCGTCGCGGGTGACCGCAATAATGATCGCGTCATCCTTGTCGGCGTCCTGCATGTCCTGGGCGTTATCGGCCTTGGCCATGTCTACNNAGATGATCAGCAACACCAGCATAATGTCCGCCATGGGAATGACGTTGGGCGCCGCCATTATGGGAGGTGCTTTTGGCTTGTAAGCCATGGCTTACTTCTTCCCGCCGCGACGGGTGATGAAGTAGTTGATCAGCTCCATCGAGGAGTTGTCCATCTCGACGTCGAAGGCTTCCACTTTATTGGTGAAGTAGTTGTAGGTCCACACCGCCGGAACGGCAACGAGCAAGCCGAGCGCGGTGGTCACCAGAGCTTCAGCGATACCGCCGGCGACGGCCGACAGACCGGTTGCTTTCGAAGCCGAAATGCCTTTGAACGCGTTGATGATGCCCATGACCGTGCCGAACAATCCGACGAACGGCGCCGTGGAACCGATGGTCGCCAGACCCGAGAGCCCGCGCTTCATTTCCGCGTGCACGATCGCTACGGAGCGTTCCAGGCCGCGCTTGGCCGCTTCGATCACTTCTTCATCGCCGACTTGCGCCGACGCCGCCTGGAATTCAGAAAGTCCGGTGGCGACGACCTTGGCGATGTGGCTCTTCTTGTTGCGCTCGGCGATGGAGATGGCTTCGTCGAGCTTGTTATCCTTGAGAGCGCCGGCGACCTGCTGCACGAATACGCGGGACTGCTTCCGCGCTGCGCTGTACANNACCGACCAGGCCGACATAATAAAGAGAATGCCGACGACCAGCTTGGCGGGGATACCCATGTTGTGCCACATGGTGAGCAAATCCCAGCCGACTTCACCTGATGGCTGTTGAAACAAGGTCACAAAGGCCGACAACGTCAAAGTCGAAAGCATATATTTTGCTCCTCCATTCCTGCGAAACGATTGCGGCAGGTATAGTCTGCCGTTCGGATTTTATTTCGAATCCACCCCATCCGGCAGCAGACCCGAACCACACCCAAGCCCAGCTATTCTTTTTAACTACCCGCCTAAAGTAAAGACCACCGAAACTGTCGTATCGACTTCCACCGGTTCACCATTCAGCAGGGTCGGCCGATAACGCCACTGG
>PMHK01000163.1 GCA_003156635.1 Acidobacteriota bacterium | reverse complement strand
GCGAGTTAGTGCGGCCATTGGACTGGCAGAGGGTGTGGCGGAAGGACAATTGGATCACCTAATCAGCTCTATGCGATGGGCGCTCCCCGCTCCTTGCAGTTCAGCCTGAAGCTCCAGTTCTGATCGGCGAGCACCGATCCAGCGCTCGCCCACCACTTTCTCCGAACCTTGCCTNNGAACAGCATCGCCAGGTCTCTTCACTCCTCAACTGACGACTGTGGTGAAGTAACGGGGTTTCCTGACAAATGGCCACCAATGACTCGCCACTACTCACTGTTCGTGAGGTGCGCGACCTTAAGGACAAAACGATTATGCGTCGCGTGCAAGCAGGCGATGCAGCGGCGCTCGGAATCCTCTTCGAGCGCTACTCGCGACTTGTGTTGAACGGCGCGATGCGGATTTTGCGAGATCGCGCCGAAGCGCAAGATTTGCTGCAGAATGTGTTCCTCTACATACTCCGCAGGGGCTGCATGTTTGATCCCGCACGAGGGACGGTGGCTTCCTGGGTGTTGCAGTTGACATATTCGAGATCGCTCAATCGGAGGAATGGATATTTGACCAGGCTATCGCTAAGGGAAGTTCCGGTTCATGTGGCAACAGATTTAGCGGACCCGGAAACGGGAGCTGATGGAGCGACGGAAAAGCTCTCCGCACGAAAGGTCGTACGCCTTGCGCTCGCGGAACTGACCGAGGCGCAACGCGAGACGCTGTACCTGTACTTCTTTGAGGGGTACTCGCTGCTTGAGGTCAGCAGAAAACGTAACGAGAGCCTGGGCAACACGCGCCACCATTTCTATCGGGGTTTGGTCGCTCTCCGATCTCTACTGGCCCACGTTTAGATCGGCGCTGATGCGGGCGGCACGCTCGCGTAGTTCTTCCACAGACACTTCAACAACGGCGCCGTCACGCCAAACATAGATCGGTCGTCCCTCACGCGCACTTTCGAGAATAACATTCTCCACCCCCGCCTTCAGCGCCATCTCGGCACGTTCTTCCAGCGGCAGGTTGAGCACATTGGCAGGGGGCTTCGTCATAATGTCGCGTAGCGGAATAAGAGGTTCTCGTAAAGCTCTCGATTCATTATACGAGGATTTGCTTCTTTCTGGAAAGCAACGACGACAGGTGTTGTGCCCGCATTGTCAAAAAGCATCCAAGAATCACTCAAAGGGCGGTATCGAAGCAGAAAATTACGAATGGAGCGCTCAAATCGCCTTCGCACGATGGTCCCTTAGCTCCAGCAGTCGTGCGTGAATTGAAAGCGTGCTATTCGTCTTCGGTAGATCACTCTCCGAGTGCTTTGGTATTTGCCACAAACCAAGGCGCTCCGCTTGCGGCAGACAACCTCCGGAAAAAGGCTCTGCGCACCGCATGCAAGAGAGCTGGTCTGCAGCGAATCGATTGGCACGCTCTTCGACACACGCATGGCACGCTGTTGCATTCACAAGGGACGTCGCTGAAAGTTGCACAGGCTCAACTTGGGCATTCGCACATGGCGACAACGTTGGACGTCTATACGCACGCCAGTGTGAGTGCGCAAAGGGATGCTGTGAACTTGCTTGAAGGTGAATTGCTCCCAATTGTTCCCAAGTTGGAGAACGGTGAGAATAACGCGCAGGAAGAAACTCAGCCAGTTCAATGAGTTAGTGGTCGGGGCGCGCGGATTTGAACCGCGGACCTCCTGCGCCCAAGGCAGGCGCGCTACCAGGCTGCGCTACGCCCCGACTGTGCAGTGCGTCATTCATTCTAAGGTACTTTCGAAGTTTCGTGTTACAGCGAAGGCCATTTTCTTCCCGCGCAAATTTGTTGCTCCCGCGATTGATTTGATTGCCTCGACGTCTAATTAGGCGAGGAATCTGTTCCAGAATTCTTTTCTGTTGACAGGCCACAGGTCGCTCAGGTACTCCTGTGTAGATGCCACAGGAGGGCGGATGGCTGGGGACCGGTCGGAGATTCTGCAGGGGACGCTGGATTTGATGGTGCTGAAGACGCTGGAGGTGATGGGGCCGCAGCATGGTTATGGAATTGCGCGGCGCATCGAGCAGATCAGCGAAGAGGCGCTGCAGATCAATCAGGGCACGATTTACGCGTCGCTGGTGCGGCTGATGCAGAAGCGCTGGATCACGGGCGCGTGGGGCACGTCCGACAATAAGAGGAAGGCGAAATTCTATTCGATCACCAAAGCCGGGCGGAAACAGCTAGATATGCAGGAACGGAATTGGGAGCGGATTTCCGCGGTGATCGGGCGCGTTTTGAATCTTGCGGAGCGCGGGTGATTCGATGGTGACGCCGACGGCTGGCCGGCCAAGAAATTTCGTTCTGCGGATTCGCGGGTGGGTTTCGCCGGGTGCGGGGGCGGCGGAGTCCGAGCAGGATTTCGAGCGCGAACTGGCCAGCCATCTCGAGATGCTCACCGAAGAAAATGTCCGGCGGGGGATGGCGCTGGAGGAGGCGCGGCGCGCGGCGCGCATCCGGTTGGGAGGGACTACGCAGTTGAGCGAGACCAACCGCGAACTGCGCGGCTCGCCCTGGCTCGAGACATTTTTGCAGGACGCGCGCTATGCATTTCGCATGCTGCGCAAAAACCCCGGCTTCACTGCCGTCGCGATATTGACGCTGGCGTTGGGCATCGGCGCCAACACCGCAATTTTCAGCGTGGTGTATGCGGTGTTGCTTAAGCCGCTGCCCTACGCGCATCCCGAGCAATTGGTCACCGCGTTTCAGGCCAATCTGCAGGAGGGAGTTCCGGAAACCGGCGTTTCGTATCCGAATTTCGAAGAGTGGCGCGCGCAGAATCATGTTTTCACCGAACTGGCGAGCATTCAAGCGCACCAGCTCACGCTAACTGGCCGCGGGACGCCTTCGGTAGTCGACACTTCGGTCATTACTCCCGAATATTTTGCGCTGCTCGAGGTCAAGCCGCTGGCGGGACGCATTTTTTTCTCCGAGGACGGCAAGAAAGGCGCTCCGCCGGAGGTGGTGATCAGTGAAAACCTCTGGCGCGGAACTCTTGGAGCCGATCCAACAATCGTCGGAAATTCGATTGTGCTCGATAAACGCCCGTTCACAGTGGTTGGCATCATGCCCGCGGACTTTCGCGTTTCTCTTTTCAACGGCAAGCAGGATTTGTGGATCCCGATCGCGCAAGACCCGCTTTTCAGCGGGTGGATGGCGCGCCGGAACGGACATTATCTTCCGGTGGTCGGCCGCCTGAAACCCGGCGTCTCTTTGCAACAAGCTCAGGCCGAAATGGACGCCATCAGCCAACGGCTGGCCCAGGAATTTCCGGCGGAGAATACTGGTTGGACCGTAAATCTGGTGCCGCTGCAAAAAGAGCTGGTGGGCGATGTGCGGTCCGCGCTGCTGATACTGTTGGCCGCCGTCGGTCTGGTTCTTTTGATAGCCTGCGCCAATATTGCCAATTTGCTGCTGACGCGCGCGACCTCGCGGTCGAAAGAAATCGCGGTGCGCACCGCCCTGGGTGCCAGCCGCTCGCGAATTATTCGGCAGTTGCTGTGCGAAACCACCGTGCTGGGCCTGCTTGGCGGAGTCGCAGGAGTTGCTCTGGCCTATTGGGGAGTGCAGGCGCTCAGTTCGTTTATTCCCGACGATTTGCCGCGGTTGAACGCGATTCGGGTTGACCCTATGGTTTTGGTTTTCGCGCTGGTGCTTTCCGCGCTTGCCGGTATTGCGTTCGGCCTGGTTCCCGCGTTCTTTGCGGTGAAATCCGACGTACAGACTAATCTTCGGGAAGGAGGCGGCCGTTCGGGCGAAAGCGGAAATCGCCGCCGGGCGCGCAACGTCCTGGCCGTGGCGGAAATTTCGCTGGCGATGGTTTTGCTGGTGGCGGCCGGCTTGTTGTTGCGGAGCTTTTCCAAACTGATCGCCGTGGGCCCCGGCTTTGACCCGCAGCACATCGTGAACGCGGACATTTCGCTACCGCAATTTCAGTATTCCACTCCGCAGCAGTGGACCACGTTCTCGAACGAATTTCTCGCCCGAATCCAGGCTCAGCCGGGATTGCAGGATTCAGCGATCGTGGTGCCGCGGCCAATCACCGACGGTTTCGTGAACCTGGGATTTACGATTGAAGGAGTTCCTCCGGCCTCGGCCAATGAATCGCGAACCGCAGACTACGCCTCGGTCAGTCCGGAATATTTCCGCGTGATGGGAATTCCGCTGATGGCCGGACGCCTGTTCAATCCGGAGGATAACCGTGCAGCGCCGTCGGTCGCGCTGATTAGCAAAGCCATGGCGCAGCGTTATTTTCCGAATCAGGATCCCATCGGGAAGCGAATTAACTTTGCGTTTCCTCCGGATCCCGATATGCCCCGAGAAATCGTCGGGGTGGTTGGCGACGTCCGCGATGTTTCGTTGGCTAAGGCTCCAGGTCCGATGATGTACGCGCCGTACGCGCAGTCGCCGTTTTGGGGCGCGAATTTGGTGGTGAGGAGCACACTAAGCACTGCCGCAGTGGCCGTCGCAATCCGCGCGGAAGTGCAAAAGATGGATAAAGACCTGCCCGTAACCAACATTGCGAAAATGCCGGACCTGATCGACGCTTCGGTGGCGCAACAAAAGTTTCGGACGTTCCTGTTGGGATTATTTGCGGCCATCGCCCTGGTGCTGGCCGCGACCGGAATTTTCGGGGTGATTTCTTACTCGGTGGCTTGTCGTAGAAATGAAATTGGAATTCGGGTGGCGTTGGGCGCGTCGCGCGGCGCGATTTTGGGCATGGTGCTGCGCGAAACCTTGCTGCTGACGTTCGCGGGACTGGCGGTGGGGATTCCGTGCGCGCTGGCGGCTGCGCATCTGCTGGGACATATGCTCTTCGGAGTTTCGCCGGGCGATNNATGGTCGCGCTGCGCCACGAATAGTACAATCCGGCGCGGGCGGGAACCGGCATGAAAAAAGAATCGAAGAGGTTGACGAGTGGGATGAACATTGGTGACTTTCGCCGGATTGCTCTGAGTTTTCCGGGCTCGGAGGAAAGTTCCCACATGGGAGCGGCGGATTTTCGCGTGGGCGGCCGGATTTTTGCGACGCTGGCGTCGGCCAAGCAGGGTTACGGGAATTTGATGCTCACGCTCGAGCAGCAGCGGGCGTTCATCGAGGAGCTGCCGGAGGTTTTCATTCCCATACACGGTGGCTGGGGACGAATGGGTATGACCCATATCATCCTGAAAGCGGCGCACGAGGATGTCTTGAAGGGAGCGCTGCACACCGCGTGGAAATTGCGGGTCGACAAGAATGCCAAGACCGGCCGAAAGAAAGCCGCGGCCGGCAAACCGCGGAGCGCGCCGAAGCCTAGTTCGAGAAAACGCTGACCATACTCCATTCGTTCAGCGGCGTTTGAGGGCTTCGAGTTCGTCGAGAGTTCGCGGCCAGTCGGATCCCAACAAGCGCGACAGGCTGCGATCCGCCAGAACTCTTCCTCCGGTTTGGCAAACCGCGCAGTAATTCGTTTCATTGTCCGCGTAGCGAATCCGCTGAATTTTTGCTCCGCAGGTGGGGCAGGGCTGCCCGTAACGGCCGTGAACCGCCATCTCCTTGCGAAACGCGGTGACCTTCTCCGGAAACGCGGTTGCGGCTTCTTTTTGCAGCCGGTCGATCCAGGTTTGCAGCGTGCTACGGGTTGCAGCGTAGAGACGTTCCCATTCTTCATTCCTCAACTTGTGCGCATGGGCGATGGGTGAAAGCCGCGCGGCGTGCAAGATTTCGTCCGAATAGGCGTTGCCGATGCCGCTGATGATCCGCGGGTCGGTCAGCGCCCGTTTTAGCGTCCGGTTTTCAAAGGTCAGGGCATCGCGAAAAGAATCGAGGGTACTGGTGAAGATCTCGAGGCCGCCTGGATCCAGCGAATGCAAACCGTCTTCGCCGCGGACGACATAGAGCGAGGCGCGGCGTTTTGAGCCAGCCTCGGTGAGAACCAGCGAACCTCCGGGAAAATCCAACGCGGCCAGGTTTTGGCGGCCACCCAGCTTGGCACCCGGCGCGCGCCAATGCAGCCGCCCGGCGATCATCAGATGCAGGACCAACCAGAGGTCGCCGTCGAGTCCGATCGCGATGCGTTTGCCGATGCGGCGCAATTCGCGCACGACTTTGCCCTCGACATCGGTCACAGCCGGCTCGGCGGTGCGCAGCAAAAATGCGCCGACAATCCGCACGCGGACCAACGGCTGCCCGATGATCCGCGGCTCAAGCGCGCTGAGATAGGCATTGATGTCGGGGAGTTCGGGCACGGGGATAGAATGCACGGGGAAGCACTGCGGAGGCAATGGTGAGGCGCAATTGTGATGGAAGGGCCAAGGATCGAACGGAATGATCTACACAAAATAAAGGAGTTATTTATATCCATTGACACGTAATATATCTTACGATACAACGTAAGACATGTTGTACGACTCAAAGGAGAATTTAACACATGCACCACGATAAACGTTTTCACCACCCCTGTTTTGAAGGCCGCGGTCGGCACGGTTTCGCTCGGGGGAGATTCTTCAGCCGTTTCGGACCTGGATTCGCCGGAGGCCCAGGAATGCGGGCCGCGAAAATGCTGGCTTCGGGCGATCTGCAACTGATCATCCTGGCGCTGCTGAGCGAGAAACCGCGCTACGGCTACGAGATCATCAAACAGATCGAAGAACATTCCAGCGGCGTCTACACGCCGAGTCCGGGGATGGTTTATCCCGCGCTGACGTATTTGGAAGAAGTGGGTTACGCCGCTTCGGAATCGGAAGGGACGAAGAAGCTCTACAAGATCACCGAAGCGGGCACCGAGCATCTGAAGAAAAATCGCGCGAGCGTGGAAGAGACTTTGGATCAGCTGGCGCGGTTCGGCAAGAAGATGGCCGACTTCCAGAAGCGCTACGCCGAAGAAAACGAAGAGCGCGAGGACGCCGGCGGCGAAGGCCGGTCGGGAATCAAGGCCGAGTGGCGCGAGGCCAAGCAGGAATTTCGCGAGCTGCGCCACGAACTGAAGGCGGCGATCATCGAGAAGGTTGACGCGTCGCCCGAGGAACGGCAGCGGGTGTTCGGGATTCTGCGCAAAGCGATCGAAGAAATCCGGGCCAAGAAGTAATGGCCGGCGAAGAGAAGGGAGGCCGCGTGGGCCACGCGCCAGAGCTGAATACCGAGAAGGCTCGGCGAGCCGCGCGGCACCCTGATCGGCCTGGAGAAAAATGTGGGGCGGAGCCCGGCGCATTTATCCCGCGCATCGATCGCAATTCGTGCGAAGGGAAGAAGGATTGCGTCGAGGTCTGTCCCTACGATGTTTTTGAGGTTCGGCGAATCGACGTTCGCGATTTCGCCGAACTTTCATTTTTGGGAAAATTGAAAGGCCGCGCCCACGGACGCCAAACGGCTTACACCCCGAAGGCAAATCTTTGCCAGGCCTGTGGACTGTGCGTGGTGGCCTGCCCGGAAAAAGCAATCACCCTGGTCGCGAATCCCCCTGCTTGAAGTTCCTACCAAACCCAGCGGCACGCTGTTTGAAAACGCGTTCGTGCGCCAACCGTTCCAAGGCATACTTTCAGCATGGGACGGCAGTCTCTGGTTGAATTCGTACGCGAATAC
Source organism: Acidobacteriota bacterium (assembly GCA_003156635.1). GTDB lineage: Bacteria > Acidobacteriota > Terriglobia > Acidiferrales > UBA7541 > Palsa-295. The sequence goes on along the minus strand of PMHK01000163.1, from coordinate 4,367 downwards.
GCCGGAAAAGGCGATGAAATCGCGTTTCGGCATCGGGTCGGATACCGGATGCGCAGTTGGACGTACGCGCAAACCGCCGCGGAAGCGAACCGCGTGGCGCGCGAGCTGGAACGTCGCGGAATCGGCAAGGGCGACGCGGCTTTGCTGTGGGCGGAGAATTCTCCGGAATGGGTTGCCGTTTTCTTTGGGTGCGTTTTGCGCGGCGCGGTGGTGGTGCCGATCGATCACGGTTCGACGCCGGAATTCGTAGCGCGGGTGGCGCGGGAATGTGCGGCGAAAGTCATGTTTCGTTCCGGTGGAGTCGCGGAATCTGCCACGCCGGTTCCGGTGATCGCACTGGACGCGCTGCTCGAAATCACGAAACAGTGCGATTCAAGCCCGTACGATGGGCCGGCGCTCACCCGGCAGGATACGCTGCAGATCATTTTCACTTCAGGAACGACGGCGGAGCCGCGCGGAGTGGTGATTTCCCACGGAAACGTGTTGGCGAACATCGAACCCATCGAAAAAGAAATTCACAAATATTTGCGCTACGAAAAACCGTTTCATCCCCTGCGATTTCTGAACCTGCTGCCGCTGAGCCATGTATTTGGACAGATGCTGGGCTTGTTCATTCCGCCTTTGCTGAAGGGAACCGTAATTTTAGCGGATACGCTGAAGCCGTCGGAGCTAGTCGATACCATTCGACGCGAGCGCGTGTCAGTGTTGGTCGCGGTGCCGCGGGTGATCGAAGCGCTGCGGCGCGAAGTGGTGCTTTACGAAGATCGCCCCAGCGGGGACGGGAGCTTTCACCACGAATTTGAGGCGGCGGAGAACACTCATTTTTTCCGGCGCTGGTGGCGCTTTCGGAGAATTCACCGGCGGCTGGGCTGGAAATTCTGGGCGATCATTTCCGGCGGGGCGGCGCTGCCGGAAGTTCTGGAAACTTTTTGGAATCGGCTCGGCTATGCGGTGATTCAGGGCTACGGCATGACCGAAACGACTTCGCTCATTAGCTTGAATCATCCGTTCCACTCGACGCAGGGCTCGCTGGGAAAAGTGTTTCCGGGAATGGAAGTGCGCATCGACGAGAATGGCGAAATTCTGGTCCGCGGGGAAAATGTGGCCAAGACGTATCAACTCGGCGGCGCGGAACAGAGGTTGGCGGAAAACGATGGCTGGTTTCGGACCGGCGACCTGGCGGAAGCCGGGGAAGAGGGGCAGCTGTATTTCAAAGGCCGACGAAAAAATGTGATCGTGACGCCGGCGGGGATGAATATTTATCCTGAAGATCTGGAGAAGGCGCTGCGCGGGCAGGCTGGCGTGCGCGATTGCGTGGTGCTCGGAATCGAGCACGACGGCAACGCCGAGCCTTGCGCGGTATTGCTGCTGGATGGCGCGGCGAGCAATGGCGACGCTGCGGTGAAGAATGCGAATCTGGCGCTGGCGGAATTTCAGCGTATCCACAACTGGTTGGTGTGGCCGGAGCCGGATTTTCCGCGCACGCCGACGCAGAAGCCGCTGTTATCGCGGATACGAGAGGTGGCGACCGCACGAATATCGAAGGCTGCTGCGCCGGAAGCGCCGCAGGCGGATTCCTTGAAAACGCTGATTGCGCAGATTACTGGTCGCGCGGTTAGTGCGGCTTCGTCAGACGCGTCGCTCGAAGCCGAACTGAACATGAGTTCGCTCGACCGGATCGAATTGCTGGATCGGCTGGAAGAGCGGTATCAGGTTGATCTGAGCGAGGCGCAATTTTCCGAGGCTGCCACGGTAGGTCAGCTGGAAAAATTATTGCGCGAGCCGGAGCGCGCGGGTGCGGAGTACTCGTATCCCTCGTGGCCGCAGAATACACTGACTACTATCGTGCGGCTGGCCGTTTATTATTTGCTGGCGTGGCCCGCCACGTATTTGCTCGCCGCGCCGCGGATTCGCGGGCGCGAAAATCTGCGCGGGCTGCGCGGTCCGGTGCTGGTCATCGCCAATCATGTGACCTATCTGGATATCGCCTGGGTTTTGCCGGCGTTGCCGTGGAGGCTGCGCAACCGGTTGGCGACGGCGATGCGTGGAGAGCGGCTGGCGGAAATGCGCCGGCCGCCGAAGAACATGAATATTTTCAAACGCATGCTCGAGCGGTTGGATTATTTTCTCGCGCTGTCGCTTTTTAATGTTTTCCCTTTGCCGCAACGCGCAGGATTCGCGAAATCGTTTTCGTATGCGGGAAATTTGACCGATCGCGGATGGAGCGTGCTTATTTTCCCGGAAGGCAGGACCACCGAAGATGGGTACATCGCGCCATTTCGCGCGGGAATCGGCCTGCTGGCGCAAAAGCTGAATATCCCGGTGGTGCCGATGCGGCTCGATGGGCTTTTGGAATTGCGGCAGGCGAATCGCGTTTTGGCGCGGCCGGGGCAGGTGACGGTCGCGATCGGTGAGCCGGTCAGCTTTACCGCCGATCAAGACGTTGCGGAAATTGCCCGAGAGCTCGAACGCCGGGTGCGAGCGCTGTAGATTTCCACGGGCGAACGAAGCAATTGCCTAGAAACTGATCGTGCCGCCGAAACCCTGCCATTGCTGGCCGTCGAAGCGAATAAGGAACAACTGGTGAATGGGTTGGAAATCGGTCGGGGTGGTTTTGATTCTGATTCCGGGGCGCAACATGCCCAGTTCCAAATCAAGATTTGAGGCTTGCTTCATTATGTTAGCGCGAGTCAGATTGTCACCGCATTTCTGGAGGACGGCGATCAGCGCTTGGGCGCGCTCGTAACCAGCCACGTTATTTTGATCGCGCAGACTCGCTTGTGGATTGTATTTGGCGATCCAGTCGAGGAATTCCCGCACCGCCGGATCGTCGTGCGAACGCGGCGACCACCAGCCCTTCGAGCGCGCGTTGCAAATAATGCCGGCGGATTTTTCCAGGCCAGCCGGATCGAGGAAAGCAGCGATGGAGAGGGAAGCGTTGGGAATGAATTGCAGCGGATGCCAGCCGAGGTCATAGGCCGCGCGAATCGTTTTGGTGGCGAAAGGCCCTACGGCGAAATTGAAAAACACATCGGCGCCGGAATCTTTGAGGGCCGCAATCTGGGGCTCCAGGTTCTGGCCGGAAACCTGGTAGGAAACTTCTTTGACGATCATGGTGGCCGCTTTGTCGGCAAGACCATCATGCACGCCCTGCAGATATTCTTTTCCGGCGTCGTCGTTGGCGTAGAGAATCGCGATTTTGCCGTTCGGCTCGTTGCTTAGAACATATTTTGCGTAGGCGACGCCCTCGTCGCGATAGGTCGCAAAAAATCCCATGGTCCAGGGAAAGCGCGCGGGATCGTTGAAAGCCGCGGAACTGGTTTGGACGAACAGCTGCGGCACTTTGTTCTGATTCAGGTAATCGCGAATCGCCAGATTCCCTTCGGTGCCAATGGAGCTGAAAATCAGCAGGATTTTATCTTCTTCAACCAATTTGCGCGCCAGCGGAAGCGCTTTCGAGGGCTCGGACGCGCTATCGAGCGTGATGAAATTGATTTTGCGGCCGTTGATCCCGCCGCGGTCGTTGATCATCTGGAAATAGGCAGCTTCGGCGCGCGCGACGGCAGCGTACTCGTTGCCCCAGCCGGTGTACGGCGCGATATTTCCGATTTTAATTTCGGTGGTGGAGGCGCCAGGGTCGTAGGCTTTTTGGCTCCAGACGCCGGGCGCAACAGCGGCGATTGCCAAAAATGTGGCGAGCACGGTCCGGAGTTTGCGACGGCGGAGGTCGAGGTGATTCATGAGCACCGTTGGGCCTATTGAATTTCTACTTGCGAAAATCCGAAGCCTTTCAACATGCTGGCCAGCGTGCTGCGGGCATTCTGGTCGGCGGTTTTGAGGATGCCGTCCTGCAGCGCGGCTTGTTGCAACTGACGTTCGGCTTCGGCGCGGACTTCGCTTTCGAGATTCGGATCCGGGGACGTGAACAGGCCGGTGTCGCGGGAATAGACGCGGGTACGGGCGTTGTCGATCAGGGTGCTGAAAATTTCGGCTTGGGGTACGTGGAAGGTAATCGATGAGCCGCGAACGATCACGTCGGCGGGCTGCACTTTCGCGAGATCAACACCGCCGATGACCTGGCCATGGACCACGAGGAGCAGGCGATCGCCGGCGAGAAATTTCGGGAGATAAGGATTGTCGCGTTCGCCGGAAATGATTTTGTCCATGGTGTAGGTCACCGTCTCCAGCCTTTGAAGCTGCTGAATCTGCCGGACGACGGTGGGCTGGCTCACATTGATCGAGGTCTGCCCGCCGCGCACCAGGCCAAGCAGGTGCAGCAGGCCCACACCCGTCGTTAGCCAAACCGCACCACCGATCACGACGATCGTCAGAAAAATTCCGAGGAACAAGCCGAGCAGTCCGGAAAT
>PMHK01000224.1 GCA_003156635.1 Acidobacteriota bacterium | reverse complement strand
CCCAGTGGAATGCCGCAAACCGCGCCCGCGACTCCGCTCGCCGGGCCCAATCTCGACCCGCGGATTGATACTAAACAGATCCTGGAGCATAACGATTCGCAGATTCACGACAGCGTCGAGAAGCTTTACTTTCTGGCGGCCCAGCTGAAAGCCGAGGTCGAAAGAACCAACTCGCAAAACGTCCTCTCGCTGGCCATGGTCCAAAAGTGCGAGCAGATTGAAAAATACGCAAAGCAGATCAAAGGCCTGGCCAAGGGCGCGTAATCGCTCAGCGTTCCGGACCTCACTCGAAAACGGATTGGTTTTGCCGCAGTGCGAAAAGCAGAGTAAACTTGAATCCGCAGCAATCACCATTGCGCCCGTAGCTCAGCTGGATAGAGCGTGTGCCTCCGAAGCACAAGGTCGACGGTTCGAACCCGCCCGGGCGCACCATCATTTCTTTCATCTCAAAATTCTGGAAAATTCCGCGGTCCCGAAAAACGCGGTGTAGCTTCGCCGTGCGCCTACGGGGCTGAACAGCTGTACTGGTTGACCTGAATGCGCCACTCCCGCTGTCCGCTGACCGGTTGATATTCCTGCTTCCAGCGCGCGCCTGAATCGTGCACCAAATGGTCTTCGCCGGCGCTCGCACATCGCGAATTCAGAGCGTGACAAATCTCTTCCATCGAAGGACCGGGCCCGCCATAGCTCAGACCGTCGAATACCGCCACCGTCGGGGCTACGGGACTTCCGGCGTCGATCCATTCCTGCGGCGAATAAATATTGGCCGCCCGGACCGTCGCCGGCAAGACTCCGGCAAAATGCCCGTTTCGCACCGGGTCGGTGGACGGCAAACGGTAGGTCAGGTAAAAAAACAGCGAGGGATTATTAGCGAGGACCACGCCGCCGTTGCTCGCGATCTCCGCGGCGCGCACCGAAACCCGGTTCCAGGGCTCGATCCAATGCGGCGCGGCGTACAGATTCCGCGAAAAAATTCCGAACCAGCCGATGGCGCCCACCGCCGCGAGTGAAATCGCCAGCCATCGTCGCGCCGAGGGTCGCGCCGCCAGTCCAATCGCCACTCCCAACGGCAGAACCAGCCAGGGGCTGATCATCAACATGCGCTTCGTGTTTCCAATCTGCAGAAAAGTCATCGCCGCCAGCAGCGCCACAAAATACAGCAGGAAGCGGCGTGCCAGCGGTCCGCTATAAACGAACGCCAGGGCGCAGGCAATCGCTAAACCCGCCACGATCCCCAACGCCCAGAACCACGGCGCCACCGATTCGCTGACGAAGAGACAGTACAAAATTGTAAATACCGGTCGCGACGACAGTCGGCGAAAATGCCGTCTTCGCGCGCGCGTGCGCCTCGGTGAGAAAAGCCGGCAGGATCGGCACACAAGCCAGGAGGAGCACCGCCAAAGTCGATAACAGCAGCATCCATTTCTTGGCGTCACGCCGAAATCGCGTTACGTAATCCAATCCCAAAAACGACAGCATCGCCCATCCGAAATAGTTGGTGTAAATGAGCGCCAAGGCGCAAAGACCGAGCCAGAGCCAGGTCTTCCACGATGTATCTTCCAGATATCTCAGGTAGATGAGCGTGAGCAACGATACCAGCATGAAGGTGAAGGAATACCAGCCGGTAAGGCGTCCGAAATGAAATCCGTAGGGCCAGAAAATGAGCAGCACCAACGTGCCGTATCCCGCGCGATTCCCGCCGATGCGGCGCGCGGCCTGCACCAAGAACCAAATTCCTAAAAGATAAAAAATCACCGAGGGCAGCCGGAACCATTGACTGTTGCCGTTGGTGAGCCAGAGCCAGCCGTGCAGGATGAGATCCGAAAGCGGTGGATGCTCATGCTGGCCGCCGCCACTCAGGAAAAGTTTGATGGTTTGCCATGCCGGATTAGCGGCCACATCTACGATCGCGATCTCATCGTCTACCGCGGTGAACCACGGGTTCGTGACCATCAAGGTCACACCCAAGGCTGCAAGTGCGATGGCCACGCGCCCTTCGAATGGAATACGGGAGTGGGGTCTTGATGCGGCGGGATGAGTTACGGCCTGACTTGAGTTCTCAGTCAATTTCGAAAAAAAGCTTAACGAGAAATGGAAGGGCGGTCAAGCGCCGCCGCACACTGTCTATTTCAGTCGGCCGGAACGGTGCGGGGTTTCGCCCACTCCCGGATGTCATCAATGTCTTCTTTGCGCGTGACGCTGAGCGGCCGCGTGTCCCGAATTTCGGCCAACACAATTTCCGTCGATAATTGCTGCTTCTGGCTGAAGGCGGTGTAGAGCCCGGCCACAATCGCCTGTTCGATCTCGGCGCCGGAAAATCCTTCGACCGCGCTGGCCAGTTTCTGAACGTCGAATGCGGCGGCGTCTCTGCCCCGTTTCTTCAGATGCAAAGTGAAAAGCTGCGCGCGAATTTCGGCATTGGGCAGGTCGACAAAGAAAATCTCATCGAAGCGGCCTTTGCGCAGCATCTCCGGAGGCAAGGCCCGGATGTTGTTCGAAGTGGCGGCCAAAAACACGATGCTTTGGCGGTCCTGCATCCAGGTCAGAAGCGTCGCCAACAATCGTTGGGACAATCCGGCATCGGCATCTCCGCTGGTTCCGGCCGAGGCAAACGCCTTTTCAATCTCGTCGATCCATAAAACAACCGGCGACAATTTTTCCGCCAAATCCAGCGCCCGGTGAAGGCGCTTCTCGCTTTCTCCCACGAACTTGTCGTAGAGCGATCCGGCATCGAGCCGGGCCAGTTCAATGCCCCACTCGCCGGCCACCGCGCGCGCCACCAGACTTTTGCCGCAGCCCTGCACCCCGGTAATCAAGATGCCTTTCGGCGGCGCCAAACCAAAACGCTGGCCTTCCGGGGTCAGCGCGCTTTTACGTTTGGCCACCCACTCGCGCAAATGTTGCAGCCCGGCCACGTCGGCGAAGGAAGCGTCGCGGCGAACGGCTTCCAACAATCCATCTTCGCGCGTAAGACTGTGTTTCGCGTCCAGCACCGCGTCGATCAGGGCGGCATCTACTTTTCCGTGAGCCAGCAGACATTTGCGCAGGGTGCGCAGCGCTTCCTGTTCCGGCAGTCCGACCAAATTGTGCGCGAGCTGCGCAATCCCGCTGACATCCAGCGTGATCGGCAGCCTTTGATCGTGGCCCACCTGCGCGATCACCTGGTTCACGCCGGGCAAAAGTTCGTTCGCATCGGGCAATCCCAAATCAAAGGAGACGGATTCACATTCCAATTCGGGTGGCAATTTGATGGACGCAGCCGAAATGACCAGCGATCGCCTTTCGGTGCGGAACGCGTCCGCCAGATCGCGAAGCCGGCGCGCGACGTGATCGTTGTCGCAATAACGCGCTACGTCGCACAGCAGAAAAATTCCTTCGCCGTGAATCAGCGCAATGTTCGCGAGCGCCTGCTCGAGCTCGTCGGTGCCGTAGATGGGCGAGCCTTTCCACTTGGTCATGCCGGTGGTAATGGTCCAGGTGAAAAGCGGAATGCCAAGGTCGGCCGAGAGCGTCTGCAGCAATCCTTCAAAACGATCTTCCTCGGTGGTTTCGACCGTGATGATCGGATTGCGGGAATTGATCAGCAACTTTAGTTCGTCATGCTTCTGGGCATTGACCGCAAGGCGAGGTTGCGTGGAAGAAGCCGCCGGTGGAGAAACGATGTTTTTGATTCTGCCGCCGTTGTCGTTCATATCATTCGGCAAACGAAATCTCCCCATTCCGGGCTGCAGAATCGGCTAGCTTTTACGCGGAAGTCGCCCGCTAAAGATTACCAAACCAGAACTGTGACGGAGCTGGATTCGGTTCCCGGTGACGCGTACCAGGAATCATCCATTTGATTTTTATCGCAGGGGCGGTCTAGGCGTCGTCGTAGTCCTCGGTCAGTGACGCGAGAACCGGCGGAGCGGCGAGCCATTTTCTACTTGCAACTGATTGTCAACTAGAGAGAAGAGTAAGACGCATCCCCATTTTTCTGTCAAGCGTTGTCATCAAATTTTCAAAAATCTCGATGTTTCGTGACACAATCGCTAACTCGCCGGCTACAGCGAATCAGACCTGCTGGTACAGGCTTTTACGGATGGGTGGTCCGCATCCCCGTTGTATAGTGGCCCCCTGTTCCTCGGGTTCCGTTCCCTTCCTGGGTCAGCAGCTTTGAGGAGAAACGTATGTCAATTCTGGCGTGGATTGTCTTGGGACTGATCGCAGGCTTCATTGGCAGCAAAATCGTCAACAAATCCGGCGAAGGCATCGTGATGGACATCGTGCTGGGTATCGTCGGCGCGCTGCTCGGCGGATGGCTCTTCGAGCGTTTTGGTCAGGCGGGAGTCACGGGTTTGAATCTCTACAGCTTACTGGTCGCCGTGGTGGGCGCGGTCGTTTTACTGGTCGTGTACCACATGGTCCGACGGGCGGCTTAAATGTCGGCGGGGGCCGCACCGGCGCAGGATCAGCACGGCGCTGCTGCTCAGAACCAGGGCAAGAAAGCGACCAATCCGCTTTGCCCGTACTGCGGGTGTGAGGAGACGCACCGGTCCCACCGCGCCGGCCCGATCGATTATTTCCTGCGGTGGTTGAGCTTGCTGCCCTATCGCTGTGCGGACTGCGAACGGCGTTTCCATCACTAAAGTCAAAGGGCTCAAAAAAATGAGGCCGTTCATCCGTTCAGGATGGCGGCCTCTTTAATTTTCGGAAGCGAATTATTCGGTATGGCCCTTGCATCCGGGGTGTGGGCAGGTGCAATCAACGTCGGGAGTCTTTTCCATCGCCTCGCACTGCGTGCTGCAATACTTGCCGGAAGTCACGGTACAAGAGCAGATGGGGTGTGCGCATTTCTTGCCTTCGGTAGTCGCCATGAATAGTCTCCTTTGCCGCTCGGATCCGAATTAGCTCGACGCAGGGCCGAGTGTAGTGATACCTCGCACCATAAGCCATACCCAATTCCCATTAATTGGTGCATTGGCTGCCGTGGAAAATTTACATCAAGTAGATACCATTTCGCAGCCAAAGGATTTACTCTTTCCGGCCACACTGGTCTCCAACGATATGCGGCCAGCTTGGCGGATAACTCATGACCATTCGAGATGTACTGTTCGGGAAACCGCTGCCTACCTGGGACGAACGCGCGGAGCAATTGGGCGTAGGCCCTGGAATTCCGATTTTCGGCCTGGATGCACTGAGTTCCGCCGCCTATGGTCCCGAAGCCGCGCTAACGCTGCTGATTCCGCTCGGCGCCGCCGGAATCGCCTATATCGTTCCGATCAGCGCCAGCGTCATCGCCCTGCTGGTTATCGTTTATTTTTCCTACCGGCAGACGATCGCCGCGTATCCGGGCGGAGGCGGTTCATACACCGTCGCCTCGGAAAACCTGGGCCCGTTCGCCGGCCTGCTGGCCGCCGCCGCGCTGATGATTGACTACGTTTTGACTGCGGCGGTCGGAATTTCGGCCGGCGTCGGTGCGCTGGTTTCGGCATTTCCCAGGCTGCTGCCCCACACCCTGGGCCTTTGCCTGCTGATTCTTTTGTTCATCACCATTATCAATCTGCGCGGGCTGCGCCAGGCCGGAATTGTTTTCATGGTTCCGACCTATCTTTTTATTTTTAGCCTGCTCGCCGCGGTCGGTATCGGAGTTTTCAAATCGATCACGTCCGGAGGACACCCTGCAGCAGTAATTCCTCCGCCCGCAGCTCTTCCTGCCGCGGCAGGCATCGGCGTGTGGCTCCTGTTGCAATCCTTCGCCAGCGGCTGTACGGCGATGACCGGGGTCGAAGCGGTGAGCAACGGAGTGATGGCGTTCAAAGAGCCGGCGACCAAGACGGCGCAGCGCACGTTGACCATCATCATCGCGCTGCTGATCTTGATGCTCGGCGGCATCGCGTTTCTGGTGCGCGCGTATCACATCGCCGCAACGGATCCCGGCGCCGTCGGCTACCAGAGCGTCATTTCGATGATTATCGCCGCCGTAGTCGGGCGCGGCCCGCTGTACTACACCGCGATTGGTTCCGTCCTGGTCGTTTTGGCTCTGTCGGCCAACACGGCGTTCGCCGATTTTCCGCGCCTGTGCCGGGCCATCGCGTTGAATGGATATCTGCCCGACGCGTTCAGTCTGCGCGGGCGCCGCCTGGTCTATTCCCAGGGCGTTTGGGTGTTGGCCGGGCTTGCCGCGCTGCTGCTGATTGTGTTTCAAGGCGTCACCAACCGGCTGATTCCACTCTATGCGGTTGGCGCATTTCTCGCGTTCACGTTGTCCCAAGCCGGAATGGTGGCGCACTGGCTGCGAGTCAAAGGACCGGGCTACCGCCGATACATCGTAGTGAACGGCATCGGGGCTGTGGCCACCGGCGCGACCGTGTTGGTCGTCTTGGTCGCAAAATTTATCGAAGGCGCCTGGATCACCGCGCTGCTCATTCCCACGCTGCTCATCTCAATGATGGCCGTGAAGCGCTATTTCGATCGCGTCGCCGAGGAACTGCAGTGTACGGAGCCGTTCAACGTCGAAGGGCTTCACTCCCCTTTGATCATTTTGCCGGTTCAAAAATGGAGCCGACTGACGCGCAAAGCGGTGGAGGTTGCCTATGCGCTCTCGCGCGACGTGGAAGCGGTCCACGTCTGCGCCGAGGGTGAAAAAAACGATGTTCGCGAAGAGTGGGAAAAATACGTGCTGACGCCGCTCCGCAAAGCGGGCCTGACTGAGCCGAAACTTACCATGCTGGATTCCCCGTTTCGGCTGGTCATTACTCCGATTGTGAACCACGTGCTGGCGGTGCAGCAGGAAAATCCCACCCGCCGAATCGCCGTGCTAATTCCCGAAATGATCGAGCATCATTGGTGGCATTATTTCCTGGAAAATAATCGCGCGGAACTTTTGAAGGCGTTGCTACTGCTGAAGGGAAATCAACGGATACTCATCGTGAATGTGCCGTGGTACCTGAAGAATTAGTGGAACAAAACTTGCTGCGCGCTCGTGATACTGCCGCGCTTACTTCGCTTCGCGCAAAAAACGCGCCGCTTCTTCCGGTGGCGTGGGGTTAATGTAAAACCCAGTGCCCCATTCGAATCCCGCCACCTTCACCAGCTTGGGCATCATCTCGATATGCCAGTGATAATGGTCGTTGATCTCTTCGCCGATGGGCGAAGTGTGGACCACGAAATTGTAGGAAGGAAACGCGAGCACCGAATCCAGGCGGTTCAGAAACTCCCGCATGATTTTGGAAAGACTTTTGTAGTACGGCGTCGGCATATTCTCAAACGCCGAACTGTGCTGCCGCGGCAGAATCCAGGTTTCAAATGGAAATCGCGGCGCGTAAGGCTCCAGCGCGATGAAATGGTCGTTTTCCAGGACCATGCGCGACTTCGTCTCCATTTCCTGGCGGATCATGTCGCAGAAAATGCAGCGTTCTTTTTCGTTGTAGTAGCGCTTGGCGCTGTCGACTTCCTCGCGCACGCGTTTCGGCACGATGGGCAGCGCAATCAATTGCGAATGGGTGTGCTCCAGCGTGGCCCCGGCTGGTTCACCGTGATTCTTGTACAGCAGAATGTATCGAAAACGCCGGTCGTTCTTCAGGTCCAGCATGCGGTCGCGGTAAGCCCAGAAAATTTCTTCGACGCCTCGCTCGCTGATGGTCGCCAGCGTATGGTTGTGATCGGGCGTTTCGATGATCACTTCGTGCGCGCCTACTCCGTTCATGCGATCGAACAGGCCGTCGCCTTCGCGATCCAGGCCGCCTTCGATGCCCAATGCCGGATATTTGTTGGGCACCACGCGGAGGCTCCATCCCGGCGTATCTTTTCCGCTGCCGTTGCGGCCGTAGGCCAGAACTTCGGAGGGCGTCTTCCCTTCGCTGCCGGGGCAAAACGGGCAATGCGGCGCGCCCTTAATTTTCACGCTCTCGCGCACGAAATCCATCGGACGATTGGCGCGGTCGGTGGAAATGATGACCCAGCGCCCGGTGATGGGATCTTTGCGCAGCTCCGGCAAGTCTTGATTCTCCTTTAGCGCCAGCACGGCGCGGAAATAACGAGGCAACGGCGCCCTTCGGGCGCGCCATCGCGCGTGTTCGAAACTTCTATTCTACTACCGCGTTTTGCACTGCGACGGATCCTGAAGCAGTTCCTATTCCAAACCGGCTACATCGCTCGCGGGCGATTTTCGCCTGCGTTGAAGGCGCCTTTGTGCAGCCGCACCGAGGGTTTTTGTCCGGCGCGCGTTTCAATCGCCAGTACGTCAAAACGGCATTCCGTGGATTCAATGTGCCGGGCGCGTAAAAATTGCTGGGCCACTCGCGAAATGTTGCGGCGTTTCTCGATGTTCACCGCGGACTCAGGCGTGGCCTGCAACGCCGCGTCCTTCTGACTCGCGTCCATTCTCGTACGTGTTTTCACTTCGACAAATGCCAGCACCGAGCCGTCGTATCCCACCATATCGATTTCACCCTTCAGGCCAGGCGAAGTGAAATTGCGCGCGATCAGCACGTATCCATGCCGCCGTAAATACCAGTAGGCATACGTTTCGCCGCGCACCCCGGTTCGCCGGGCGCGTTCCTTGGCGGAGTCCGCACGATTCGAATCCGAAGACTCAGCCGCCGTTTCGGTCAAACCTTTGCGTGCGTTGAACGCGACCGTCGCGAACATCAATCGAGCGAGCATCGGTGAATTTTACTTGATGACCTCGAGGGTAAATTCGATCACTTTGCCGCGAACCACGAAGCTCAAATATTGCTCCCAAAATCGCCGGAACGTGCGGCTGTGATTGACCAGAAATTGAAATCCCAGAAAACGCCAGATGCGCAGCAGGGTCACGTGAATCCCTTTCGGTCGCATGCGCACTTTCGAATACCAGTTGTCCCGTCCGTGCGTGCCGCCGGGGAAAAAATAGTTGAACGAATAGGTGCTCAGGTGCCACCGATGCGTCGGGTCGCTGAAGGAATTGACGTCGGAATAGTGCGGAGTCAGCAGGAAAATTGTCCCGCCCGGCTTGGTCACCCGGTGAAATTCTTCCATCGTGGCGATGACGTCGCCCACATGCTCGATCAGATGAATGCCGCGAACCTGGTCGAACGAATTATCGCGAAAAGGAAGGTTGCCGCGGTCCAGATGGCAGAGCACGTCGGCGCTGGTCGACGCATTCATGTCGATACCGATCGACCCGGGATACTTATTCGGACCACAACCAACGTCTAAAATGCGCGGCAGGACGCCCTCCGGCGTGAAATTCTAGCGCGGAACTTCCGTTTCTTCCGGTTTATTTGCGGCACCACAAGCCCTACTTCGTGCGAAACGGGCCGAAGTTCACCGGATAGCCGGCGTGAAACGCGGGAAGCAGAAAATAACGCGACGGCTCGTAGTGATTTTCCGCGGTGAATGGGGCGCAGAAGCGCGTTTCATTGGCCAGATCGGTGCGCAGGAAAAACGCATTGGTCCCCAGGATATTGCAGCCCACCAGCGCATAACCGCGCGCCGCCAGCAAAGTTTCCAGCGATTTCAGCGACGCGCCGAAATAATCGGTCGAATCCCAGCGGTGATCTTCGTTGTATTCGATGATCCACGGGATATCGGCCGGAAATTTGGAATTGTATTCGGCCACGATCACCCGCGGCGAAATCGAGCGGATGGCATCCAGTACGTAATAATCGTTGCCATCGAGGTCGATCGATAGCAGATCCACGTCGCGGCCCGCGGTAAGGCCGGCGATTTTCTTATCGATGGTCGGCGCGGTGATGAAGTGCTGCTCGATTTTCAAGCGGCCATCGGCAACCATCGCAGCCAGATTCTTCTTCGCCGCCGCTGCTTTACGGTCCGAACCTTCGATCCAGATTCCGCTCCAATCCTGCACCAATAAAAACAGCGTGTTGTTTTCCAGCCCATTGCCCACGCCAAGTTCCAGAAAAGTCCGTCCCCCCTCCCCGATGCGGCGGAAGATTTCGTGGAGAATGCCGTCTTCATCGGCCTGGGAATACACGCGATACCCGGATTTCACCAGCCGGCGCTCGTCGGCGTGCCGCGGAGAATCCAGCAGGGTGCGCCTGAAACTGTGCAGCTGCGCGATTTCGCCGGCGCGAACGAGCTTCTGCGTGCGCACGTTGGAAGTCAGAAAGTTTTCGAGTTTCGAGCTCATAGCGATCGATAAAACACGCGTCTTGCGGATTCGGAGTATATACCGCGCGGGACAAAAAAGCCGCCGCGGGGGAGCCCAAGAAACAAAAGAGGCCGCCCGAAATATTCTTCGAGCGGCCTCTTTTAGATTTCCAAACGGTTACATCGATTTCTCCACTGCGGTGAGGCAGGCATCTATGGTGCGGACTGCAAATTCCGCCTGCTCTTCATCGATGAGCAGCGGAGGGCAAAATCGTAGCGCGTTCTCACCCGCGCCAAGGATCAGCAATCCTTTATGGAATGCCATCTCGACGATGCGATTGCGCAAATCGGGCGCGCGTTCCTTGGTCTTTTGATCGCGGACCAGTTCAATGCCGATCATCAAGCCCTTGCCCCGGATGTCGCCGACGATCTTGTGGCGCTCGCGCCAATCGGCCGTCAATTTGAAGATGTGCTCGCCCATCTTCGCCGCGTTCTCGATGTACTGGTGTTCCAGCAAGTCGATCGTAGCCAACGACGCCGCAATCGCCACCGGGTTGCCGCCGAAGGTCGACGCGTGCGCGCCGGGCTTCCAGTCCATCACGCTGGCGCGCGAAATGATCGCGCTCAGCGGCATGCCCGAAGCAATTCCCTTCGCGGTGGAAATAATGTCCGGTTCGAGTCCGGCATGATCGCCGGCCCACCATTTCCCAGTGCGCCCCATCCCCGATTGCACTTCGTCGGCGATGAGCATGATGCCGTGCTTGCGGCAAATGGCCTGCAGCGCCTTCAGGAAATCCGCCGGCGCGGGCAGGTAGCCGCCTTCGCCCTGGATGGGTTCGATGATGATGCCGGCCACGTCCTCGGGATCGACAATGCGCTTGAACAAAGTGTTCTCGATGTAGTCGAGCGCATCCGCCGAAGCGTGTTCGGGGTTATTCCCAAACGTCCCGCGATAGGTATTCGGATAGTGTGCATGGAAAACGCCGCCCAACAACGAGCCAAAACCTTTGCGTTGCACCGCGCGGCTGGCGGTCATCGACAGCGCGCCCATGGTGCGCCCATGAAAGCTGGAATAAAACGCGATCATCTTGTCGCGCTTGGTGTGATACCGCGCCAGCTTGATGGCAGCTTCGGTGCCTTCCGCGCCGGAATTTCCGAAATATACGCGCTTCGCTTCAGCGCCCGGCGCAATCGAGGCCAGCTTCTGCGCCAACTCCACCAGATTCGGATAGTAGAAATCGGTTCCGGACATGTGAATCAGTTCAGCGGCCTGCTTCTGAATGGCGTGCACTACGTTGGGATGGCAATGGCCGGTCGAGACCACGGCGATGCCCGCCGCGAAATCCAGAAAACGATTCCCGTCCACATCTTCGACCATCGCGCCGTAGCCTTTCTTGGCCGCCAACGGATAATCGCGAGTGTAAGACGGCGACAAAATCGCATGATCCTGGTCGACCAGTGCTTTCGCCTTGGGACCGGGCAACGACGTAATCAAATGAGGCAGATTCGCGGCAATAGACGTATCGATATTTTTTTCAATGGCTTGCATGACTTCCTCCCGGAGATCGATTCGAAATGAATTTTGACCCGTGCACATGGACCGGTTCCCCGGGATGCGCGCAACTGCTTCAAAATGAGGAGGAAGTACTTAATCTACGCCGTAGAGGTTCGGGCGCTGATGGGAGGGCTGGTCGTGCAGCGACATCTCGTGTTTTGCGGAAATTGTCATTTGTATTTCCAACGAACGCTGCCGTCTTTCGAATCTTCCAGAATTATACCAGAATCAGCGAGTTGCTGCCTTATTTCATCCGATTTTTTGAAGTCACGCCGCTTTTTCGCCACGTTGCGCTGTTCGATCAAGGCCTCGACCGCTTCAGCGTTCATCCTGGGTTTCTTAGGTACGAACCCGACTTTCGCCAACTTGTCGGCATCGTCGTCGTTCAACACCGCGAGAATCGGGTCAAATTTCTGCATGGCGGCTACGATCCGCGGCGCATCCTGCTGCCGGAATTCTCCGCGGTCCATTGCCGTGTTCACTTCGCGAACCAGATCGAAAATTGCCGCGAGCGAAAATGCCGTATTCAAATCGTCGGCCAGTCCAGCATCGAAATCTTCTTCGGCCTTGTCCGCCAGCTTTTCGATCTTCGCATTCGAGCCGGCTGCGAATCCTTCGGTTTTCAGGCGGGTCACAAAATTCCGCAGACGCTCGACCGACGCTTCGGCCTGCTTCAAGCTGTCCCCGGTGAAATTCAGTTGGCGCCGGTAAGGAACCGATAGCAGCAAATACCGAATGGTCGAAGGTTTTTGCCCCTTCATGAATAGATCGCGCAGCGTGAAAAAATTGCCGAGCGACTTCGACATCTTCTCGCCTTCAATAATCAAATGCTCCGCGTGCATCCACATCCTCGCAAACGGATGTCCCGTCGCGGCCTCGCTCTGCGCGATTTCGTTTTCGTGGTGCGGAAAAGTCAGATCCACGCCGCCGGTGTGGATATCCAGCGTCTCGCCCAGATACTTCATGGCCATAGCCGAACATTCGATATGCCAACCGGGCCGCCCCGGCCCGATACGCGTTTCCCAAAAATGTTCGCCCGGCTTGGGGGCCTTCCACAACGCAAAATCCCTCGCGTCGTCCTTTTCGTAGCGGTCGTTATCCACGCGCGCGCCGGCTTTCATTCCGCCCACGTCGATCTTCGAAAGCTTGCCGTACTCCGGGAATTTGGCGATCCGGTAATAAATCGAGCCTTCGCTTTCGTAGGTCAGGCCCTTTTCCTTCAACCGCTCGATCAGGTCGACCATGTCTTCCACATGGTCGGTCGCCCGAACAATTTCCTCCGGAGCCTGCAAGTTCAGCGCGGCCATATCCGCCAGAAACGCTTCGATATATTTTTCGGTGTATTCCCGGATACTGACCCCGGCTTCCGCCGCCTTCTGGATGATGCGATCGTCCACATCGGTCAGGTTCATCACCTGCATCACCCGCAGGCCGCGCGAAAGCAGGAATCGGCGCAAAATATCCTGAAATACAAACGTCCTAAAATTCCCGATATGGGCGAAATCGTAGACCGTGGGCCCGCAGGTGTAGATGCGAACCTCGCCAGGGTGCAGCGGCGCGAGGGCCTCCAGGCGATTACTGAGCGTGTTGTGGAAACGTATTTCGTTCATTTTCCGTCTTATAGAGAGGAAGCTAATTCTAGCTGAGGGCGCACGTTGCGGCAAACTCCCCTATTCTCCTCAAGTGATGAATCGCCAACTTCATGAGCGCACCGATACAGGCCTCCTAGTACGGTCAGACGACCCGTACTCTGTTCAAAAGACTGGATTCAACTACTCTACGTCTAGCGCTGAGGGCGCATTGCCGGGATTCGGCAGTGTGGCGCAATTGGGGATGCCAATGAAATTCATACTCGCGGCGGGGGCTCTACTGTTTGTCGGCATGGGCTCGACCCAGGCTCAATCGTTGTCCAATGTCGGTTCCGTGGGCGGCGGCTCGTCACTGAACGGCTCTTCATCGGTGAATAATTCGCCAACCATCAATACCGGAGGGGGATCGAGCTCATTATCTGTTTCCAGTCCTCGACCGTCCAAAAATGTCGACGCGACCAATCCCGGCGAATATGTGCCGTCCACGTTTGAGAGCTACGATGCGGCCTTGAGCCTGGGTGAAATTGCGAAGCGGATGCACCAGCCGACGATCGTCGAAGCGGCTCGTTTGGCGCAGCAAGCCAAAGCGAACCCGGCGGCGAAGCCCGCGCTGGTTTTAGAAAAAGATGGCGACGGCAATCTGATCGTTGTTCCGGCAAGTGTTCCGGGGAACGCTCCGGCAANNAATGCTCCAGCGAGTGTTGCGCCAAGCGTTCCGGCGAATATTCAGCCGGCGAGTCCCAACGCCCCCAAGCCACATTCGCGCCAGCCCCCGCGAGACGCTTAGGGGAGTAGTTCTACGTGACGAACCACTAGGGTTCGGTCACCGTCCCCGTAGGGTGTCGCCGGAAACGGCCGCGACTTGAGCAAAAACATTCCTTCCAGCGGTAGCGTGAAGGAAGTATCCACGGCAAACACCTGGACCGGCTTCCCCGCCGGCAACGTAAAGCTAATTTCAATTCCTTTGGCCGGAATCGTCTCGCAGGAATACCCGTACCAGCCGTTCAGCTCGCGCCGGAGTCGCTCGGATTCGGGCGGCACCGCGTGGTCCTCCACCTGTACTTGCTCCACGCCCGAATCGGGCGGGAAAAATATCAAAGCGCGCGACGCACCGCGCTCGGAGCGCAGCAGCGTGCGGTAGTGTTGTTTTCCTGGTACGGCGGAAGACTCCAAGACCGTAAGTGTGGGCGGCGCTAAATCCAGATGGGGCGCGTTGGTCACCCACGATGTTTCCGTAATCCACGGAAAAGGGCCGCCACTTTGACGGCTGGCATTGGTGGCCAGCCGGATCGGTTCCGGCAATTTGCCAGAGGCCGGATACATCACCCATTGCGATTTTCCGGAGTCGCTATCCTGCACATATTCAAAATTCACGTGCTCGGGAGATTTCGCCGAAAACGCCGGCGCCACCACCGCGAGGAATGCTGCGCCGAGCGTTACGGCCAAGCCCAATCCAGGCAGCGCAATCCGCGGCAATAATCGCGCTTGGCCCAAACCCGCACAGAGCGGAGCGATCGGCGTCAGCAGAAAAGCGAGTAGCACCGAAAGCGCCGGCAGCACGGGATTTCCAAAGCCTGGGTAAAGGAGCAGTAGAGTTCCGAACTGAACGATCGCGATCGCCACCAGCGGCAGAATCGAAGCCAGTGCGAAGCCGCGCCTCAGGTCTCCTGCCCGAAAAACGAAAGCCAGGGCGGCCAGCGAGGCAATGACCGTCCCCACCTGCAAGATATAACTCAGTAAGGGCGCACGTGAGGCCAGGAAGATTCCCAGGATGGCCCAGCAGGTCCAGACGCCGGCCCACAGCCCGACCCGGCCCGCTCGGGGCGCGAACCGCATCGCGAAGAAACAAACCAGCGTCACCGCCAGAATCCAAAAAGCGATCTGTAGCGGCAACGGATGAGCTACCCAATCGACCGGCTCCGCACCCAGTTTTCTCAGAACAAACTGCAGAAGCCAGGCGATCAGCCCCGTAACCAACAGCGTGACGATCCAGCAAGCGCAGCCCCAGAGCCAGCCGCGAACGCTTAAACCTTTTTTGTAGATCAGCCAGAGAATCTCGAGAAACAACAAAAATGTCGAGCCCAGGGCCAGCTGCAGGCTGGTGCCCATCGACCACGAAACCAGGTCGCGTTCGAACAAATCGAAGTACACCGACGCATTTTTGGGCGGGTCGATCAGCTGCGTTTCGGCCAACGCCTGCACCGACGAAAGCGCGTTGTCTCCGTGATGTTGCAGCGTGGAGGAATTAGCGTTGCCGAAATTGTCGAGCGGAGTGTGGTACTCCACCGGGTCGCCGATCGCCGCGAAGTTCAGCCCTTGATATCCGGCCGCTCTGAAAACCGTAAAGTCGGTGTCGGCTGGGAGATTCTTGTAAGCAAAATACAAGATGGAATTGGTCGCCGGCCGTGCCGCGTGCTTTGCATATAGTCGTGTGGCCCACGCATTCGCCTCGCCGGTTTCGTACATCAAGCTCGGTCCCGAGGTCCCGCGGTTATCCACGTTCACCGCGGCGCGCACGTCCTTGGCCCAGGGATGCTGCTCGACGAACACTCGTGCGCCGAGCAAACCCGCCTCCTCGCCGTCGTCGATCAGAAAAATTATGGAATTTTTCGGAGTGGGCCGCGATTTATAAGCGCGTGCGACTTCCAGCACCGTCGCCGCGCCAACGCCATCGTCGGAGGCTCCCGGCCCGGCCGGTACCGAATCGTAATGCGCGGCGAGCAATACCGCCGGGCCCGGCGCACTTCCCTCGAGACGCGCGATTACATTTTTGACCGTCGCGCAGTCGCCATATTCGTCGCAGGAAAATCCCGTTTGAATCTGCGGCTCGTAGCCGAGGCGCGTGAATTCATCCACCACCCGGCCACGCACGATCTCATTGTGTGCGCTCC
The DNA here is from genome assembly GCA_003156635.1 of Acidobacteriota bacterium. Taxonomy (GTDB): domain Bacteria; phylum Acidobacteriota; class Terriglobia; order Acidiferrales; family UBA7541; genus Palsa-295. The sequence goes on along the minus strand of PMHK01000224.1, from coordinate 13,471 downwards.
CCGTCGGATGGGGCACGCCGTCGCCCACCAAACGGTTCAATACTTCCCGCGCGCGTTCGGCTGAAAATTCCTGCGCCGGTGCCGACGCCGGTTTGGGCGCGGGCGGGCGCAATCCGGCGTACGCCAAAAGTAGAATTAGAGCCAGGAGCAGGAACGTGAACGCAACACGGCCAGAGTGGTCTAGTTTTTCGGGCGGCAATCGGCTCCCCTTGCTGCGCATCCTAGGCTGGGCGCGGATTCAAGTCAACGTACAACCGGATCCGATTCGTGCGATTGGCCTTAAATCGAAACGGCCCGGCGTACGACCCAATGTATTTGGAATGGGAAAATCGGAATTTTGGTTTGCCCAGCAGCTGAAGCCTGAGTGGCACTGAAAAAATGCGAAGTTGATCGGGCTTGGTCGCTCGGTTGCAGCGCACACGTAGTGAATCTCTCATTCGTCCCGATTCGGGAAGCTCCGTACTGCCAGATGGATGCCGTTCAGTACCCTACCCCACATAGTGTAGAAAAGCGCAAAGCCCCCTTTACACCGCTGGAACCCCGTGTTATTTTCCTTCTGCAGAACCGCCGTCCTAACGCGCCAGACGGAAGGGCTATTGAAGAACCTTGTCCCTCCAGAGTTTTTGTCTCGAAATACCTCCGACGAAAGATCGATAAATTGAACTTTCTTCAGCCAAATTGGCCAAGAAAGCGAAGTGTGCGAGGAACCTGGTGCTAAAACTGCGTAAGGTCGAGTTGTTGGGCTTCAAATCGTTCTGCGAGAAGACTCCCATCACGTTCAGCGGGACCGGCATTACCTGCATCGTGGGGCCAAACGGCTGCGGAAAGTCCAACGTCGTGGACGCCATTTCCTGGGTCCTGGGCGAGCAGAGCCACAAAGTGTTGCGCGCCGAGCGCATGTCCGACTGCATCTTCAACGGGACCGCCAAGCGGCCTCCGATGGGCTTGTCGGAAGTCACCCTGACCCTGATCGACCCGGATCTGACCGACGCGGTGGCCAAAGTCATGGACGCGCCGGAAACCGAGGCCGAATTCCCTGAAGGCGGCGGCCCGATGATCGTCGCCGACGCGCCGGCGCCAACGACTGAAATCGTGGACGGTTTCGTCGAAATGGCCGACGGTTCCACCAACATCCTCGAAACTACCATCGATTTGGAAGAGTCCGCAGCGCCCGCCGCGGCGGCAGAAGAGGACAAAGGCAAGCGTTTCAAGAAGCGCGGCACGGACAAGCCCGCGACCAACTTGAAGCCCGGCGAGGTCGTAGTCGGCCGCCGCCTCTACCGTTCCGGCCAAAGCGAATACGTGATCAACGGCCGCGTGGCGCGCCTGCGCGACGTGCAGGAACTGTTCATGGGCATGGGCCTCGGCCCGGACAGCTACGCCATCATCGAGCAGGGCCGCATCGGCCAGATTTTGAATTCCAAACCCATGGATCGCCGCGCCATCATCGAAGAAGCCGCCGGCATCACCATGTACAAGACCAAGCGGCGCCTGGCCGAAGCGAAACTCGAAGCCTCCAAGCTAAATCTTTCCCGCGTTCACGACATTCTGGTCGAAGTGGAAAAGCAACTCGCGTCTCTAAAGCGTCAGGCCTCGAAGGCCCGCCGTTACGCCGAACTGCGCGAACAAATGCGCGAATTGCTGCGCAGCATGCTGGCCAGCAAAGCCGAACATCTCGACATCGAAGCCGCACGCATCGAAACCCTGCTGCGCGAAATGGATTTGGCCGAAAGCCGCGAAGCGGCTTCCGTCCATGAGCTGGAATCCGAGCAGGAACGCCTCAACGTGCGCAGCTACGAACTCGACATGGAATTGCGCCAGACCCAGAACCTGCTGGGCCAAACCGCGCTGGATCTGGATCGCGCCGAAAATCGCATCACTTTCAATCGCGAGCAGGTCGCCCAAATTCAGGCGCGCTCCACGCGCCTGGCGGTGGAAATCGAAGTCGCCGAGCGCCAGCTCAACGACTTGTCCGCGCGCATGACCGCGCACCGTGAAGCGGTAACTGCTTTGCGCGAGCAGACCACCGCGCTGGAAGCCGGGTTGCGCGAGACCACCGAACACGCCTCCACCAGCGTTGCTGCTCAGCAGGAACTGGAAACGCGCATCACCCAGTTGCGCCTCACTTCCGAACGCCTGGTCGAAGAATCCGCGCGCCAGCAGGCCGAATCGCAACAGGCCGATGAAGCCGCAGCCCGCCACACCGGGGCGGAAGAGCAGCGCATGACCGCGCTGCGTTCGATCGAGACCGAAGTTTCTTCTTTGGCGGAGCGAGTCGCCGCCGCCGAATCAACTTTCACCCAATCCGAAAGCGCTGCGCGGCAGTTCGGAATCGCGGTGCGCTCCGCCCAGGAACGTTTGGTCGAGCTGCGCCGTGGCGAAAATGAAACCGGAGCGCAGCTTGAAAAGCTGCGTGAAAACCTTTCCGCCGAACGCGCCCGCCACACTTCCATCGAACAAATTCTCAGCGATCGCGCCTACACCGCCGATGCCGTACAAAAATTGTTCAACATCACCAACGAAGGCGCGTCCGACTCCTCGACCGTCGGGTTCAAAGCCGTCGGCCTGCTCGCGGACTACGCGGAAGTTCAGGAAAAATACGAAACCGCGATCGAACAATTTTTGCGCGACGAACTGGAATACGTCGTGGTCGAATCCTTCGATCACGCCCGCGCCGGAATCGCCCTGCTGCGCGACGATATGGGCGGCCGCGCTACTTTCTTTGTCGATTCTTTGAACAAGCTGAATCTCCCGGCGCCGGAAGCCGAGGGTTCCCTTCCCGTTCCCGCCGGAGTGCTGGGCCGCCTGGATCGTCTGGTCGATTTCCGCGATCCGCTGGGTCCCGCCGCCAAGCACTTCCTTACCAAGTTGCGCACCGCCTACATCGTCGAATCCGCCGCTGTCGCCGAGCAGATGGCCAACGAAAATCCGCACAGTTATTTTCTGACGCCCGAGGGCACCTGCTACCACGGCCGCATGGTTTCCGGCGGCCGCGCCGGCGACGCCGGTCCGCTGGCCTTAAAACGTGAATTGCGCCAGCACGAAACCGAAGCCGCCCGCCTCGAACTATCCACCAACGAGATGCAGGCGCGGCTGACTTACATTGAAGGTGAAATCGCCGCGGGCGAACAGCACGTGACCCTGGCCATCGCGCAGCAAATGGAAGCGGAAAAATCGCTGGTCGCCGCCACACATCAACGCGATCAGGCCCGCGCCGAGCTGCGCCGCATCGAATTGCAATTCTCCTCCGAGCGCGACGAAATTTCGCGCCTGCACGCCCAGGCCGAATCCGCGCGCCAGCGCGCGGAAAAAGCGCGTGTCGATCATGCCGAGGCCTTGCGCTCCCGCGAGTCCGCCGAAACTGAAAGCACGGCCGCCACCGCGAAGCTCCTGCAACTCCGCAACGATTTCCAGGCCATGCAGGAAAATGTCGTTGCCCGCCGCGAAGAGCTGGCCACCATGTCCGAGCGGCTGACCAGCGCCGAATCTGCCGAACGCCACCTGGTCGAAGAAATTTCACTGGCCTCCGAACGCGTGCTCTCGCTTCGCGACCAGCACGTCACCCTGGTCGGCGAACTGGCCGGGCTCGAAACGTCTTGCCAGCAACTGACGGTGCAAGCCGAGGAATTGCGCAAGGAAAAATCGCGGCTCGAAGAAAACAAAGCCGCGCTCGACGCCGAATGGGAAATCGCCCGCTCGCGCACCTCACATCTCGATGAAGAACTTCGCGGCAAGCGCACCTCGCTCGAAGAATTGCGGGCCGAGCGCAGCCAGCACCAAATCGAAAAAGCGCGCAACGACGCCGACCGCGATTATCTGCGCCAGACCTGCGTCACTGAACTGAACGCGCAGCCCGAAGAACTCATCGCGCTGCAGCAGGGTCAACTCCTGGTCGGCGAATATCTCATCGCCGCCGAAACCGGCTACAACGAAATGAAAGCCCGCGTCGACGCCATGGGCCCGGTCAACATGATGGCCCTCGAGGAATTCAAGGAATGTGAGGAGCGCGACACTTTCCTGCGCCGCGAACGCGACGACCTGGTCACCTCCATCCAGAACACGCAGCTCACCATCAACGAGCTCGACACCGTCTCCAAGCAGAAATTCGAGGAAGCGTTCAACTTCATCAACACCCACTTCTCCATCGCCTTTGTCTCGCTCTTCGGCGGCGGCCATGGTGAAATGCGCCTGGGCGAGCCCGACAGCTCCGGCGAAATGGGCATCGACATCGTCGCGCAGCCGCCGGGCAAGCGTCTGCAAAACATTTTGCTGCTCTCTGGCGGAGAAAAAGCGCTCACTGCGCTCGCGCTGCTGATCGCCGTCTTCAAATATTCGCCAAGTCCATTCTGCATCCTCGACGAAGTCGACGCGCCGCTCGACGAAGCCAATGTCGGCCGCTTCAATCGCATGCTGGCCGATATGTGCGCGCAGACTCAATTCATCGTGGTCACCCACAACCGCAAAACCATGGAAATGGGTTCGGTGATGTACGGCGTGACCATGCAAGAGCCCGGCGTTTCCAAACTGGTCTCGGTGAAGTGGGAAGAAGCGCCGGCGCTCGCGGCGCCTAAAGAAGCCGCCAGCAACGCAGCGTAAGAAAATCGAAATTTGTTCCCAGTGCGCCACAGGCGGCGGCCTTTTCGGCTGCCGCCTTTTTTTTCTTATCGGTTGACAACCCCTGTCGCGGCGCTAGAATACCGTCTCTCTTGGCGTAAAAACTAATTCGAGGAATAATTCAAATTGGCTTCCCCACAAATGACCACCGTTATTTCACAAACTGATTTTCCAGGACTCACCCTTCGCGGCCGCGGCAAAGTCCGCGACATTTACGACCTCGGCGACAAACTGCTGATCGTCGCCACCGACCGCCTCTCCGCCTTCGACGTCGTGCTGCCCACTCCCATTCCGGATAAGGGCAAAGTCCTCACCCAAATTTCCCTGTACTGGTTTGAAACACTGGCCGGCATCGTTCCCAATCACGTTCTGTCCGGCACCGAGTTCACCGGCGCGCTGGCTCCGTATGCCGCATCGCTCCGCGGCCGCGGCATGGTCGTCAAGAAGACCGAGCCGCTGCCGGTCGAATGCGTGGTGCGTGGATACATCTCCGGCTCAGGCTGGAAGGATTATCAGAAGAGCGGCGCGATCTGCGGCATCGGACTGCCCCAAGGCCTGCGCGAATCCGACAAGCTGCCCGAACCCATTTTCACGCCGTCGACCAAGGCCACGACCGGCCACGACGAAAATATTTCGTTCGAAGAAACCGTCAAACTGATCGGCCAGCCGCTCGCTGAAAAAATCCGTGACACCAGCCTGGACATTTACCAGCAAGCTTCCGATCGCGCCGCGAAACACGGCATCATCATCGCCGATACCAAATTTGAATTCGGCCTGATGGGCGATGAACTGATCTGGATCGACGAAGCCCTCACGCCCGATTCGTCGCGCTTCTGGCCCGCCGATCAATACGCCCCGGGAAAAGCGCAACCATCCTTTGACAAGCAGTACGTCCGGGATTACCTTGAGCGCATCGGCTGGAACAAGCAGCCCCCTGGTCCTGAGCTCCCTGCGGACGTAGTGCAGGCCACCCAGGCAAAGTACCGGGAAGCCTACGCGAAGGTTACGGGTAAACCGCTCGACTAAAAAGATTAGCTTGCAGGCGGCACGCTGCTACCAGCCGCGTCCTTGCGTGTTTATTTTGCGACGATCGTCGCCGGCCCTTGCTCCCCAGCACTGTGCGGAGTGCGAAACGTGAAAGATCAATTGGAGTCGCTGGTCGGCTTGATGGTCGAGCGTGGAATACTGCTCGAAGAAGCGGTCACCGAGTTCGAGAAGAAATTCATCCGCCGCGTGCTGGAAAAATTGAACGGCAACCAATCCCGCGCCGCAAAAATCCTGGGCATGCACCGCAACACTTTGAGCCGCAAGATCGGGGAATATAAGCTGGACCACGTCGGCCGCAAGCACCGCTGATTGGTACGTACCGATTTTTCGCAGCCTAAAAATAAAAATGGCCGGCCCCGTGCGGACCGGCCATTGCTTTTGAAACTCTCGCTCCGGTTATTGCTTGGTCGGAACTTTCTTGTGCGACTTCCCTGCGTCGGCCTTTTCCGGAATGATCGTCGGGTCCACCTTCACCTGATCCCAATGCAGCAGGAACGGCGTTGGATCGTAGCTGACGATGGCTCCGGAGAAACGCAGGCCGTCGTCCTTGGCCAACCGGGTCACATCGGGCTGCGCCGTATTCTGCGCCGCGCCGGCCGCTCCCGCGGGAGGCGTCGTGATCCAAACCTTCACATCCATGTTCGGTGTCGTGGCCGCTTGCAACGCCGCGTCATCCGCGCCCGTCGCCACCAGGAAATCCACGAACCCTTCGCCGGGCTTTACTTCAATGATCTTGCCTACAACGCCCGGAAACTGCGCGCCGCAAATCGCCAGCCAGGTCATCTTGGCTTTGTCGCCGCCCGCGCTCAAATCAGTGATTACCGTCAAAATTGTGCTAGCCTGCGCCAACTTCTGCAAATCGGCGGCCGCCGGAATCGTGTACGTCGCCGGACGATCGCCCGAAGTCCCCGCCAGGGTAAGCAATTCGTTCAGTTGCTCGTCCACCGAAGTTTCACAGCCGGGCTGCTCGTAGTTGTAAATCGCCTTGTGCAAATAATCTTTGATTTTGTCGGCGTCCGGAACTTTCAAATTGATGGCTCGCGCCAGTGACCAGAATCCATCGATCGATTGCGGTGGCGTCATCCCGAGATAGGCCAGACCCAAGCGATAGTTGGTAACCGCGTCGGCGGGATTGTTGACCAAGGCTGCTTTGAACGATTCCGCCGCGGCGGCATTGTCCTTCAGCTGCATGTCCGCCAAACCGGCCGAGGCGTCAAAAAACGCGATTCCGGGTTTCTTCTGCGCCGCAAAATCGGCGTCGGACATCGTCGAAGTGGCCGGTTTCGGATAGGCCTGCAGCAAAGCGGAACCTTGCTTCGCCGCGTCGCGTTCCTTTACCAATTGATCGTGCGCGTCGGCTGCTTTCGGATTGAATGCGGTGGAAAACGCCTGCACCCGCGCTTGCAGTGCCTGGAGTCGTACGCCGGCATCCACCTTGTCGCCCTGCGCCACTACTTTATCCGCGGTGTCGATGACCTTCGGATAATCCTTCAGTTCGGTGTACGTCGACAAATACAGCTGCGTGACGTACGGCATCAAAGTCGAATTCGGAAACTTGCTGACGAAATCATCCAGCAGCTTGATCCGATTCTGCGGATTCGTTTCTCCACGCGCCGCCTGAAACGCGTTGTATTCCGGAATCGTGTAGGTCGGCTTATCCGCCGCCTGCTGCATGAATGCGGAGACTGGCCTCGCGGGCGCGCACCACAATACGCTTGCTATAATTACCATTCCCATCAATTTCGGGCGCGTTTGCATCATCTTCTTACTTGCCTCCTGGGCCAGTTTTTCCGCGATTGACGGTCACGCTCACTGCCGCGACCCCTGCAGGGAGTAAAGAAAAATATACGGGATTATAGGGAAAGCAAACCACCCACGCAAGGTCAATCCAACTCTGTAGCTGATTTTAAGCTACTTGCGCCGGAATCACTACCTTGCGTGCAAATGATATGATGGCGCGTCGCTCAAAATTGCTGCCTCGCGAATCTCGGCCGTGGTTCCAAGGAGCCGCCGAATGTCATCCGCAAAACCGCTCGAAGGAAAAGTTGCCGTCGTCACCGGCGCCAGCCGCGGCATTGGGCTCGCCATCGCTCAACGCCTGGGAGAAATGGGCGCGAAACTTGGCCTCTGTTCTCGTGATCCGAAAAAGCTCGAAGCCGCCACCCAGCAGCTGCGCACCGTGGCGTCGGCCGTGTTTGCAATGCCGGTGGACGTCACCCGCGCCGATCAGATTTCTTCCTTCGTTCAAGCTGCTAAAAAAAATCTCGGCCCCATCGACATTCTGGTGAATAACGCCGGCGTCGGCTGGTTCGGACCAACCCAAGACGCGACCGAAGAAGCCTGGGATTCGGTATTAGACACCAATTTAAAATCCGTGTTCCTGATGAGCAAAGCCGTCGCCCCCAGCATGATCGAACGGAAGACCGGCCACATCATTAATATCGCCTCACTGGCCGGGAAAAACACCTTCAAGAATGGCGGAGTGTATTGCGCTTCGAAGTGGGGATTGATGGGCCTGACCGGATGCATGGCGGAAGACTTGCGCCAATATGGGATTCGGATCAGCGCGGTCTGCCCCGGAACGGTCGATACCGAGTTCAGCCCGCACACGGGAAAGGATCCCGCCAAGCTCCTTCAATCCGAAGATATTGCCCACGCCGTGGCCATGCTCGTCACCCAAGCGCCGCAAAGCTTTATAAGTGAGGTACTTATAAGGCCCACCGCGAAGCCTTAAATCTGCCTCTCCCGCCTGAATCTTTTTGCCCGCAGCCCCATCCAATCGTTTGAGTTTGAATGATTCAAGTTGAAACGATATGCCAACTCATTACAAAGGTTGCCAGGAAGCCGAACGAGCGCTCAGCGCTTACATCAATTTGATCCGCGCCAGCGATTCGCTCGTCTCCAAAGCTTCGACCCAACTCGAACAGTCCGGCATGACCCTCGGCCAGTTCGCGGTCCTCGAAGCCCTACATCACCTCGGTCCGATGTGCCAGCACACGCTCGCGAAAAAACTGCTGCGCAGCGGCGGCAACATCACCCTGGTGGTCGACAACCTGGAGAAGCGCGGGTGGGTACGTCGCGAACGCCAGAAGGACGACCGGCGCATGATCCAGATTCACCTGACGCCAAAAGGCGCGCGGCTGATCGCCAAAGTTTTTCCGGAGCACGCCGCGGCCATCACCCAAATCATGAAGGAATTGACCGAACAGGAGCAGGAAGAATTGCGCCGCATCGCCGGGAAATTAGGACATGGCGCGGAAAACTTCTGCCTGGAGCGTTTTAAAAAGGAGCAACACCATGATTCAGATCCGACCAAGTGACCAACGCGGCCGCAACCAGATGGACTGGCTCGATACGCATTTCACTTTTTCTTTCGACCAATATTTCGACCCGGAGCACATTCAATTTCGNNCCGCACAAAGACATGGAGATCCTCACCTGGATTCTCGACGGCGCGATCGAACATCGCGACAGCATGGGCACCGGCGCGGTGATTCGCCCCGGCGAATTGCAGCACATGACCGCTGGCTCGGGCATCTTGCACAGCGAATTCAATCCTTCGCCGAAGGATCCGACCCACCTGCTGCAGATTTGGATCGTGCCGGAAAAGAAAAATCTGAAGCCGGAATACGAGCAGTTGGCCTTTCCGGATAAGGACCTGCGCGGAAAGTTTCTGCACGTCGCCGGCCCTAAGGCGCCCATAACCATCCGTCAGGACGCCGATCTTTTTATCGCGCGTCTCGACCAGAACGACGAAACCAAGCACGAAATCAAATCGGGCCGCCATGCCTGGGTCCAGGTGGCGAAGGGCAACGTCCGGCTGAACGATGTGGAACTCAAGCAGGGTGACGGCGCGGCCATTTCCAAAGAAAACGAAATCCGCGTAGTTGCTCAGGAACCTTCGGAAGTCTTGCTTTTCGATCTCGCATAAAGGCCACGCACGCAAATTCAAAGGAGAGGTGAAAATATGTCCGATTCGTCTACAAGTATTGTTCCGTTAGTCGGCCGGCTCATGATCAGCGCGATATTCATTTTCAGCGGCCTGGGCAAGCTGGCCGGCCACGCCGCCATGGCGGGATTCGCGGCTTCCAAAGGTTTGCCGGCCGTGGATCTCGCCGTCTGGGTGGCCGCTGCCATCGAAGTCTTCGGCGGACTGGCGATATTGCTCGGATTCCAAACGCGGATCGCCGCGTGGATCGTTTTTCTGTACTTGATTCCCACCACGCTGGTCTTTCACAATTTCTGGGCGCTGCAGGGTATGGAGCGAATGGACAATCAGTTTCATTTCTTCAAGAACGTTGCGATTATGGGCGGATTGCTCTTCGTCGCCACTTTCGGCGCCGGCGCCTACTCGGTCGACGCGGCACGTTTGAAAAAGGCCTAGAACATTAGATTCTGTTCGGTTGTGGAGGCGCGGCAATCAGCGAGTCTGCCGCGCCTCCGCAACCATCAACCCGAAAAGATGTTCGCCGTCAAACTTAGCTGAGCTTACCAACGCAGTCATCGAGGAGAAAACATGAGCAAAACGAAACGTCCCGCTTCGACCAGCACTTCCATTCACGATTTGATCAGTCATCGCTGGAGCCCGCGCGCCTTCGAAAATCGCGCGGTCGAACCCGAAAAACTTCGCGCCCTCTTTGAAGCTGCCCGCTGGGCCGCTTCTTCCTACAATGCCCAACCCTGGTATTACATCGTCGGCACCAAGGACGACCCCACGAACTACCAGCGCGTGCTCGATTCCTTCGTCGAATTCAATCAAGGTTGGGCGAAATCCGCTCCGGTCGTCGGCCTCAGCGTGGCGCAATTGAAATTCGGGCACAACAATGAGCCCAATAGCCACGCCTTTCACGACGTAGGTCAGGCCTCCGCCACTCTACAGATTCAAGCCGAGGCTCTGGGTCTTTCGGTCCATCAGATGGCGGGAATCCTGCCGGACAAAGCGCGGGAAATTTTCAAAATTCCGGAAGGCTTCGCGGTGGTAGCGGGCTTCGCCATCGGCTACGAAGGCGATCCAAAAACGCTGCCGGATGGCCTTCGCGAAAAAGAAGTGGCGCCCCGCGAACGCAAAGCCCTCGACTCTTTCGTCTTCAGCGGCGCCTGGGGCCACACTTCGCCAATCGTCGCCAAGAAATAAACGGTATCAACCCAAACACGCTTGTCATCCCGAGCGCAGCGAGGGATCTGCTTTTTACGCGCGACCTGCAATCTCGTTCGCGAAGGTGGGTGGTAGAGACATCGCGATGCTACGTCGCGCCGCCATCCTGAGGAGCGCAGCGACGAAGGATCTCAACCAGTAATGCTCTGCGCACCACGATACTGGATGAGATCCTTCGCTTCGCTCAGGATGACGAACAACTAGAGTTTCGGCAGCACGATTCCCTGCTGCGACTGATACTTCCCCTTCTTGTCCTTGTACGAAACCTCGCACTGTTCATCCGATTCGAAGAAAATCACCTGGCACAATCCTTCATTCGCGTAAATCTTCGCCGGCAGCGGAGTCGTATTGCTGATTTCCAGCGTCACAAATCCTTCCCATTCCGGCTCGAACGGCGTCACGTTCACGATAATCCCGCAGCGCGCGTACGTCGACTTCCCCACGCAGATCGTCAAACAATTCCGCGGAATCCGGAAATATTCCACCGATCTCGCCAGCGCGAACGAATTCGGCGGCACAATACACACCGCGCCCTTGAACTCCACAAACGACTTCGGATCGAAATTCTTCGGGTCCACGATCGACGAATTCACGTTGGTGAAAATCTTGAACTCATCCGCCACCCGCATGTCGTAACCGTACGACGACACGCCGTAACTGATCACGCCGTCGCGCACCTGCCGGCCCTCAAAGGGCTCGATCATGCCGTGTTCCTTGGCCATCTTGGTAATCCACTTGTCCGACTTCACCGACATCGATTCCTCCGGGGTTCCCGCCACGCGACGATCGCATCGCGGTCGCGGCGGTCATTTCGGGTGACATTGCCGCTCACGGGCGGCCTTGCTCATTCCAGGACGCGGCAGTTTATTACACGGGCGAACGCTTGACAACCTGCAACCCCCTGTCTAGCATAGGTTTCCGCTCAGCGGGAGGCACTTTGTGATTAAGCTCGACATCGTCAACGCCATCGTGGCGAAAACCAACATCACCCGCACCAAGGCCGAACAGGCCGTCGAAACCGTTTTCGAAGCCATGAAGAACGCCCTGGGCCGCGGCGAACGCATCGAGTTGCGCCGGTTCGGCGTCTTCAACGTGAAACCTCGCAAGACCGGCATCGGCCGCAACCCGCGCACCGGACAGCAAGTCAGCATTCCTCCCGGTAGAGCCGTTCGTTTCAAGCCCGGAAAAGAACTGCAGTCCTTGCCTGCGCCCGGCGCGGCATCCGCGGCTTCCGAACACAAGGCCTAGGCGGTGCGCTGCGTTCAGCGCGAATTTCTCCGCGACGTTCGTCTCGATCCCGCTAACGAGCCGCATCGAAACCACAATTTGCGCGCCCGCATCCAACCCTGATGAGTACCGGCAATGGTCATCTCCGCCCGCCCCTGGAAGTTCTGGATGCCCAATTCCAGGATGTGATTGACCTTCCGCCGCTGCGGCCCATTCGCAAACCGCCCTTCTGGCCCGCGCTGATTTTATTTCTGATGACTCTGGTCTCGACCCTCGCGGTCGGCGCCGAATTCGCTCTTTCCTACGCCCACAATGTTGCCCCATTTTCCGGCGACGAAAACCCGCTGACTATGATGATGGCGCCGTTGCAGCATCCGCGGCTGCTGCTCCTCGGCATTCCCTTTTCGCTCACGCTGCTGGGAATTTTGCTAATGCATGAACTCGGCCACTATTTCACCTGCAAGTATTACGGCATCGACGTCAGCTATCCGTATTTCATCCCGGCGCCTACTCTGTTCGGAACCTTCGGCGCTTTCTTGCGCATTCGCTCGCCCATCACCACCCGCCGCGCGCTTTTCGATATTGGCATCGCCGGGCCCATCGCCGGATTCGTGGTTGCGGTTCCGCTGATGGCCTACGCCATCGCGTCGTCCAAAATTGTTCCGGGCGCGCAAGCCGACGCCGGAATCGTTTTTGGCAATCCGCCGCTCATGCGCATTTTCATCGAACTGTTTCATCCCGGTACAGATCCCGCGACTCTGTTGTTGTCGCCCGTGGGCCGCGCCGCCTGGGTCGGTCTCTTTGCCACCGCGCTGAACCTGCTGCCTTCCTGGCAGCTCGATGGTGGCCATATCATCTACAGCCTCAGCCCGGAGCGCCACCAGCGCATTTCGCTGCTGGTCGCGATCATTCTGATTGGCATGGGAATTTACTACTGGCACGGCTGGGGCTTGTGGGGCATCGCGCTGATGGTGCTGTCTTTCCGTTTCCGCCATCCGCCGCTGTTCGACCGCTGGAGTCCGCTCGACGCCTCGCGAAAACTTTGGGCCTTCGTCGCGCTGATCATTTTTCTGCTGTGCTTCTCGATTATTCCCGCGGCCGCGCAGTAGCAGGCTGCGCCTCGCTGCCCGGCTAGAACAAGCTCGCCGGATCGACGTCCACGATCACCGCGGTTTCCGGAATTTCACAGGAGTCGCAAAAATCCAGAGCGCCACTGAGCGCCCGCGAAAGCGCCGATCGTTGCGGCGACTTCAGCAAAAATTGAAATCGGTATTCCTTCTTCAAACGTGCCAGCGGAGCCGCCGCCGGCCCCAGCACTTTCACTCCACTTTTTTCGAATGACGCAAAATATTCGCCCAGCGCGCGCGACCACCGAATCGCGTTCTCAATTTTGCGGTCCCGCACCAGGACGCTGGCCAGCGCCGTAAA
>PMHK01000084.1 GCA_003156635.1 Acidobacteriota bacterium | reverse complement strand
CCTGCTCGCCATTTTTGATGCGGCAGATCGACGTGATTCGGCCGCAGGTGATCTGCACGCTGGGGAACACTCCCACGCAAACGTTGTTGCAAACCACCCAGGGCATTTCCAAATTTCGCGGGCAGTGGTTTGATTTTCNNCGATACGAAGCTGTTGCCCACCTACCATCCCGCCTATTTGCTGCGCAATCCGGCCGCGAAAGCGGACGTCTGGAAAGATCTGCAAAAAGTGATGGCCGTGCTCGGGTTGCAAGCGCCGAAGAAACGTTAGCCCTGATTGCGATGCATCCCTCCGCCGGAGTTGTTCTCGGTCTAGCCAGTGCGTTGTGCTGGGGTAGCGCGGATTTCGCGGCACGCTTTAACTCGCGGCGGGTCGGCGCGTACCGCGCGCTTTTCTTCATGCAGTTCTTCGGATTTATTCTGCTCGGCGTCTATCTGAAATGGTCCGGCGGGTTTTTGCGCGGGGTCGCGCCGGGATGGCAGCCGTGGGCCATGGCGGTTGCGGCCGGACTGCTGAATGTTGCCGCATCGCTCGCGCTTTATCATTCGTTTGAAGTGGGCACGCTGAGCATTGTGGGACCGGTCTCGTCGTCGTATCCGGCTCTCACCGTTGCGCTGTCGTTGCTGAGCGGTGAGCACATTCACCTGCTGCGCGGAATTGGATTGGCGGTCACGCTGGCTGGAGTGATATTCGCTTCAACTTCTTTTTCGGTTTTGAAAGCGAAGACGAACCAGGCGGGTGGCGCGGAATCCGCGCACTTGTCGAAAGGTGTCGGCTGGGCAATTGCGGCGGCGCTCGGATTTGGCGTGATGTTCTGGTTTCTGGGGTTTCGCGTTTTGCCGGTAGTGGCCGCGCCGGTTTCGGTCTGGGTGATGCGCGGAACTTCGATTGTGGCCCTGGGCCTGGTCGCGCTGCCGGTGCGGCAAAGTTTAAAGCTGCCGAGTGGAATCGTTTGGTGGGGGCTCTTCGCAGCGGGGATTCTGGATACCTGCGCGTTCCTGGCAAATAACGCGGGATTGCGGTTGGGTCAGGTTTCGGTGGTCAGCGTGTTGGCCTCACTGTATGGCGCGGTCACGGTATTGCTGGCGTGGATATTTCTGCGCGAGCGTTTGGAGATCAGCCAGTGGTGTGGCATCGCGATGATTTTTGCGGGGATTGTGCTAGTAAGCCTGTGATTTGTTCCACGCTGTAGCCCGTTTTATAATGTGCTGCAATGAGCGTCGAACTTCAAACCGCTCGGCTGTTGCTGCGGCCGCTTCAACTGGCAGATGCGGAGCAAGCCCAGCCCCTCTTCGCGCAGTGGGAGATCGTCAAATACCTGAACGCCCAAGTCCCGTGGCCGTATCCCCCGAATAGAGTGTTCACCTATTATCGCGATAAGGCGCTTCCGGCCATTGAACGCGGAAAGGAGTGGCACTGGACGCTGCGATTGAAGGAATCGCCGGAGATTTTGATTGGGTCCATAGGTCTGTTCCAGGGGCTGATCGACAATCGCGGTTACTGGCTCGGGTTGCCGTGGCAGGGCCGGGGATTGATGACCGAGGCGGTAATTGCCGTCAATGATTATTGGTTCGACGTTCTGGGCTTCAAGGTTTTGCGCGCCCCGAAGGCGCAAGCCAACATTGCCTCGCGAAGAATTTCGGAGAAAACCGGGATGCGGGTAATTGCCGCGCCGGTGCGGGATTACGTTTCCGGGAAACTGCCTGCAGAAATTTGGGAAATCACCGCCGACGAGTGGCGCGCCAAGAGGGCGTCGCTTCGAATCCCCAGTTAAGGCAACTTCAAACGTTCAGGATAAAATCTCGCGATCGCGTGATGCACGGCTCGCGCGGATGATCGTCTCGCTCTCGCTGTTACACTATTGACCTGCAATGACTCAACGATATTGTGAAGTGGCGCTGCCCGTGCCGCTGCGTTCGGTATTTACGTACGCGGTGCCGGAAGCGCTGGACGGCGAAGAGTTGGTAGGGCGGCGGGTGCTGGTGCCGTTTCGCAACCNNNNGGACACTGGATCAGCCGTTATTATCTGGCGCCGGTTGGTGAAGCATTTCGCGCGACGCTTCCACCGGAAATTGAGCTGCGGCACGACCGTGAGTACTGGCTGACCGCGGCAGGGCGCGCCTACCTGGAAGACCTCAGCGGTAACAGCGAAAAAACCGATGTGGAGCGCGCCGAGCTGGAATTTTTGCGACATTTTCACGACGCCGACTCGAGCGAGCAAGCGATTCCCTCTGCGCGAGTAAAACGGCTGAAGGGCGGGGAAGCTGCGGCGGAAAAGTTGGCGCGGCTGGGATATCTGAGTGCCCGGGAAATGGCGCGGCGGCGGAAGACGCGCCTGCAGAAAATTGTGGCGTGGAACGCGGCCACGGACGGAGCGCCGGAAACTCCGGCTGAAGAAAAAATCCGGGAAGTGCTGACGGCGACGCGCGGGCCGATGCCCTGGAACCTGCTGATCGAGCAGGCGGGGGTTTCGCGCAGCGTATTGCGGCGGCTAGAAAAAAACGGCTGGCTGCAAACCTGGGAAGAACCGATCATCGCCGAAGAAGATCCGTGGGATACGGATTTCACTCCACCGGCGAACGTGCTGAACGCGGAGCAGAAGGCGGCGCTGGAGGAAATCTGGCGCTGGCTGGTAGCTGGAAAATTCGAAGCGGCATTGCTCCATGGCGTTACCGGAAGCGGCAAAACCGAAGTGTATTTGGGCGCGATTGAGGCGGCGCTGTCGCGCGGGAAGACG
This sequence comes from Acidobacteriota bacterium, assembly GCA_003156635.1. Taxonomy (GTDB): domain Bacteria; phylum Acidobacteriota; class Terriglobia; order Acidiferrales; family UBA7541; genus Palsa-295. The sequence continues at coordinate 34 of PMHK01000084.1, read as the reverse complement.
GCGATGGTGCTGGTGCCGGAAATTGCGCTGACGC
>PMHK01000050.1 GCA_003156635.1 Acidobacteriota bacterium | reverse complement strand
CCGCAAGATTCTCGACAACAACGTGCTCGCCAATCATTGGCTGATCCAGATGGCCGCGCCAGGCATGATCGAACGCAAGGACGGCTCGGTGATCATCGTCTCGTCGATCGGCGGGCTGAAAGGTTCGAAAGTCCTCGGCGCCTACAACATCTCCAAAGCCGCCGATCTGCAGCTGGCGTGCAATCTGGCGGTCGAATGGGGACGGCATAATGTGCGGGTCAATTGCATCGCGCCGGGCTTGGTCAGGACCGACTTCGCCCGCGCTTTGTGGGAGAACCCTGAGACGCTGAAAGCGGTCACCGCGACGACGCCGCTCGGGCGGATCGGCGAAGCGGACGAAATCGCCGGCGCGGCGGTCTATCTCGCTTCGAGTGCTGGATCGTTCACGACCGGACAGGTCATCGTCGTCGACGGCGGCGCGACGATCGCCGGCTGAAGCAGAACAAGGCTCCACACTGGCGCCGCAACCTTGAAGCAGAAGCCAAGCGATGGACCGATCAGCGCATCTCGATCCCGAAGCCGCGGCGAGCGGGTTTCCGGCGTTCGAAACGCTTCCAGGCGCGCTCGACGCCGGGGCGCTGATCGTTTGCGATCACGCGAGCAACGCCATCCCTCCCGATTACGGGACGCTCGGACTGCCGCGCGAGGCGCTCGAACGGCACATCGCCTATGACATCGGCGCCGCGGACGTGACCCGCGCGCTCGCGGCCGAGCTCGGCGCGCCTGCGGTGCTCTCGACCTTTTCGCGCCTGGTCATCGACCCGAATCGCGGCTTGGACGATCCGACCCTGGTCATGCGCTTCTCCGACGGCGCGATCGTGCCGGGCAACGCTGACGCCGATGCGCGGGAGATCGCCCGCCGCAGCGCGCGCTTCTGGGCGCCGTACCGACACGAGATCGCGGCGACGGTCGATGCGATGCTCGCGACCGGGGAGCCTCCGGCGATCGTCTCGATCCATTCCTTTACCGCCGTCCTGCGCGGCGCGGCGCGACCGTGGAAGGTCGGGATCTTATGGGACCGCGACGGGCGGATCCCGAAGCGCCTGATCGAGGCGCTGGTCGCGGAGCCGGATCTTGCCGCGGCCGAGGTCGGCGACAACGAGCCCTACGACGGGGCGCTGGCCGGCGACACGATCGATGCGACCGCTACCTCGCGCGGATTGGCCAACGCCCTGATCGAGCTCAGACAGGATCTGATCGCCGAGAAGGCGGACGCGCTCGCCTGGGCCGCGCGCCTCGGCCGCCTGCTGCGGCCCATCCTCGCCGACGGCAAAAGCCGCGCGCCCGCCGATTTCGGCAGCCGGACGAGGAGGACCGCGCATGGCCGGGGAAAACCCTTACTCGCAACTTGACCTGAACAGACGTTCGGCGCGATGCGTCGCCGCTCACGAAACGCGCGAGATGATGGGATCGGGATGGCGAAAGCAAACGAGACGACAAAGACCGAGACAAGCGAGGTCAACGCCGGTCATCTGCGCGCGTTCGTCGAGCGGATCGAGCGGCTCGAAGAGGAGAAGAAGGCGCTCTCAGGCGACATCAAGGACGTCTACGGCGAGGCCAAGGTGTTGCGCGACGGCATCATCCCTCGCACACTCGTGTTCTCGTCGGAGCACTACGAACGCGAAGCGATCGGCGTGCGGCCGCCGCACGACACCTACATCCACGTCTCGGGAATCGACATCATCCGCGACGCGCACGGCGAGTATCTGGTGCTCGAAGACAACGTCCGAACACCGTCCGGGATCTCGTACGTGCTCGAGAACCGCGATGTGCTCAAGCGCTCGTTTCCCAAGCTCTTTGAGAACTACCAGCCGCTCCCGGTCGACGATTATCCGCTGCGCTTGCGGGCCGCGCTACGCGCCAGCATTGCTTCTTTGGTGATGCGGTGGCGGTATTCAAAGAGGCGTTGGAGTTTGCGCTGGACGAACCAGTATCCGAAAAAAGCTCCGATTGCGCCCAGCGGCAATTCGTACTCGATGCGGTCCTCCAGGAAACTGGCGCAATCTCCGTCCGGCAAAAATGAGTGGGTGTGTTGCCAGCTTTTAAAGGGGCCGGAAATCTGGACGTCTCGAAACTGGCGGCCTTCGACGTAATCGCGATGTTCCAGAACCCAGCGGATTTTGAACGGGCCGAGCCCGACGCGCAGGACGCCGCGATCGCCATCCCGTATTCCGGCGGGGCGCTGCTCGAGTTCGACCGGCTCCCCTGGCGGAGTCAGGAGTTCGAGCGCGCCGGGTTCTTCGTGCCAGCGAAAAACTTCGGCGGCTGGGGCGTCAATCTTCGATTTCGCGATAAAGAGTTTTTTGCTCGCCATATTTCCGGAGGTAGTCCTTCACGCGGAGCTTGCGAGCGGTGTTGTCCGAACTCATGTAACGGATGGTGCCGAAAATCGGGCGTTCGGGTCCCCAGGGACGGTCATAGCGGCCGAGACACCAGAAAATTCCGCTGTAAGAATTGGGATTGCGGCCGTCGAGGGCGTAGCGGTTATTCAATTCGATCAGGACTTCCAAAGCCTGCTCCGGAGATTCCGACCATTCGAGAATTTTTTTGCCCCAAAGCATGCGCAGGTAATTGTGTATGTGGCCGGTGGAGGAGAGCTGGCGCTGCGCGGCGTTCCAGAGCGGATCGTGAGTGCGAGCAGCGGCAAAATCTTTCAGCGAGTAGATCCATTGGCGCTCGTCACGAGAGTGTTTCGCCAGAGTTTCTTGGGCCCATTCGGGGAGCGATTCGTAGCGATCGTAATCGTCGCGGTGGCTGGAAAAATTGAAACCCACTTCACGCCAGGTGATGAACTGATCCAGAAATTGTTCGACCGGAGGGCGCACGCCCCACCAGCCCTCGCGGCTGCCGCTCGCGCGGTGGGCAAGTTTGGCGTCCGACCATTTTTCGCGGGACATCAGATCGTGAAACATCTGGTGCGCGGAAATGTGGCCGAAATGGAGATAGGGCGAAAGACCGGTGGTACCTTCCGCGGAGGGCTCGTTGCGCTCCTCGGGGTACTCGTCGATTTTCTTGGATAAGAACTCGAGCCATTTTTTCTGGGCGGGAGCTTCTCCTCCGCTGACGGCGTCGGACGCGGTGGCGGAGAGAATCTGGTGGTTGATCGGCAATTCCGCGAGCGATTGGGAATTTTCCAACCAGGTTAGCGACGCCGGCGGCCAGCGCTTGGTGACTTCCTTAGGCAACGATTTTAGTTGGGGAAGATCCGGACGCGCGAGTGGATCGGCCTTGGGGAAATGGGACAGATGCGCAGGAAGAGTTTTCTGGAGGAAACGGCGAAAGGCGTAGGCAGTGGAAAACAGCTGATCGGTGGCGCGCAGCGGAAGCAATCCATTGGAGTCGACTTTTTCCAGGCGCACGGACAATTGCTGCGCGGCGCGGCGAACCATGTGCGGCAGGAAAAAACAGGGGAAGTCGTCGGTGACGACGACGCAGGAATGGTGGGCGAGCGCGGCGAGCAGGCCCTTCCCGGCACCGACCGCGCGCTCGACGTACGGATAATAGTGGACTCCACCCTCAGCTAGATTCCGCAGTTTATCCGTTATCCCGTCCAAGACGAAACGATGCAGGCGAGCGCTGGCCCAGGGGTAATCGCAGCGGAGCGCTTCCAGAATTACGAGGGGCTTTTTGAGTTCGCGCGCCCGGGCGATGGCGTGGTCTAGCGCAAAATTCCAACGGGTGCGGCGGAAGGCAATCATCCAGTACAAGACAAAATCTTTTTCTGGCCGGACGGGTTGGTCGTTACAAAGGTCGACGCGAATTTCGGGGATGGCGGGCAAGTCGCGCCTCCTAAGACCGGGCCGGGACTGGAAACAAGGCCTCGCGGCGAATCCAGCAGCGAAGCCTAGACATCATCCGGCGGCCGCGAGGGCGAGGCAAGAGAACTTGCAATTCCGCGCGTTCGAAAGATTCGAATGAATCGAACGAAACGATCAGGGGGTGCGGAGTTTGGCGGCAAAGTCGGGCGTGACCGGATCGACCTCGGGCGAGCGATGGGTGGTCAAATCCTGTTGAGCAGCGAGTTCGCAGCGATTCCGGCCGTTCTTCTTGGCGCGGTACAGCGCGTCGTCAGCGAGCCGAATCATTTCCTGGGGATCGAGCAAATGCCCGGGCGTGCTGGCGGCAATCCCGAAGCTGCCGCTGACGGAAATCGAAACCCCGTCGGCGAGGATGGGCGTGGCTTCGATTCCATGGCGGATTCTTTCGCTTAAACCGAGGGCGCCCATGGCGTCGGAGGACGGAACGACGATGAGAAATTCCTCGCCGCCGTAGCGGCCGACCGCGTCGTAGGGACGAATAAAATTGGTCATGCGGCGGGCGACTTCCTGGAGCACGGCATCGCCGGCCAGATGGCCATGGGTGTCGTTAACGTATTTGAAATGGTCGAGGTCGGCCAAGACGATGGCGAAAGCATTGCCGCCGCGATCCTGGCGGGAACGCTCGCGGCGGATGGTGTCCAGAATCACGCCGCGATTGCAGATTCCGGTGAGATTGTCGTGGGTGGCGCGGAATAACAACTCTTCGCCGGCGGCGATGAGCTTGTCCTGTAGGTCGAGGATGCGTTGGCCGACGTGCAAGCGGGCGCGGACTTCCTGCGAGTCGAAGGGCTTGGTGAGGTAATCGTCGGCGCCGGATTCCAGACCTTGCAGCAGATCCACACGGTGCGGAAGAGGCCGTCGGGGGAGTGGATGGGGCTGACGCGGGCGAGGAACCAGCGCGTGTCGGCGCCGAAGGCGATGGAGTACTCGATGCTTTCGCCGCGGCCAGCAGCGGTCACGNNCGGAAAATTCCCTCGCGATCAATTTCAAAGATCACTTCGTCGATGGCGTCGACGATGGCCTTGAGGCGGTCCTCACTTTTGCGGAGGCCGTCCTCGATGGAGCGGCGTTCGGTGATGAGGGTGCCCAGGGTCAAACCGGTCAGCGAGACGATGAGGGTCAAGAATTGGAGCATGGCGAGGTGATACAAATCTTCGGGATAGAAGTTGAGCATCACCATCGAACCTAAATTCAGCAGGAGGATCGCGGTGCTGACGCCGGGAATGCTCTGGCGAACCGCGACCCAAATCACCGGAAGGAAAATCAGGTGGGAGAGATTGTAGCTTTCGCTGAGCCTGGAGCCAAAGACGAGCCAGAGCGCGAAGACAAGGGTGGCGAGTTGCGCTGCGAATTCGAGGCTGCCGAAGGTTCGGCGATGAGTGCGTTCGATGGCGAGGGGCCGAGCGTGGCTAGATCGGCCATAACGGTTGGAGCGTCCGTGGAACCAGGGCATGACGTGAACCAGGTTGAAAGGCGTGAGGGCGATCAAGCCAACCGAATCGCCGACGGCCCAGCTGAGTACCAATTTCGGATACTCCGTTATCAGCGCAGGAGTTTCCCAAGTGAGCGTCAAAGCCCCGACACTGGCGACCCAGAAGGAGGTGGTGATGGCGACGGTCAAATAGCGAAAGACATCACCGACCGAGCGGAAGGGAGAATCGTGGGGGAGGATGCGGCGCAAAATGAAAGCGCCGCCGGAATATCCGGCGGTGATGACCAGGCAGGAGACCCAGAAGGCGGCGGAACGCGGCGATTGGTGATAGTTGACGATGGCCGAAACGAAATTCGCCAGCAAGATCACCGGCATGTAGGAAAATCCGAGACCGACCAGTACGGCGACTTCCAGGCCAGCGGGCGGGTACCAGGCACTGACCCCCTTCCACATCTGGAACTCAACGGTCATGCGGTCGAGAAGGACGTGCAGAATCAAGAAGACGACGCCGGCGCCAAAGTTCCACGGGTTGATGGACCAGGGCCAGACCCAGTGCGTGGCCCCCGCCCAAGAACGTCTTGGCGACGGGCGTTGGCGTGATGGAAGGCCTCGGCTTGGCTACATTTGACGTCAAGCGGATACTCGTGAGCTTGGAGTAAGGAACAGCAAGATTTGTTCGCGGCGGCGCTAACGAGTTGGCCGACGTTCGGCGAGGCCAATCTCGGCGGGCACCACCACCGCACGCCCATCCGATCCGGCGGCCGCGCCCAGGTATCGCGGCGTGGCCGGAGCGGCCATGGGGATCAGGGCGCCTTCGGCTTCCTCCAGGAATTTCAGGCCATTTTCC
>PMHK01000069.1 GCA_003156635.1 Acidobacteriota bacterium | reverse complement strand
CCCATCACCTTCCGCCAGTCCTCGGTGGTGGTCCTCGAGAAGGGGCCAAAGATCGCCATCCCCGCGTTGTTGACCAATATATCCAGCTTTTCAAACCGGGCGACCGTGTCTTCCACCAGGCGCTTCACGTACGCTTCATCCGAGACATCTCCAGGGTGGACGAGTGACTTTGCTGTATCAAAGCCCGCGATGGTTTCGTGCAATTTGTGTTCACGCCGTCCGTTAACGACCACGAATGCACCTTCTTGTAGAAAGCGGCGCGCCGTGGCGGCACCAATGCCTGATCCAGCCCCCGTGACGATGGCAACTTTACTTTCGAATCGATTCATACCGTCCTCCGATGAATTTTGTTGTTCTCTGATCGCGGTCGGGCAGATGCCGTCATACTCCAACCGCGCTCACCGAAGGCGGCGGCCGTAATTGATACCTGATTCGCGGGCGCTATAGGATGTCGGATGTTCTCTCACTTGCTTCACCCGAGCTGAGTGCCCGGCAGGTTCAAAGAGCGATGTCCTGTCTCTCAGCACATGATGAGCGTTGTTGAGGGTTGACAGGAAGCAGTGGCGAGCGTACCAAGCCGCAAACCATCGCACGGAAACCAAGAAGCCGGATCGGGATTAGAGTATGCCATTGTCGTTCTTCCATTCCTCGTGAGGAGGAAGTTCTTCGGGAAATCCCCAGCGTTCGGCGATCTTCCCGCCTTCAACTCGGTATAGGTCGATGTAGAGACAAGGGGCGCTCACGTGCGAGCCTTTGGCAGCTATAAAAACGAAGTCTCCCTGTCCCAACACAAACTTGATCTCGTCTATGCTTCTGTGTTGCGTGAGTTCTTCCAGGTCCCGTTTGAATGCCGTGACTCCATCGAGAACACCGGGTTCGTGGCGGATGCAATGATCTCCGTGAAAGTAGAACGGAATTTTACTGTGATCCCCAGAGACATGAATGGTCTGGTAGTAATCCCGGACAAACGATTGGAAACAATCACCGTCACCACTAACTCGCGCGCGTTTTTGTAACCATACTGGACCGACTTCAGCTGCGCCTGGGCCGAGCGATCCCCTTCGATGGAGCCCCAATCAAAAACGGTCTGCTTGAGATACGCCCGCGAATCGAAATAGCCGAAGGGACCAATAATCTTGGGAACTCCGGTTATGTTCAGGCCGATTTGGGTTTTTAAGTCGATTTGATGCGTGCCAAATCCGGTATCGGTGACTACATTCGGAAGCAACGCGCTCAGGGCTTGCCATTTCTGTCCGCGCGCGTCGGTCACCGAATCAGAAGCCAAAAAACCTCCGAGATTTTGCCGGAGTCCACGGGTGACGGCATCCTGCAGCGAAAGCGTGATCGGTGTTGCGCTCAGTTTCCCGGAAGGAACGCCGCCGAGGTAGGGACTTTGCGACAAAATTATCGAATTGTTCTGGCTCGCTCGCACCGCTCCTTGCGCCGGGGCGGCGATTTCCTGCACTTCAATTGGATTGGGCAGGGGATTGTACTGGGCGAAGGTCGCTGCTGCGCTAAACAGCGGAGCGCTGAGCAGCAGCGAGACCAGCCAGGGTCTGAAACGCATTTTCCATCGTGGGAAGATTATTCTTCTTTTGGCCGGGGCCTTCGCGAAGCCTGCCTCAACAATGGCGGCCCGCCGCAAGACGGCCGGATCCGGCCGGTGAATGACGATGGTGCGTTGTTCCGACTCGATTTCCATTTGGGTCTCCCAATATCTGTAGGTCAGGAGGCTTCTGGCGCTAACCGTCCTCAGGCGGACTTTACCAACCCGTTTCGTAGCGTTCCATAGAATTTCTTTCGTTATCAAAAGGATGTAGAAGAAAATCGAGGTCGTTGGCTTGGCGCAGCGTTCTTTGGGGGAAGCGTACTTGTTGCGAGGAAATCGCAGAGGGCTGCGTGGAGACGCAGCACTTCGCGGACTCGCTGATCCATCCAAACTTTCCGACCACGAAGCTGAAGCGGGGACAAACATTCCGGTCGACGCCACCAAATCGTACCAATGGCGAATCGACCAGCTCACCCGGCTGGAAAACTTGTTGAAAGAAAACGAACAGGCGAATTATTCGAACTGTAGCACGACGATTTCAGGATTTGATCCCAGCCGCAGCGGCGGGCCCCAGGTGCCTGCTCCGCTCGAAGTGAAAACTTGCATCTTGCCAATCTGGCTCAGGCCGTAGACGAACTGGCGATAGACGCGCCGGGCCATCCAGCTCCAGGGTATGAATTGGCCCAAGTGGGTGTGGCCGGAGAGTTGCAGCGAAACGCCCGCCGCTTCCGCGACGTCCGGATGATCGGGCGCGTGGACCAGCAGAATGCTGGCGCGATTGCGATCCAGGCGCATGCCTTGTAGAGCTGAAGCGAATTCGCGGTTGCGCACTGCGCTGCGGTAGGACACGCCCATGATCTGCAAGCCGTCGACTTCCACTTTTTCGTTGCTGAGCACGCGCACCCCGGCGGCTTCGATCGCGCCAAGATATTTGCGGTCATCGCCGAATTGTTCGTGATTCCCCGCGACGAAGTAAACGCCGTGCGGGGCGGAGAGCTTATTCAGCGGCTCGGCAGCGCGGCGCGCGTCGATGGCCGTGCCGTCGTACAAATCGCCGGCGATAAAAATCGCGTCGGGCGCTTCTCTTAGAATTTTGGTAACCATACGCCGCAGGAAACTGCGGTTGCGCACATGACCCAGGTGCACGTCGCTGATCAGCGCAGCTTTGCGGCCGCGCCACGATTCCGGCAAGTTCGCCAGGCGCACCGTGGTTCGGGTGACGCGCGTCCAGCTGGCGTTGAATACGGCGTAGAGTCCGACGGCAACCGCGGCGCCGAACAATACTTCCACCATGCGGTGGAAGTTCAGGTTCAGGCCGGTAACCCGCGCGATTCCGAAAATCGTCCAGGAAGAAATTGCGGCGAGAAAAAGAAACGATAAGATCCCGGCCCAGACCGCGGCGCCCCGATAGAAAATTCGCACGGGTGCGGTGGTGTAGCGGTAAGCCAGTAGGGAAGCGGACACGAAGCTCACAGACAATAAGCCAAGAACGAGCTTGAGAACGAGTGACCCATGGGATGCGCTTGCTGCTGACGAAAAGGTCCATGTCTCATAAATGAAGACGTGCGTAAGAAAAAGAACAGATTGGATTATCGCGATGAAACGGCCGATACGTCTTCGAGCTGGCATACAGATTTAGATTCGCGTGAGGCAAATCGGATGGCGGGTATTTTGGTTTGGGGACAATTTCTACAACCATTACTGCTCGTCCATCGGCGATTGACAATCGTCAATGGTTCGGGGAAAATCGTTAAGGCGAACAAAAAGCGAACATATTTATATCGCTTTTGTTCCGCCTTAACCCATGGCCGCCAAAATCTCCGCGCTGCGTTCGCAGGTTGAGCAAGCCCTGGCGGGGCGCGTCTCGGCTCCATTCACCTATCGCGACCGCAACGTTTTTCCCACAGTGGCCACCGGAATCCCGGAAATCGATGCGCTGACTGGCGGCTTGCCGCGCGGAGCGCTGACCGAAATTTTTGGTCCGGCCTGCTCGGGTGGCACCAGTTTTCTTTTTTCAGCGCTCGGCGCCCGAACCGGGCACGACGAAGCCTGCGCGCTGATCGATGGCTCCGACACGTTTGATCCGTGTTCCGCGGCGGCGGCCGGCGTGGACCTGAAAAAACTGCTCTGGGTGCGCTGCCATTCCATCGAGCAGACCCTGCGCGCCACGGATTTGCTGCTGCAAAGCGGCGGCTTCGGTTTTATCGCGGTAGATGTCAGCGACATTTCTCCCAAACTGGTTCGCCACGTGCCGCTCGATTCCTGGTTCCGGTTCCGCCGCGCGGTGGAAGACACGCCGACTATTCTGCTGCTGCTGTCGCGGGAATCGAACGCGAAGACTTGCGCTTCGCTGGTTTTGCAGCTGCAAGGACATGCGGTGCATTGGCGGAAGCCTGGGCGCGCTGCGGATTCTTCTTCAGGCGCGAATACACGCGCGAATTCTTATGTTGGAGATGAACGCCATTCGCCGGCGTGGCTGCTCGAGGGCCTGGAAGCGCGCGCTGAAGTTTTGCGGTCGCGCATGCAGCCTCCAGCGGTGGAATCCTTGGCGCACCACAAAGTTTTGCCACTGAAGGTGAGCCGGAACGCCGGCAGGGAAGCGGGCGCAATTTTCAAAACCAAAACAAATTGGGATTCGCTGGGAATTGCCAGCGCTGAAAATAAATCGAAATGACATTTCAAAACTGTTTCGGCCACCAGGAGTGTTGACGCCTCTGCCCAGACGATCGATCTCGGAAATCATTTTGGCTGGCAAAATATCAAACGATGGCCTTCGCTTCGATTTACGTTCCGCAATTCATGGTGCAAGCCGTGCTGCGCACTGAGCCGCAGCTGCGCGCCGGCGCGCTGGCGCTGGTGGATGGCACACCGCCGCTGGTAAGGGTGATCGACGCCAACGATTCCGCCTGGCGCGCGGGAATCCAGATGGGCATGGCCAAATCACAGGTGGCGCAATTCCTTGGCGTCGAAATCCGCAATCGATCGCAATCCAAGGAGGCCGCCGCGCATGCCGCGCTGCTCGATCTGGGCTGGTCGGTTTCGCCGCGCATGGAAAATACGGCCGCGGATACGATCGTTTTGGATCTGGCCGGGCTGAATTCTTTATTTGGATCGGATGAAGAGATTGCCGGAGATTTATCGCGGCGGGCCCTGAGCCTCGGTCTCGCCACCAATGTGGCGGCGGCTGCGAATATCGAAGTCGCGATTCACGCTGCGCGGGGTTTTACGGGCGTCACGGTAATTCCAGACGGCGAAGAATCGCGGCGCATCGGGGTTCTGCCGGTTCACGTACTCTTCCCCTCGGAGGAATCGCTCGCGACGCTGGATCGCTGGGGAATTAAAACCTGTGGGGATTTGGCCGCGCTTCCTTTACTCGAGCTTTCCGAACGTTTGGGGCAGGAAGGAGTTCGTCTGCATGAGCTGGCGCGCGGAGCATCAGTCCGCTCGCTGGTATTGGCCGAACCCAGTTTGAGTTTTCGCGAGGAGCTTGAACTCGATACCGCCGAAGAAGAACTCGAGCCAGTTTCGTTTTTGCTGGGGCGTTTGCTCGATCAATTGTGCGCGCGGCTGCAAGCGCGTGCACAGGCCGCGACGGCGATTCATTTGCGATTTGATCTAGGTGATTTATTCGAGAAAGATGCCGAAATTATAAAAAGAAATTCGCCGCCAGACGACAATCAGAAAATTTACCGAAAAGGTTTGACTTTGCCGGTCGCCATGCGCGATTCCAAGATGTTGCTGAAGCTGCTGCGTTTGCAGTTGCAGTCCGATCCGCCGCCGGGCTCAATCGTAAAAATTATTCTGGTCGCCGAGCCTTCGCGACGGCGCGCCGCACAAAGCGGCTTATTCGTACCCAGCAGCCCGGACCCGGAAAAATTGGAGCTGACCGTCGCGCGCTTGGCCAAGCTGGTGGGCAGCGCCAATGTCGGCTCGCCCGAACTTGTCGATACGCATCGACCTGGGGAATTCCGCATGTCCCGGTTCAGACCACCAGCCAACGAGGAGCCTCCCCGACGAAAATCCAAAAACGGCACCGAGCTGGCAATCGTCGAACCAGCCGCAAATGAACCGCCATCGCGACGATCGTCGGTGGGTTTTCGTATGTTTCGGCCGCGCCTGCCGGCCACCATCGAATTGCACGATGGCGTCCCCAGCCGGTTTTTTTTTCGTGGAGTTTACGGCAGCGTCATCGCTGCTTCCGGCCCATGGCGCACTTCCGGCGATTGGTGGCGCGAAGATTTCTGGCTGCAAGACGAATGGGATATTGAAGTGTGGGTGAATTCGCCCAGCGCCAGAATCATTCACACGCGCAACAGTTTTTCTGCGCTGGACTCAAATCCACAGCAGCAAACAGCAGCGCCAAGCGGAACGTATTGCATTTATTTCGATGTGACCGCGCAAAGCTGGTTCGTGCGCGGGATGTACGACTGATGTACACCGAACTTCATGCGCGTTCGGCGTTCAGCTTTCTGGAAGGCGCAGCGTTGCCCGAAGACCTAGCGGCGGTTGGCCACAACCAGGGAATGAATGCGATGGCACTGCTGGATCGCGACGGCGTATACGGCGCTCCTCGTTTTTATCTCGCTGCTGACAAAATTTCGGTACAAGCCCATCTCGGTGCGGAAGTCACTTCATCGGAGGGCTGGCGCTATCCGCTGCTCGTCGAATCACGCTCGGGTTACCAGAATCTTTGCCGTTTAATTACGCGCATGAAATTACGCGCTAAGAAAAACGAAGGGCATGTTTCGGCCGATGAGGTTGGCGAATATCGTCAAGGCCTGGTGTGCCTCACCGGAGGCGAAGAAGGGCCGCTGGCGTACGCACTCGCGCACGGGGGAATCGAAAACGGCCGAAAGTATGTTCGAGATCTCTGTGAAGTTTTCGGCCGTGAAAATGTGTATGTGGAATTGCAGCGCCATTTGTCGCGCGCCGAAGAATTACGCAACCAAGCGGCCATCGAAATCGCGCGCTGCCTGCGATTGCCGCTGCTCGCGACCAATGGCGTCTCGCACACCACTCCCGAACAGCGCGAAGTGTTGGACGTATTCACCTGCATCCGCAACCATCGCACGCTGGCTACTGCCGGACGCCTGCTGACTCGTAATTCCGAGCGTCATTTGAAATCGCCGGATGAAATGGCCAGGTTGTTTGCGGATATTCCGGAAGCAATCGTCAACACCCAAATTCTTTCCACCCGGCTGCAATTCGATTTGAGTGGCCTAGGTTACAAATTCCCCAACTATCCGGTTCCCGATGGAAAATCGCAGGCGCATTTTCTGCGTGAACGCACGCTGGAGGGCATGCGCCGGCGTTATGGCACCGAAAATGAAAAAGCTACGCGGCAGATCGAACGCGAACTAGCCCTGATCGAGAAACTGAACCTCGAAGGATATTTTCTGATCGTTTGGGACATTGTTCGTTTCTGTAATGAACGCGGCATTCTGGTGCAAGGTCGCGGCTCCGCCGCGAACAGCGCCGTGTGCTATGCGCTAGGCATCACCGCGGTGGACGCGGTTAGCATGAATTTGCTTTTCGAAAGGTTTCTTTCCGAGGAGCGCGGCGAGTGGCCGGATATCGATCTGGATCTGCCCAGCGGGGATCAACGCGAAAAAGCGATCCAATATGTGTATGAGCGATATGGAAAATTAGGCGCGGCGATGACCGCAAACGTCATCACCTATCGCGGGAAATCCGCGGCGCGCGAAATCGGCAAAGCTCTGTCTTTCGATGCCGAAACCTTGAATCGCCTGACCGCCCTCGTCAGCGCCTGGGAATACAAAGACGAAAACGACACACTGATCAACCATTTTCGCGATGCCGGGCTCGACCTGCAGCATCCGCAAATCCGCAAATTCCTGGAACTTTGCGTCAAGTTTCAGGATTTGCCGCGACACCTCGGGCAACATTCCGGCGGCATGGTCGTTTGCCAGGGGCAACTCGATTCGATCGTCCCGCTCGAACCGGCCACCATGCCCGGCCNNAGTGGGATAAAGAAGACTGCGCGGATATGGGCATCGTGAAAATCGATCTGCTGGGACTCGGCATGATGGCGGTGCTCGAAGATTCCCTGAAAATCATTCATGACGATTACGGCGAAGACATTGATTTAGGCAAATTGCCCATGGACGATAAAACTGTTTATAAAACTTTGCAAAAAGCGGACACCGTAGGGATGTTTCAGATTGAAAGTCGCGCGCAGATGGCTTGTTTGCCGCGCCTGTTGCCCAAAGAGTTTTACGACATTGTGGTGCAGGTTGCAATTATCCGGCCCGGGCCGATCGTCGGCAAAATGGTGAATCCGTATTTGAAGCGCCGGCAGGGGCGGGAAGCGCCCACCTGCCTGCATCCCTCATTGCAGCCAGTGTTGGAACGCACCCTGGGCGTGCCCCTTTTTCAGGAACAACTGCTGCGCATGGCCATGATTGCCGCGGGGTTTACCGGTGGCGAGGCGGAAGAATTGCGCCGAGCCTTCGGCTTCAAGCGTTCGGAGAAACGCATGAAGGATGTGGAACTAAAACTGCGCGTCGGGATGGACCGCAAAGGAATAACCGGTCCGACGCAGGACACCATCATTCAATCCATTACTTCCTTTGCGTTGTATGGATTTCCGGAATCGCATGCGGCCAGTTTTGCGCTGATCGCTTTTTCCAGCGCATTCTTGAAATGCCATTACCTGCCGGCATTTACCGCGGCCATGCTGAATAACCAGCCGATGGGTTTTTATCAACCGGCCACTTTGGTACAGGATGCGCATCGGCATGGATTGAAATTCGGGCCGATCGATATCACCCGCTCGGATTGGCTGTGTACTTTGGAAAAACTGGGCGAGAAGGATTTTCGGCTGCGTCTGGGTTTGCGTTATGCGCGTGGGCTACGCGAAGAAGTGGGCCGGCAAATTGTACGGGAGCGCGCGGTTCGCCCGTTTAGTTCGATTGAGGATTTGAAGCTGCGCGTCCCCTGGCTGCGCAAAATGGAATTGACCGCGCTGGCCCAGATTGGCGCTTTGAATTTTATCGAAGGACAAAACAAGGTTCACCGCCGCGATGCTTTATGGCAGATCGAACGCTTGGCCAAAAACCCGGGGCCTTTGCTGGAACGCGCGGGAAGTTTTTCGGGACCTTTTGCAGAAGCGAACCAACCTTCAACAGCGATGGTGCAATCGCCTTTGCAAGCCATGACTCCGGAAGAAAGGTTAGTGGCCGATTTTAGAGGGACTGGCATGACAGTCGGCCCGCACCCCATGGGCTATCATCGCCAAAAAATGAAACGGCTCGGCGTTTTAACCGCCGTGGAGCTGCGCAGCGTGCCGAATGGGCGGCGCGTGCGCATCGCCGGAGCCGTGATTTGTCGCCAGCGTCCCGGCACTGCGAAAGGTTTTGTGTTTCTCAGCATCGAAGATGAAACGGGAATCGCCAACGCCATCATCACGCCGCCGGTATTTGAGGAATATCACATCACCGTGGTGCATCAGCCGTTTTTGATTATCGAAGGGCAACTGCAAAATCAGGAAAACGTCATTTCAGTGAAGGTGGAGAAGGTTCACCCGCTTAACGTCACCCGCGCCGAGACTGCTTCGCACGATTTTCACTAACAATTATCCAGCAGCAGCGGAACGGCGTGCCTCGGCCGTGACCATGGGCTGGCAGACTGGGCACCAGAAACTGGTCCGCGCGTCGGTGTGGTGTTTCCGCGATTCAATCGCCGTGCCGCATTTTCGGCAAGCTTCGCCGCGGCGGTGATAGACCCACAATCGATTGTCGGGATCAAAGCTGCCCGTGGTTCGCCGCATGCCGCCATAGGTCACGATCTGGTCGCCGGAACCATCCCACACATTGGCCTGCAAGAATTTGCGCGCGGTGGAAACCAAGGCCTGCAGTTCTGCTGGGGTCAGGGTGGAAATTGGCCGGAATGGATTTACGCCGCAGGCGAAGCAAACTTCCGATTTATATACGTTTCCAATTCCGGCCAGCAGCGACTGGGTCATCAGCGCTACTCCGGTTTCTTCTTCGGAGCGCGATTGGAGTCGGGCTATCGCCGCGTCCGCGGCGAAGTCATCGGCCAACACCGATGGTCCCAAGGTGTTGAATCCGCGCCGTCGCGCCAGACTCGCCGCAGTGTGAAATTCCGCTACCGGAACATTGAAACCAACCGCGACAAACGGAGCGGTCTCGATCGCGATGCGCATGTCGATGGCGCGCCGCTGCCAGGTTTCACCGGGACGGTAAATGTGCCAGCTTCCACTCATTAACATGTGACTCAGCAGGATCAAGTCGCCGGAAAAATGCAGCAACATCCATTTGCCGTCGGCTTCCACCTTTTCGATCGTACGGCCGACCACGCCGGAGTCCACGTCCACGCGAGCCAACTTGGGCAAAACCGATTCGAATTTAATCACTACTTGACCGGCGAGCGCCCTTTGCAGCGTCCGCGCCGCGCGAAATATTGTGTCGCCCTCGGGCATTAGGCGCTCTCCGAAATTTGCGGCTCGTCGTCGGCATCGTCATCGCCGTCCGCCGCTTTATCCACGGGCGTGGGCGCGGCGATGGTGTTCGCGCGCCGCATCTGGAAACCTAGAACCGTGTTGACGAATCCGGCCTCTTCGAGGAAGCGAGCCAGGAAATGTTCGCGCGCCGGCTCTTCATTAATGATTCCGATCAGCAGGCCGGATTTACGGCCTTGACGCCGAATCGCCAGTTCCGCGAGCTTTTTAGCCAAGTCGCGCGCGAATGTACTTCGTTCCGGTTCGCTCTCCGGCAGGACGACGCGAATCGCCGGATTCCGGCGCCTGAGAAATCCGGCGAGATGGCCATTGATCAGAATCACGCCTGCTCCGGCGGCGCGAGCCATCGCATGATGCACCGGCAGGTTGGTGTCTTCGTCTTCGACGCGCGGCCACGGCAGAATCGCGCCGTACGGGTTCGCCGGATCGGTCGCCGCCAAATAAACGATTTCCGGCGCAGCAGATTCCGGGCGCAGGCTGCGCAGCATATCCACCGCGGCAGGCATCGCGAATTGCGCGGCGCCAAGCCCAGCCACGAACAGGCCGCGCCGGGTCCAGCCGCTTTCTTCCATGGTTTTGAACGTGGGATAGACGGTGTTGTAGCCGCCAGGAATATTTTCAGCGAGCGCGGTTTCACGGGTGACGATTCCATTGTGAATCAGCAATTGCTGCGAAATATTGGCGCTCCACTGAGTTGGGGTTAGCGCCGTGGCGATTCGCTGCTGGACCAGCGACCAGCGTCCTTGTGCGCGTCCGTCGCCGCCACCGCGCGACCGCAAACGCCGCAGAAATTCCGGCGAGCCGGGACGATCGTCGGCAAATGGGGGACGATTGCGTTCACGGTCGGTCGGGCGCGTCAAACTGCGCAGCGGCTGCAAGGTGTCGTTAGTGATTTGCCCGGCCCAGACCAGTTCCCACAACACGGCGAGGGAATCACCGGGATAACCGCCTCCGCACGCGGCGTGAATCGCGGTGAAGAATGACGCGCCACTGCGGCCCAGAAATTCCAGAATTTGTCTGGCACGCTCGGAAAAGTCCGGGCGTTCCGGCAGCATCTCTTTCGGCGGCAACAACAACGACAAGGATTCGGCCAAGTATAAAGCCACGCGGCCGTCGCGCTCGCCAATCGATTCGACGCCGAGCCAAACAATTTCGCCGGCAGCGATCAGGGCATCGAGATCGCCGGCACGATAGTCGCTGACGCGCGCTGGGAGAATTTCCCGCTCGAGCTCGGAAGCCAGAACCGCGACGCCCTGCATCGATTCGACAATATCGAGCAGCGCGTCGAGCCCTTTGCGCGGCACGCTTACGCCCTGCCACCGCAGCGCAAAGCGCGCGAACGTATTCTGCTCGACCGGTTCGATTTCCCGGCGCAGGCGCGCCAGACTTTTGCGGCGTATCTGCTGCAACACGTCCGGATCGCACCACTCACGATGCCGGCCATTCGGGCGGAATTCGCCTTCCAGCAATTTTCCTTGGGCATGCAGGGCGCGCAAGATCGGCTCAACAGCTGAAATCTGAATTCCGTAGCGTTTGGCGAGCTCTTCCGCGAGAAAAGGACCGTGGGTGTGCGCATAACGCCGCACAATTTCTGCTAGAGGCTCGCCGGAATGTTCCAGAAAAACGTCGGCAAGCCCGGGAGGAAGCGGCGTGCCCAACGCATCGCGATAGCGCGATGCGTATTCCACGGGAATGAACCGGTGCTCGCCAGCAATGCGCACGCGGACCGCGCGCCGGGCGTTCGTCAGTTCGTGAACCATCGAGGCGATTTCCGGGTTTACGCTGCGCGCAGCAATTTCCGGTTCAGCAAGGTCGCCGAGCTTTAGGAGCAGGTCGTGGACGCCATCCGCATGTTTCGCCTGGTAATCCGGCTCCAGCGATTGCAGTTTGGCTTGGACTTCGTCGAGAGCAGCTGGATCGAGCAATTCGCGGAGATCGGCGTCGCCGAAAAGTTCTTCCAGCTGGGACTGGTCGATCGATAGAGCTTGCGCGCGGCGTTCGGCCAGCGGCGCATCGCCCTCGTAAATGTAATTGGCGACATACGAAAAAAGAAGCGCCGAGGCGAAGGGCGACGGCGTGCGCGATTCAACCATTTTCACGCCGATCGATCGCTGCTGAATTTTCGCCAAAATACTCGCCGCAACCGGTAAGTCGAAAACGTCGCGAATGCATTCGCGATAGGTTTCCAGCAAAATCGGAAATGAAGAATATCGCGAAGCCACGGCCAGCAGGTCCGCGGCGCGCTTACGTTGTTGCCACAGCGGCGTGCGCAATCCGGCGCGGCGCCTGGGCAGCAACAACGCGCGTGCGGCCGCCTCCCGGAATTTTGCCGAAAACAGGGAAGTCGAGCCGAGCTGCCGGATTACCAGATCGCGAAATTCAGCAGGCGAGGGAAGCAACAGACTCGAATCGATGGGCTCTTCGTTTTCCGGCAGGCGAATCACGAATCCGTCGTCGGACCACATCGACTCCACTTCCCAGCCGTGTTCCGCGCGCATTTTCGCGGTGACGGCGATGCACCAGGGGGCGTGCACGCGGCTGCCGAACGGCGTCAGGACGCAAACGCGGCGGTCGCCCAGATCGTCGCGGCAAATTTCGATGACGATGTCCTGGTCGCTGGGAATCTTCTCGGTGGCGAGTTTTTGGTCTTCGAGATATTGCAGCAGATTTCCGGCCGCGTTGGCGTCAAGGCTGTGCTGTTCGGTGAGCTTGGCAAAAGCCACCGGCCGAGGCAGGGCGAGCAGCTCGCGGGTCATTTTTCCAATTTGTTCGCCAAATTCGGCAGGACGACCCGCAGTATCGCCATGCCAGAATGGCATTTTCCCGGGCTCCCCCGGCGCGGGAGATACCAGCACGCGGTCGTGAGAAATATTTTCGATTCGCCAGGTGCTCGCGCCGAGAACGATCGTGTCGCCGGTTCGGCTTTCGAAAACCATTTCTTCATCGAGTTCGCCGACGCGCGCGCCTTTGGTCGCCCCAGCCAGAAAAACGCCATACAGGCCACGATCCGGAATCGTGCCACCATTGATTACCGCGACCCGTCGCGCTCCTTGGCGGCTGGTGAGCTGGTTGCCTACGCGATCCCAGGTTAGGCGCGGGCGTAATTCCGTGAATTCGTCGGAGGGATACCGGCCCGAAAGCAAATCGAGCAGGCTCTCGAAAATTGGGCGGGTGATGGCGGCGTACGGTGCGGCGCTGCGCAGCACATTGAACAATTTCGTCGCGTCCCAGGGATCCATCGCCACCATCGCGACAATTTGCTGGGCCAGCACGTCCAGAGGATTGCGTGGATAGCGCACGGATTCGACGCGGCCCTGATACATCGCTTCGGTGATGGCTGCGCAGGCCACCAGGTCCGCGCGATACTTCGGGAAAATCAGCGCTTTGCTCACCGCGCCTACGTGATGGCTGGCGCGGCCCACACGTTGCATTCCGCTGGCGACCGACGACGGCGATTCGATCTGCACCACCAGATCGATCGCGCCCATATCGATGCCCAGTTCGAGCGACGAGGTGGCCACCAACCCGCGCAAGGTGCCGAGCTTCAACTTGTCTTCGATTTCTTTGCGCTGCGCGACCGCCACGCTTCCGTGGTGCGCGCGAACCAACACTTCTCCGGCAAGGTCGTTGATCGCGCCCGAGATTCGCTCGGCGAGACGGCGATTATTTACGAAAATCAAAGTCGAGCGATGCGACTTCACCAGCTCGAGAAGCTGCGGATGTATCGCGCTCCAGATCGAAGATCTTTTTGGGCCCTGCGAAGCTGGTCCACTCGAAATTTCTTCGATCTTGTCGAGTTGTGCCATGTCCTGGACGGGAACTTCGACGCGCAGATCGAGCCGTTTGGGTTCACTGGCGTCCACAATCGTCACGTCGCGATGGACCGGCGCCGACGAAGGCGCGTCGAGATCCATGATCAACTCTTCTGAGGATTGCCCGTCTCCGGCACTGTTCGCGAATTGCTTGGCGACGTCCACGCCGCCGAGATAGTGCGCCACTTCCTGCAGGGGCCGCTGGGTCGCGGACAATCCGATGCGCTGGAGTTTTCTGCCGCAGAGATGTTCGAGGCGCTCGAGCGAGAGTGCGAGATGCGATCCGCGTTTGGTCGGGACCAGTGCATGAATTTCGTCGAGAACGACGGTCTCAATCGAACGCAGCGCGTCACGCGCGTTCGAAGTTAAAAGCAAATACAGAGATTCGGGCGTGGTGATCAAAATGTCGGAAGGATGGCGCATGAAACGCGCGCGTTCGGCGGGCGGCGTATCGCCAGTGCGGATCGCGACGGTCGGCTCGAAATACGGTGCGCCCAGGCGCTGGGCGGATTGGCGAATGCCGATCAGCGGTGCGCGCAGATTGCGTTCCACGTCGACCGCGAGCGCTTTGATGGGCGAAATGTAAAGCACCCGGCAGTGGTGGTCGGCGGTTACCGGCGTCTCGAACATCAGCCGGTTGATGCACCACAGAAATGCAGCCAGCGTTTTGCCGGTGCCGGTGGGAGCGAGGATCAGGGTGGATTCGCCTCGCGCGATGGCCGGCCAGCCCAGGCGCTGCGGCCGGGTGGGTTCGGTGAAGACCGCTTCGAACCAGTCGCGGACGGCGGGATGAAACAACTGCAGCCCGTCGCCTTCGGGTTGCCGCTCGGCTTCGGATCTTAAGTTTTTTTTCATGGCCAAGGCGCGGACCGTGCGACCAACATATTCTAATTATAGCAACGCTGAAGAACTACGATTCGATCGAACGGCTAGAGGAAATCGGGTATTCGAACTTGGGTAAGGTGCTTCCCTGAAACTACAAGAATTCTAGGCTCGCTTCAATCCTGGTCGCAACTCGTTAGATGCAGTGGTGCGGAACCTGGTCGCCAACGCCAAAATCAACAGAGCGAACAGGACGACCAGCGAAATAATTCCGCCAGCCGTTCGATCCCAGGTTCGGTCCAACCGAACCACCACGCGATGCGTTCCGGCGGGGAGCGGGATCAGCATCTGGCCAGTCGCAGGCTCGCTGATGACGGGGACCGGCGAGCCGTCGAGCGCGGCCTGCCACGCCGGATAATTCAGCAGCCGCAGCGCGACTACCGTCGGTTCGGCGCCCGCCGAGGAAAAAATTCTGGAATCTGCAGTCCAACGTTCGACAGTTAGTCTGGTGTCGGTCCCGGCAGCCGAACCGGAATCTGCCGCCGAAGATCCCAGGAGCTGTGGCACGGCTTTACCGGTGGTGGCGTCGCCATCGGCGTCGACGCCGGGCAAATCGTAGCGGCTCGCGCCGAGCGGTTGGTATTCGTCGGTGCCTTCGTAGCCGTGGCCCGTCCGAATCCCGCTGGTGAGGAACGGAATGTCTTCGCTATCCCACCAGCAATCGCTGACGATGGCCGCGCCCAGGCCACACAACAGCGCGAAGGTCACCGTCCAGGATAACCAGCGCTTCTTAGCTTTGCCGAACGCGGCGGCAAGAAAAAAGGCAAAGACAAAATCGAGCGGCCCCAGCCATCTCCATGGAAATTGTACAAATTGTAGTTTTGGCAGCCAGCTCCAGGCCAGAACGCTTACGGGAAACATCATCAAGGTTGCGGCCGCTCCCAGCGCGACCAGCGCCCACCACGCTTCGGGAAACTCTTTGCGCCTCCGCGCCACCACGATTGCCGAAATGCTCGTGGCGAGAATCACACCCATGGCAATCGTCGAAACTTTCCAATTGAAGAATAAAAACTCGGGATTGTCGGCATGGACGTACAAAAAATTGTGATCCGGCCGAAGCAAGTCGGAGAGGATCTGATCGATCTGAACCCAACGCTGCTCATACGCGGCCGGCAGGATATAGAAAGCAGCCAGGCCGAAACCCGCGGCCATGCCCGCGCCGCAAATGAACGCCGGCTTCGCCTGGCGCTGCCCCAGGAACGACACGAACGCGATGAGCGCAACGCAGTAGGTAGCCAGAACCGCAGCTGGCGCGTTCGAAAGCCATACGGCCGCGAAAAGAAAGGCCATGCGCGGGACGCTTCTCCATCCGTCGCAAGCGGCGCGCAAGGTGGCCCAGAGCAACAGCGGAAAAATCGCGCTGGCCAACAATTCCGCAAAATCGCTGCGGTAATACACCGTTACTAAGGCGTAGGGATTTACGGCGTAGAGCACCGCCGCACCGGCGGCCTGCTCCGGCGGCAAATAGTCGCGCGCGAATCTCCACATGGAGTATCCGGCCAGAACCAGCGCGAGCCAGATGAACATTCCGGGCGCGAGCTTCCACGGCAGAATGGACCCTAATCCGGCGCCAAGCATCCAAGAGGCGGGCGGATAAAAAACGAAGCGTGGTTCGCC
>PMHK01000054.1 GCA_003156635.1 Acidobacteriota bacterium | reverse complement strand
TAATTTCTTTCAGCACGCCGGCAGAAGGCGACGGGATTTCGGCGTCAACCTTGTCGGTGGAGATTTCGAAGAGCGGCTCATCACGCTCGATTTTGTCGCCGGCCTTCTTCAGCCACTTGGTGATGGTGCCTTCGAAAATGCTCTCGCCCATCTGGGGCATGATGACGTCCACAGCCATGGTCTCTCCTCGAACTGCGAATTCTACGCAACAGCGCGGCACGCGCGAACGCTGAGCGCGCCTATCTTGCTACTAGGCTTGCTTCAAGCATTCTTCGTGCCACACGCCGGGAATTCCTTCCAGGGTGTAGATCTCATCACCGCCGGTGAAGAAATTCACTTCCTTCACCTTGGCGGTGCGCCCGGCGTATTCCACTTGCTCTGGCTCGAGCTCGTTGTGATATTGCCCGGCCTCCAGAAAATCCTCCAGGAACGCGCGGTCCGCGATCCGGACTTCACTGCCGACTGCAAATTCCGCTTGGTTGATGCCTTTGGTCTTCCCCATCGTTGAACCTGCCTTGGTTTGATCAGTATTTTGCGAGGTTGCGCGCGGCCGCAACCACTTTTGCGGTGTTCGGTAGAAAGTGTTCTTCGAGCGGCGGCGAATACGGAACCGGCGTATCCAGTGCGGTCACCCGCTCGATCGGCCCGTCCAGATCTTCGAAAGCGCTCTCGCAGACAATCGCCGCGATTTCGCCGGCGATCCCGCCGGTGCGGGTGTCTTCGTGCACGATCAAAAGCTTATTGGTTTTTTTCACCGAGTCCAGGATCGTTTCCTTATCGAGCGGCAGCAGCGTGCGCAGGTCGATCACTTCGGCGTCGATGCCGTCCTTGGCCAATTCCTCGGCCGCTTCAATCGCGGTGTGCACCATGGCCGCATAGCTGATGATGGTGAGGTCGCGCCCGGCGCGCCGTACCGCCGCTTTGCCAATCGGCACCAGGTGATCGCCTGCAGGCATTTCTTCCTTCAGCCGGCGGTACAGATATTTGTGCTCAAAAAACAGCACCGGATTGTTGTCGCGAATCGCCGACTTCAGCAAGCCCTTGGCATCCGAAGGAGTGGAAGGATAAATCACTTTCAATCCTGGCGTATGCACGAAATACATTTCGGGGTTCGCGGAATGAAACGGACCGCCATGCACGCCGCCGCCGGAAGGCCCGCGGATCACGATGGGCACTGGCGCATCCCAAAGGTAGTGCGACTTAGCGACGAAGTTGGTGACCTGGTTGAAGCAGCAGGCAATGAAATCGATAAACTGCATTTCGCAAACCGGGCGCAAGCCGAGAAAACTCATGCCGCAGGCCGCGCCGATAATCGCCGTCTCGGCGATGGGCGTTTCGATCACCCGCTCGCGGCCAAATTTAGCCAGCAGGCCGTCGGTGACTTTAAAAGCTCCGCCATAGACGCCGATGTCTTCGCCGATGGCCACGACGGAAGCATCCCGCTCCATTTCTTCGGTCATGGCCTGACGGATCGCGTCCACCATGGTGACCGCGCCGGGTTTAGGAATTGCGGTGGTCGCCATGATTAGCCCCTCCCCGACTTGCCCTGCGGGCCCTTGCTGAAATTCTTGCCGGCAGTATTTTTGGTGAAGGACTTGTTCGGGCCGCCCTTGTTGAACGATTTTTCCGGAGGACCCTTGCGGAAAGTTTTGTTCTGGGCGCCGCGGCCATACGATTTGTTCTGCGGATTGTCCGGACTCTCGCGAAAAGCCTTGTCTTTCGGACCGCGACCGAAAGGGATGCGCGGTTCGGCGGGCTCGGCAACTTCAGTTGCGGCGAACGGCTGCGCGGGTTCGCGAGGCGCGATGGGTACGTTTACGAAACTCTGCGGCGGCAGCGCGGGGGTGACGTGCCGAGCCTGCGGTCCGTTGGCCTTCGCGTCATTTCCGCCCGACGATGCGGTCACTTCTTTCGCGGTGGGAATTTCTCCCAGGCGGCCCAGGTCTTCCAGCTTCCAGCCCGGGTCGAAACTCGACTTGGGCGGCATGACTTCGGACTTCGAGCGCTTCCAGTCAGCGGCGATTTTGTGGCAACTATCGTCGCAGTACACCCCCACTTCGGCGAATTCGGGGGGCGGCATGGGCGATTCTTCCGCGAACTTCTGCTCGACGTCCAACTCGCGCTCGATGCGCGCGACGATTTCCGCTTTGGTCTTTTCGTCCCAGATTTTATTTTCGGTCAGATATTTTTCGTACAGCACGATGGGATCCCGCGCCTTCCAGTACTCAAACATTTCTTTGGGCACGTATTCCGCTGGATCGTGCTGGGCGTGGCCGCGCATCCGCATGGTTTTGGCTTCGATGAGATGAGGCCCGCGTCCGGCGCGGCATTCCGCCACGGCATCTTTGGTCGCGTTATACACCGCGACGACATCGTTGCCATCCACAATCGTGCTGGCGATGCCATAACCCACCGCGCGGTCCGCGAGATTTTTCACCGGAACTTGCCGCGAAACCGGGGTGGAATACGCCCACTGATTATTTTCGACGATCAAAACGAAAGGCGCCTTTTGCGCGGCCGCCAGTCCCAGGCCCTCATGAAACGCGCCGGTAGAGCTGCCACCGTCGCCAATCCAGGTCAGCGCCACGATATTCTGGCCCAGGTAACGGCCGGCCATCGCTACGCCGGTCATCACCGGAATCAAATCACCGAGCATCGAAATCGGCGAAACGATGTGGCGAACCTTCAGGTCGCCAAAATGGCTGGTGCCATCCTTGCCCTTGGTCGGCGAAGTGTATTTCGCCATGTGTTGAGTAAAGATGTCGCGCGGCGGAACGCCCTTGACCAGCAGCGCGCCAATATTGCGAATCATGGGCGCGATCCAGTCGCGTTTTTCCATGGCGAAGCAGGTGCCCACCGATACTGCTTCCTGCCCGAGGCTCGAATACAAACCGCCGACAATTTTGTTCTGCCGGAACAGGCGCACCATGCGTTCTTCCAGCTGCCGGTTGAGCTGCATGTAGTAATACAGATCGAGGTATTGTTCGCGCTTTAGCGGCTCAGCCATTCCTCGCTCCCTTTCACTGCAGCTTCCGGTTTAGATGCCACGCGAAGCTCCTATCGAGGCGTGCCCGGGTTCGGAGATGATCTTGACCGGCGTTGTACCGGCTGCTGACGGCTCTGTCAGCAGTGCCGCCAGTTGCTTCCGAGACATCGAAATTATTTCGCGATTAAAGATGTCGCCAAAATGCGTGGTGAGTTTCGGTTTCACTTCGTCCAATGAGACGGCGTGATTTAACAGACGTTCCAACGACGTAGCTCGTTTCCCAGGAATTCCGCAGGGGACGATCAGATCGAAGTAGCGCAAATCCGTCGATACATTGTACGCGAAGCCATGCGATGTCACCCAGCGGCTTAAGTGCACGCCAATGGCCGCTAGCTTTTCTTCCTGGTCCGCAGCGGTGTCGACCCACAGGCCGTGCCGGCCTTCGACCCGGCGAGCCACGATTCCAAATTCAGCTGACGTACGAATCATCATTTCTTCCAGCAGCTGCACATACCAGCGAACATCGCGGCGATGTTCGGTCAAATCGAGAATCGGGTAGCCAACGATCTGGCCGGGGCCATGATACGTGATGTCGCCGCCGCGGTCCGTTTCGCAAAAGTCGACGTTCATTTGCGCCAGCAACCGATCGCTCGCCCGCAGGTTGGCGGTCTTTCCGTTGCGGCCGAGCGTAATGACGTGCGGATGCTCGCACAACAGCAACACGTCGGGAAGATCCCCGCGCTTGCGCGCCGCAACCACCTGCTGCTGCAATGCGTACGCCGCGGCATACGAAATCAGCCCGAGATCGACCACCGCGCAGTTTTTGGTTGGCGAATTCACGTGTTTGATCGAATGCATCACTCGAGTGCTACCCAGGATTTGCGACTAGTAATTGATGGTCAAGCCGCGCACCGCGTTGTAAGCGTCGCCCATCGCTTCGGAAACGGTGGGATGGGCGTGAATGGTCGCGGCCATGTCGTCGAGAGTCGCTTCCAGGCCCATCGCTGCCACCGGCCCGGAAATAATTTCAGTGGCCAGCGGACCGATCGCGTGCACGCCCAAAATCTCTCCGTACTTTTCGTCGGTGACCACTTTGATGAAGCCTTCATGCTGGCCCAAAATGGTGGCCTTGCTGTTGCCCAGGAACGGAAACTTTCCGACTTTCACTTTGAATCCGGCCTCGCGTGCCTGTTTTTCCGTTAGCCCGATCGAGCCGATCTGCGGTTCGCAGTAGGTGCAGTTCGGGCAACGCTTGCGGTCGAACGGCTGCACATCTTTGCCAGCCATTTTTCCCACCGCGATGATTCCTTCCATGGATGCCGCGTGGGCCAGTTGCGGCAGACCGGCGACGATGTCACCGATAGCGTAAACATGCGGCTCATCGGTTTCCAGAAATGCGTTGGTGTGGATAAAGCCGCGCTCGACCTTAACCTTGGTTTTTTCCAGGCCGATATTTTCGGTGAGTGGACGGCGTCCCACGGCGATCAACACTTTTTCCGCGGAAATGGTTTTGGTCGAGCCGGTTTTGTCTTTGTAAGAGACCGTCCCACCATTGGGTTCTTTCTTGACCGATTCCACTTTTGCTTCCAGTTCGATCTTCATGCCCTTCTTGGCCAGGGCTTTCTGCAATTCCGCGGAAATTTCTTCGTCTTCCAGCGGAACCACCCGGCTCAAGGTTTCGAGCAGCGTGACTTCGGTGCCGAAGGTGCGAAAGATCGAAGCGAACTCGACGCCGACCGCGCCGCAGCCGACCACGATCATCGATTTAGGAATTTCCTTCAGGCCCAGAATTTCGCGATTGGTGAGGATAACGTTGTTATCAATTTCGACGCCGGGCAGCGAACGCGCCTCGGAACCGGTAGCCAGCAGAATGTTCGTGGTTTCGAGTTCGGTAATTTTTCCGTCTTTTTCGACGGTGACTTTGCCTGGTCCAGCGATCTTGCCCCAGCCGGTAATCGATTCCACTTTGTTTTTCTTGAACAACGCGCCGATGCCGCCGGCGTGTTTCTTAACGATTTTGTCTTTGCGGGTGAGGATCGCCGGCCAATTAATCTTCACGTCCTTCACTTCGAAACCAAATTCCTCGGCGCGCTTGAAGTGATCATAAATGTCCGCATGGTGCAGGAAAACCTTAGTAGGGATGCAGCCGACATGCAGGCAAGTGCCGCCGAGAAAAGAATCTTTCTCAACCACGGCCACTTTTAATCCCCATTGCGCAGCCCGAATCGCGGCCACATAACCGCCCGGACCGCTCCCGATTACGACCAAGTCGTATTTAGCCAAACCAGTCCTCCCGGCCATTCTGTGTTTCCGTCAACATTCGAATTGATGCATGGAAGGGTGTTCAGGATTGCGGCTCTTCCAGGCGAGCAGACCAACGATTTTAGCAGCCGCGCACCCCGGTCGCAACCCCGGAACTTTTGGAAGCGTGCTGCGACCAAGTTGTTCGATGGATCGAATCAGCGCGCTCCGGAGGGTTCTAATTGAAACTAAACATCTCCCGGCGACGTATACTCAGCAGGCTTAAGGAGGCTCCTCCCTTGACAGTTGAATCTGGCACAACGGGCATTTCGCCCGACCTTTCTGCGGTGGCTTCCGGGACCGTTGCGGCGAATACCCAGCGGTCACCCGTGCACAATGCATTCAGGGGTCCCAATGGCGTTCGAGCGGGCTGGCGTTTGCTGATTTTTCTGGTCTTCTTTGTCGCCATTGCCCAGGCGTTTGGGTTCGTCTTTCACCATATCCCGGCAGTAAACGCCTGGCACCACTCGCTACCCAAAAACGAAATGACCGCGGGGGGGATGATATTCGACGAAGGGTTTACATTTCTTGCTTTGTTCTTCGCGGCGTCGCTAATGACACTGATCGAAAGGCGGACTTTTGCCGACTACTATCTCCCGCCCAATCAAGCATTCGGCAAACGCTTTTGGCAAGGCGTCCCTTATGGCTTCGCCATGCTCTCGCTGTTGATGGCGCTGATCGGGCTGTTTCGCGGTTTTTCCATCGAAGGATTCGCCCTAGCTGGCAATGCGGCACTGAAATTCGGACTGCTCTACGCGGTCGCATTCGTCCTCGTAGGGTTGTTCGAAGAATTTTCGTTTCGCGGGTACATGCAGTCGACACTCGGTTCCGGAATTGGGTTTTGGCCTGCTGCGATTGTGCTTTCGCTGCTGTTTGGCGCGATCCATCTGCAAAATCTCAACGAAGCTCCCGTAGGCGCGGTGATGGCTGGTTCGTTTGGTGTGCTGGCCGCCTTCACTTTGAAGCGTACCGGTAACATCTGGTTCCCGATAGGAATGCACGCCGCGTGGGATTGGGGCGAGACTTATTTCTACTCAACTCCCGATAGCGGATTTCTGGCGCAGGGCCACTTGATGAATTCTTCGTTCCATGGCGCACAGTGGTTGACCGGCGGATCCGTGGGTCCCGAGGGAAGCGTGTTCGCATTTCTGGTTCTCGTCCTCGGTGGCGTCGGAATTCATTTTCTTTTTCCGGCGAAGCGGCAATTGTCCTAAGCGCCAAATCTTTGAAGTTACCGTTGGGGCGGAATCCTTTTCGCCTCAAGGGGCATCTACTGTTGGTCTCCGCAGCTCGATCGGCGCTCGGTGAAGCGCCGCGTTCAGGACGGATCGCCTGTTTTTACCCGCCGCGCTCTTAGCTCGTTTGACACGGAGAATTTGTATCGGTAAACTTGCCGACTTTGAGTGAGACATTAAACCTCACCTAGGAACCTAACCATGGATAAGAAGCGACTCGATTATTACAAAAAGAAATTGGCGACACGCCGCGAAGAGCTGGTGCGTGCCATCACCCGCACCGAACAGGAGGGCCGCGAGGCTGACGAAGATACCACCGTGGATATGGCGGATAAGGCCGCCAATTCCTACACCAAAGAGTTCCTCTTTGGCCAGACGCACAACGACCGTTCACTGCTGAACCTGGTCGATCAGGCTTTGAACCGCATCAAGGACGGCAGCTACGGCGAATGCAATTCCTGCCACGAGGAATTGCAGCAAAAGCGCCTCGAGGCCGTGCCTTGGACGCGTTACTGCATTACTTGCCAGGAAAAAACCGAACAAGGGCAGCTGTAAACCGCTGAAATTCGTTCTCCCTCATGTTTGATGAAACTACGGGTGTGCGCAACCGGCGAACTGCGCGCGTGTCGCACGTCCGTAGTTTTGCTATCTAGCCGCGCCCCTCCGATTCGCGTACCTTCACCCCGTTCGCTAGTAGCTACCAAAACCGTGATCCTTCGTTCGGCTATCGATGCTTTGGCCGCAGTGCTGTTCCCTGCTCCGTGCCGGATCTGCGCAACTACCTTGCTGACCGCCAGCCGCATACCCATTTGCGAGTAATGTTTCGCTTCGTTTGAGCCCATTCGGAATCCGATTTGTCTTTGCTGCGGCAGGCCTTTTCTGAACCGCACCGATATGGCGGTTGAGCCCGAGCAGTTGGAACTGGGCGCGTCAGCGCAGACTCATTGCCGCCAGTGTCGCGTCCAATTTTTTAAATTCGAACTAGCCCGAAGCTTTGGGGCCTACAACGAAACCCTGAAGAAAGCGATTTTGCTCGTGAAATTCGAAGAAGTGACCCGCCTGGGAGATTGGTTTGCGAGTCGCTTGGCCGAAGTCGTCAGCCGCGAAGCGGAAAAATTCCGTGCCGACGTGGTGGTTCCGGTGCCGTTGCATCCAGACCGCCGGCGGGAGCGGGGCTACAACCAAGCAGAGCTCAGCGCACGTCCCCTGGCCCGAAAACTGCATCTGAAATATGGAGCCTACCTGCTGATGCGAACCAGGCCTCGCCCGCCGCGTCTGGTGTTATCGCGGAAGGAACACTGGGACTCGGTGCGCGGCGCGTACGCTACCCGCCAGGGGCTGCGGGTTGACAAGCTTCGCGTTCTGCTGGTAGATGATGTAATGACCACTGGCGCTACCTTAGACTCGTGCGCGCGGGCTTTGCAGGCTGCCGGAGCGGCGGCAGTGTTGGGCCTGACGGTAGCGCGGGTAGTGCCCACGGGACACGCTTCAGGTTCTCGAACAGTCATCAGAAATTAACTGTGCGACAATATAGCGACACGGTGCGAACGGCATCCTGAGCACCTGAGAGGTAACACTTTCAGCGACGCAAAGGCAACGCACATGGACCAGCGGCACAAGAATGGCTTGCGGCCTCGACCGAAGATCAGGTTGGGCGGAGTCGTGCCGGAGTCTGCGGCCTCAAAAGGCCACCCAGCAGGCAGCCGGCCCTCCGTCATGCAAGCCCCGGTGCTGGTCCTGAACGCCACGTTTGAACCCATCAACGTAACCGCTGTTCGCCGGGCGCTAGTCCTGCTATTGAAAGGTGTGGCGCAGGCGGAAGAAACCAATCACACCGAAGTGCACTCCACCAAGAATGCCATCCAAGTTCCTTCGGTGATCCGGCTGCTGAGCTACCGGCACATTCCGCAGCAAAGCCGCGCGCTATCGCGCAAGAACATTTTGCTGCGCGACCGCAACACCTGCCAGTTCTGCACTCGCGCGTTTCCGGCGTCGGAGCTGACGCTCGATCACGTGATGCCGCGCTCGCGCGGCGGGCGTTCGAGCTGGGAGAATCTGGTGGCCTGCTGCTACGCTTGCAACAATCGCAAGGGCGACCGCACGCCCGAAGAAGCAGGGTTCAAGCTGCAGCGCCGCCCGCGTCCTTTCACGCTGCACACTTCACGGCAATTGATGCGGCTCATTGGGAATCGCGACGAGAAATGGCGTAAGTATCTGTTCTACTGAGGATTGCACTGGAATTTTTCGCGCGCAATTTCATGCAACCTTTCCCGCCAGTTCACGTCTAACTTTATAACTTACTTCTAGGACACACCCCGGGAAGTGGTTCTGGCGTAAAACCCAGGCTGCTTCCCCTCCTTATTTTTAGGGCGCAGTTTCCGCCAACCAAAAGAATTTCTGCTCACTGACGCAGCATCACTTTGATTCCTCGTCGCCGATTTTCATTTAGGCCGACGCGGGTGATTTGTATTTCCGGCGATAAATATTTTCAGCAAAATTTCCGTGGCCGAATGAAACCGCAAGGCCGGCGCGACCAGCCAGACCAGCGGCGGCCGCGTATCGATCTGCATCCCTGCGAAATATCCGTGGCGTTGAAAATCTCCTTCGCGCTGGTGCCGCCGGACGCGCAGCCAATAATCCACGGCTTGCAGCGGCATCTGAATGTCTTCCGACGCTTTCAATTCGATCACCACCAGGCGCCCATGGCGCGTGACGCCCAGCAAATCGGGGACGGCGCGATCTCCGGCCGCCAGCGCCGGAACCTGCGAGTAGAAATGCTCGGGGTCGAGCAGGGCGTCGATTTTTGCCGGTTCCTCCAGAACGATCGATTCCAGCCAGCGCTCCGGCCAACTGCGGTACACCTTATGTTTCGCATCGCTGGCCAGCGGGCTGCGGTAAAGATCCAGATCGTGCAGTAGCTTGCGCAGCCGCGGTTCGCTCTCTTCCCTCAGTCTTTCGACCGATTTTCCCAAGCCAAAAACAATCCCCTCATGAGTTCTGCGCGCAAATTCGACGCCGTGAAAACAAAACGCAACTGCGCCGGATTGGGGTGGCACGCGTAAATACTTCCGGCAGGGCGCGAATTGTCGCGAAGCAGGAATTCCAGTTGGCCTGGTTTTGCTTTACCGAAGCGCTGGACTTCCAAAAGAATGCGGTCCGGATTCCGTTCCTTGACGCGCAAAAGTCTTCGCGTCAAATTGCGCTCGTCGGACCACAAGTGAATCAGCGGGTTCTTTCCTTGGTGGTGCACTTCGCAGTGCAAGCCGGTGAGTTCGGCGAGCCACTCGCCATCTTCGCGTACTTCCACCGCGCCGGAAGCAGCCAGCGCCACCAGTTCGCGTTCGAGTTCCGCCCAATCGTTTGGCGCGGCATGCAAGCGAGCACCGCCAGGCTGTTTCTATTTCCCAGGGTTTACTGCAGGACGAGGCCGGTAACGGTGATGATGGGATATTCGTGATTCCATTCGGCGGGCAGATGTTCAACGCTGACGGAAAAAGTGCCCTTCTGTCCTGCAGTCAGTACCGCCGTATCCGGGCCAATCAGATGCTCGGAATCCTTCAAAATCGTTTGTTTGAACGGGTCGCGAAACTCGATGGACACATCCATGGCTTTAATGTCGCGCGTGCCGTCGTTGGTCATCGTGCCGGCGACGTAGGTAAATTCCTGATTCAAGAAATTCGTGGCTTTGGCCATGTGCATGTCGGTGAAATGAATTCGTTCGCTGTAGGCCTGTTCGGCTGGGCCAAATGGCAACTTCACTTCGGCCACCACGCCGCTCGACGTGTGCATTTTTCGCGTCAGTAAAAACAATCCACCGAAAACAAGGCCCACGATGATCAGACCAGCACCCAAAGCGACGGGGAGGCGGCTTCTTTCTTCGCGGTACGAACTTTCGCCCGGTTCCATGATTCCCTGTTGGCCGCTCAGCGTCCGTAAGCCAGACGCATGATCAACGGCTCGGGCAGACCGCACGTTCCCATGCGTTTCTGCACCGATTCAATATCGTACGGCACCCGCCAGAATTCCACCGACTTCTTTTCCAGATCGGCGATGACGAATGCCGCGCGCGGGTCGCCGTCACGCGGTTGGCCGATCGATCCGGGATTGAGTAGGTACACCGTGTCGTCGTCGATGCTGAGCGTCGAATATAAATCGCTGGCGCCGGGCTTGAGGTGCAGCACGCCCACTTTGTTGTCGTGCAGCGTGAATCCACCCTGCAGATGCGTGTGGCCAAAAAAAGTGATCTGGGCGGGCGCGTCCAGCAGGCTGTCGATGGCCTGCGCCGGCGCGAAAACGTATTCGTCTTCGTCGCGAAAGGCGCCATGAACCATTACGAAGCCGTCCATGGCCAACGGGCCGGCCGGCAATTGCTCCAGCCATTCGCGATTTTCGCCGCGCAGCTGATCGCGGGTCCAGAGCGCCACGGCACGAGCGACGGGATTGAAGTCATCCGCGTTCGCCAGGCCAGATCCGGCTTTGTCGTGGTTGCCGCGAATAATCGCCACGTCCATTTTGCGGACGCGATCGACCACTTCGTTGGGGTCAGGGCCGTAGCCGACCACATCACCCAGGCAAATGATTTTGTCCCAGCGGCCTTCCGCAGCAGCCATCGCCGCTTCGAGCGCCGTGGCGTTCGCGTGAATGTCACTGAGGATCAGATAGCGCATGCAACTGCCCCCATTCCGGATGCGAATTATAGACGAACGAGCGTCCCGTTGCACGGAATCACGGGAATTGGCGCGGCCGATCGAGGCCGGCGTGGCTCGCTCAGCGGATCAGCATGCAATCGCCGTAACTATAGAACCGGTAGCGCGACTCTACCGCGTGCCGGTAGGCGCGCAAGAGATTTTCGCGGCCGGTGAGCGCCGCCACCAGCGCGAGCAAGCTCGATTCCGGCAAATGAAAATTGGTGAGGAGCTGATTCACTACGCGAATCGGTTTGCCGGGATACAAGAAAATTTCTGCTTCGGCCCGGCCTTCTCGAATGACGAAATCGCTACCCTGCGCTTTTTCCGCGGCGTCCTCCAGCGCGCGAACAGCGGTCGTCCCGATCGCGAGGATAGGACAATTCGCAGCTTGCGCTCGCCCGATCGCTTCCGCCGCTTGCTTGGAGACTTCGTAGCTCTCGGCGTGGATCTTGTGGTCTTCCAGCTTCTCGGTACGCACCGGCTCGAACGTGCCGAGACCAACATCCAGCGTAATCTCGGCAGTTTCGATTTTTCGTTCGCGCAGCCGCGTGAGCATCTCCGGCGTGAAGTGCAGTCCCGCGGTAGGCGCCGCCACGGCGCTGCCCTGTTTGGCGTACACGGTTTGATAGCGGTCGCGATCGGCAGGCTCGTCCTCACGTTTGATGTAGGGCGGGAGCGGGATGTGCCCGAGACGCACGAGCGCTTCGTGGAATCCTGATTTCGAGACGAAGCGAATCACGCGCAGTCCAAACTCTTCGCGGCCTTGCACCACACCTTCCAATTCTCCGTCGCCGAAAATAATGCGCTCGCCGACTGGAACTTTCCGTCCGGGACGAACCAATGTTTCCCACCGGTTCTCGTCGAGCTGGCGCACCAGCAGCACTTCGATGTCCGCCTGCAAATGCTCCTGCTTCGCAGGATTATGCGCTCCGGACTCCGTGGCGCGAATCCCGATCCGCTTGCCGAACAACCGCGCCGGAATGACGCGTGCGTTGTTGAATACGACGAGCTCGTCGCCGCGCAAAAGCTCAGGAAATTCCCGGAACTGCCGGTCTTCCCACTTACCGCTAATCCGATCGAGCAGCATCATGCGCGAATCGTCGCGCTTGGCCAGTGGGCGCTGGGCGATCAGTTCCGGCGGCAGATCGAAATTGAGTTCGTCGAGATTCATCGAGTGCGGACGCGATATTGTTTGCTGATACAGTTAGATGGTCATCGGCGATGACGCGGAAACCAGCCGCCGAATCGTCGAAGCATTGTAACGAATTCAGGCGAGTTCAAGCTTAGAGGGGAAGATTTTGGCCGAACCCACAGTGGTCATCAGCGCGCGCGGCGCGGAACGCATTCGCACCGGGCACCTCTGGGTGTATCGCAGCGATATTCGCTCCGCCCAATGTGAGCCCGGAGCCATGGTCCGCGTCACCGACGAGCGCGGCCGGTATTGGGGCCGGGCTTTCTATAGTGACAAATCGCAAATCGCTATTCGTATTTTAACCCGTGAAAATATTCCGACCGATCGCGCATTTCTCGCGAATCGCTTGCGCAGCGCTGCCGCTTACCGCGAGCGCGTCGTTCAAGATTCCGACACCTTCCGCCTGATTTACAGCGAGGCCGATCTACTGCCTTCGGTGATCGTCGACCGCTACGGCGATTATTTTTCAATTCAGACGCTGAGCCAGGGCAGTGAGAAGCAAAAAGCACTGATCGTCGAGCTTCTGGCCGAACTTTTTGCGCCCAAGGGAATTTTGGAGCGCAACGATCCCAAAGTGCGGCTGCTGGAGGGCCTCGAGCAGACCGTCAGCGTTCTGTATGGCGAAGTGCCACCGGAGATCCTTGCCAAGGAGAACGGTGTGACCTTCGTCTATGACCTGGAACGCGGCCAGAAGACCGGCTCGTTTCTCGACCAGCGCGAAAATCATGCCGCCGCCCGCAGATACGCCTCGGGCGACGTCCTCGATTGCTTCAGCTATCAGGGCGGCTTCGCGTTAACCGTGGCTCGCAACTGCGACCACGTCGAAGGCGTGGACATGGCGCCTGCGGCCATCGAGGCTGCGCGGCGGAACCAGCGGCTCAACAACATCTCGAATGCGACGTTTCGTGAGGGCAATACCTTCGACATCCTCAAGGAATACGACGAGGTCGGACGTCGCTTCAACATGGTGATCCTCGACCCGCCGGCGTTCGCCAAAAATCGGGACAGCATCGCTGCAGCGGAGCGTGGCTACAAGGAAATCAATCTCCGGGCGCTAAAGCTTTTGCAGTCTGGCGGTTACCTTGTCACCTGCTCCTGTTCGTATCACATCAATGAGGCTCTGTTTTTGCAGATCATCGCCGAAGCTGCCAACGACGCCCGCAAGACCCTAGCTGTGGTAGAACGCAGGACCCAGGCTCAAGACCATCCGATTCTGCTCACCATGCCCGAAACGCACTACCTTAAGTGTCTTATATTCAGAGTATTGTAGGGGATCTGCCACCGCAACCGTATCGACCATCGGACTAAATACTTGACAATGATGGACGCATATTTTATTATGCACGTGCACTAACTATGAAATTCGCGGGCCTTCCGTTCTGACCCTTTTCCCCGCCGGCAAAAAGTGAGAGTATCCCGTTCATGATTCGTTCGGATAAATTTACGGTCAAAGCCCAGGAAGCGCTGCAGGCCGCCCAGGAGATGGGCGAGCGTTCGGGCCAGCAACAGATCGAGCCGTTGCATGTTTTGTGGGCTTTGGTGGCGCAGGGCGACGGCGTGGTGCCGCCGCTGCTCGAAAAGCTCGGGGTGTCACCGACCTTAATTGCGAGCGAAGCAGAAAAGCAGATCGGGCGCCTGCCCAAAATCTCCGGCGGCTCGCAAGCTCAGTTCAGTTCGGCGACCACCAAAGTTCTGGAGCGCGCCTTCGACGAAGCGCAGCGCCTGAAAGACGAATACGTTTCGACTGAACACATCTTGCTGGCGATTTCGGCCACCGAAAAAGATCCCGCAGGCCAATTGTTAGTGAAGCAGGGTGCAACCCACGACGCGATTCTGCAGGCCATGGCGTCGATTCGCGGCAGTCACCGCGTGACCTCCCAAAATCCCGAAGCGACTTATCGAGCAATCGAACAATATGGGCGCGACCTGACCGAGGCGGCGCGCCGAGGCAAGCTCGATCCCGTTATCGGCCGCGATGAAGAAATTCGCCGCGTCATGCAGATTCTCGCGCGGCGCACCAAAAACAATCCCGTGCTGATCGGCGAACCGGGCGTCGGCAAGACCGCGATCGTCGAAGGTCTGGCCAGCCGCATCGTGGCCGGCGACGTTCCGGAAGTTCTGAAACCAAAGCGCATTGTCTCGCTGGATCTTGCCGCATTGATAGCCGGCGCCAAGTATCGTGGCGAATTCGAGGATCGCCTGAAGGCGGTCCTGAAAGAAGTAACCGAATCCGAAGGCCAGATTATTCTTTTCGTGGATGAGCTGCATACCTTGGTAGGTGCGGGCGCCGCCGAAGGCTCGATGGACGCCTCGAACATGCTGAAGCCGGCGCTCGCCCGCGGCGAGCTGCGGGCGATTGGCGCAACCACGCTCAACGAATATCGCAAATATATCGAAAAAGATCCGGCTCTCGAGCGCCGCTTTCAGCCTGTTTATGTCGGCGAACCGTCGATCGAAGACACCATCGCGATTCTGCGCGGCCTGAAAGAACGCTACGAAGTTCATCACGGCGTGCGCATCAAGGACGCCGCGATTGTGGCCGCTGCGATTCTCTCCCAGCGCTACATTACCGATCGTTTTCTGCCGGATAAAGCCATCGACCTGGTCGACGAAGCTGCCGCCGGGTTGCGGATGGAAATCGATTCGCTGCCCACGGAAATAGATGAGATCGAACGCCGCATCATGCAGCTCGAAATCGAGCGCCAGGCGATGCGCAAAGAATCCGATGCGCACTCTCGCGAGCGCCTGAAGCAAATTGAAAAGGAATTGGGCACGCTGAAAGAGCAGTCCATGGCCCTCAAGGGTCGCTGGCAAACTGAGAAAGATGCGATCGGTCGCATCCGCAAGATCAAAGAGGAAATCGACAGCCTAAAGTCCGAGGAACAGCGCTTTGAACGCGCCGGCGATCTTTCGCGCGTGGCGGAAATTCGCTACGGCAAGCTTTCCGTCGCGGAAAAAGAGTTGAACGCGGCGCAAGACAAACTGGCCGCGCTGCAAAAGGACCATCCGATTCTGAAAGAAGAAGTCGGCGAGGAAGAAATCGCCAAGATCGTCAGCAAATGGACCGGCATCCCGGCAGGACGCTTGCTGGAAGGCGAAATTCAAAAGCTGGTTACCATGGAAACGCGCCTGCAGGACCGGGTGATCGGTCAGGAGGCGGCGCTCGCCGCGGTAGCGAACGCGATTCGCCGCAGCCGTTCCGGGCTGAGCGATCCGAACCGGCCGATTGGTTCGTTTCTGTTCCTGGGTCCCACGGGCGTGGGAAAAACGGAACTGGCTCGCGCCGTCGCAGAATTCTTGTTTGACGACGAACGTGCCATCATCCGCTTAGACATGTCCGAGTACATGGAAAAGCATTCGGTGGCGCGGATGATTGGTGCGCCTCCAGGTTACGTCGGTTTCGAAGAGGGCGGCCAGCTGAGTGAAGCGGTTCGTCGCCGCCCGTACTCGGTGGTTCTGTTGGACGAAATCGAGAAAGCACATCCGGATGTGTTCAACGTCCTGCTCCAGGTGCTGGATGATGGGCGGTTGACCGACGGCAAGGGCCGCACCGTGGATTTTCGCAACACGGTAATCATCATGACCTCGAATGTCGGCTCGTCGGCGATTTTCGACTTAATGGAAAAGGATCCGAAAAAAGCGCGGGAAGAAGCCATGGCGGCGCTGCGGGCCATTTTCCGTCCGGAATTCCTGAACCGCATCGACGANNAAGGCGCTCTTGTTCCGCGAAGGATACGATCCCGCATTCGGCGCGCGCCCGATGAAACGGGCGATTCAGCGCTTGATTCAGGACCCGCTCGCGTTGAAGCTTCTTGACGGCGAAATCAGACCAGGTGATGAAGTGAACGCCGACGTCGACAAGAAAAACGACGAGATGAAATTTGAACGGAAAGCGTCGAAAGCAAAGGCCGGCGCGTAAATGAATCACGGCCCNNGGTGGGCGCACGAAAGGCCGCGCGGTTGTTGCGGCAAGGCGAACGAAGATGAAAACGTTGAAGACCGCATTTCTTCTCACGGCCCTGACTTTGCTCCTGTTATTCGCCGGTGCTGCGTTTGGCGGCGAACGTGGAATGACCTTCGCGCTCATCATGGCCATCGCGATGAATGGTGGCGCTTATTTTTTCTCCGACAAAATCGCGCTGAAATCGAGCGGCGCCGTGCCAATCTCCCGGGAAGAATCGCCGCGCCTGTACGCGGTCATGGAACGACTTGCGGCGAAAGCAAATCTCCCGGTGCCGAAGCTGTTCCTGATTCCACAGGCTGCGCCAAATGCTTTCGCCACCGGGCGCAATCCAAATCACGCGTCGGTAGCGGTCACGCNNNNCATCGCGGATCGGAATGTTCAGCGGCCGGGACCGCAGCCGCGGCGGCGGCTTGGCCGCATTGCTCGCGGTGTTTCTCGCGCCGCTCGGTGCTGTCATTCTGCAAATGGGTATTTCGCGGCAGCGCGAATATCAGGCCGACG
>PMHK01000143.1 GCA_003156635.1 Acidobacteriota bacterium | reverse complement strand
AGCTGGCAGCGTTAATCAGGAGCTGGCGTAGGCTCTGTGGCGAACCGATTGGCGCATCGAGGATCAGCGAGATCTTGTCGCGGAATGGTAAGGCCTCCCTCTCGCACTTTCTTCAAATATTCCTGCCACGCGGCGGGCATCATCTCGCAGGCGGCCACGCAGCCCCCAATCCTGCGCATGCAGGACAGGTCAAAATCGAAAGCACGTCTCCGTTCTTCTGGAGTAGCTCCGGGGCGGAGATTCGTAAAAAAAATCCACATGTTGCCACTTTCGTATTCAACGCCGAAGGGTACCGACGGCGGTCATCCGAGTCCCGGCCGGTCGGGATAAGCCTGCGCCTGGACCGTTAGTTGCTTCCAATCATGCGGAGGGAACGAGTAGACCCGAAAGGTCAGGCAGTGAAGGTGGCCTTCCTCAAGCATGAACTGCGCAGCGGCCCCCTGCGGCTTCACCGCAAATCGAAGAATTGGAAAACGCATCCCGATGCGATTGATTGAATCATTTCTGATGACAGCTGCGTAGGAGGAATCGTACGGGCCACAGCCACTATTCCAGCCGTCTGTAATCTCGAAACCTTGATACTTCTGCACGATCGCCATCACATCCGCAGCGGTCGACACCTCCAGTTTCAGAGATCCGACGTCATTCAACAGGGCATCGGAGCGTCGTTCTAGGCGCAGCTGCGCAACATAAATCACGCAAAGGGCGAGACCAACCAAACACAAAATCGAAGTCGCAACCAACGCCGTGACGCGAAGTGGCCTCGTCACTTGGCCTCCGCCTGGCAACCTATGCAATCAATAAGCTCCGGGCGCGCTGAAATTACTGTGCCGCTCCGGGGATGATAACGAGCTTAGTCCGTGTGCGATGGACACCCTTGTCTCGCGGAGGAGTCCACTGCGCACGTTTTGTTTGAAAGTGCGCTGTGCACAAAGTGTGCAAAAATGCATCGCTTTCAACAGATTCGAGTTAGCTTTGAGCGAAAAGCAGATCCCCCGATTTGTTGGAAACGTTAGTAGTTAAAGAAAACGAACGGAGCTATTGTAGGTGATTGTCCGGCTTTGCAAGCAGGGGGTCACCGGTTCGATCCCGGTCACGTCCACCACTTATCTCTCTTGAATCAGACGTTTGCAGTCCAGTTCTGGAACAGGCCGAAATTTAAGTTCCTCGTTCGACTTGGAATAGAAGTCTCCGACGTAGTTAGCTTTGATAGCCCTGGTCAGGAGCTATTCCGAAACTGCTCGCGTGTTAGTCCGTGGCTGGGGTCCGCTACCAAACGTAGACCGCGCTTACGTGCGGGGGGCCGGAGCGATCTCCAGCGACTTGTGTTTCGAGAACGATTTCCACGTTCTTTCGATTCCAATCGCGGGGCACCTGCTTGAGTATCTCGTCCATCCGTTCTCGTCCACCAGGAATTCTCCGGCGGCGACGGTGCCGCCGCGGCCGATGCCTGCGCCCACCACCACCAATTGCTCGATGTTGGGGTCCACCGACGCGCATGGTCGCTCTTCGAAGAGCAACATGTTCGCATGAACAAACGGCGGGCGTCCGCTCATCCCGTCTAGGCGTGTGTCCTCATCGGCTGGTGCGTGCAGTATCGTCGGAGCGCAAATCAAGCATCGCGCCAATGCTCACAGCGATAAAGGTGAGTGTCGGATGTTAAGTCGCCATAGGTCCGCTCACCTTACATAAAAAGGATCGCTTCACTTTTCCTGTAGGCGCGACCGGGCTCAGACGGTTTTTATAAACGAGTTCAATTCACTTGGAATTGGGCTTTGAGAGTTGTCGCGGCCGACGACGGGCCGGTGCCGACGGTGTAGTTTCCGGGGAGGAGCTTCCATCCGCCCGACTCGTCAAAAACTTGTAACACCCGCGGATCAATCGCCACGGTGATTGCTTTCGATTCACCGGCTTTCAGCCCGACACGTTGCCAGCCCGCGAGCCGCTGGTACGATTCGCCCGCGGCATCCGGCAAGGTCACGTACACCTGCGCTATCTCCGTTCCGGTTCTGCTACCGGTATTCGTGATCGTGACCGTCGCGGTGCGATGCTCTCCCTCGCCCCCCACCTTCAGTCCGGAATAGGCGTAAGTGGTATAGGAGAGGCCGAATCCGAACGGAAACAAAACCTGCTTGTGCTGCGACTCGTACCACTTGTAACCGACCTTCGCTCCCTCGTCATAGCTCACCGAGTACTTGGACGCCGTGTGCGTCTCCCCATTCTCGACGCCCGTGCCCTGCCCGGCGTCTTCCGGCGCAAGAGCAGGAATATCAACCTGCGGGAGATCCTGTTCGCTCTTCGGAAACGTCATGGCCAATTTTGCCGAGGGACTTACCTGGCCGGTTAAGACCTTGGCCAGCGCCACATGGCCGCTGCTTCCCGCGTACCAGGCTTCGACGATCGCCGCCACGTCGTCCGCCCACGGCATGGTCACCGCCGTTCCGGTCTCGAGCACGACGATCGTATGGCGATTCGCCGCAGCGACCTTCGCGATCAACGCGTCCTGTCCGTCGGGAAGCGAAAGGTTTGGCAGATCCATTCCTTCCGCCTGCCACTGATAAGCGAAGACAATTGCCACGTCGGCGGATTTCGCGAGGTTTACGGCCGCGGCTAAGTCCTGCCCGGAGTCGAAACTGATTTTCGAAGCAGGCATTTCGGCGCGCAACGCTTTTAGCGGCGACGTCGGAAACCACACATGATCCTGCCAGTGGGTCGCACCCTGTCCGGGAGGCATGATGGCATTGCCGCCCGGCGGATCAACCTGAGCGGAGCCGCCTCCCGAAATCATGCCCACGTCGGCATGACCGCCGATCACCGCGATGGAGTTGACCTGTGGGCGGGCCTGTGAATTGACCAGCGGAAGAACGGCGTCTCGATTTTTCAGCAGCACGATGCTCTGTTCTTCGATCTTCTGCGCCGTGTCGAGTCCAGCCGCGACATCCGGAACACCCTTGGCCGCCGGATGATCGACGATGCCCGAAGCGAACTCGGCCAACAGCACGCGGCGTGCGCTGTCATCGATCGCCGACATGGGCACCGTGCTGGCCTCGACTGCTTCTTTAAGCTTCGGACCGAAGAAGTCCGCCATCGGCTGCTCCTGATCGAGTCCCGCATTGATCGCCTTAGATGTGCTGTGCGTTCCGCCCCAATCAGAAATGACAAAGCCGGGGAAGGCCCAATCGTGCTTCAACACGTCGCGGAGCAGGTAGGAGTTCTCGCACGCGTAGGTGCCGTTCACGCGGTTATACGAGCACATCACCGCGCCAGGCTTCGCAATGTCGATGGCGATGTGAAACGCCAACAGATCACTTTCCTGCATCGCGCGTTTGGAGACGACCACATTGACAATATTCCGGCCAGTTTCCTGATCGTTCATCGCGTAGTGCTTGATGTCACCGATGACGTGTTGGGCTTGCTCGCATTTCATCAGATTGCCGACCACGGTTCCCGCCAGCAATGGATCTTCTCCGGCGTATTCAAAGCTCCGGCCGTTCCGCGGGTCGCGCGTGAGATCCACGCCGCCACCGAGGGTCATGTTGAATCCCTGGTTGCGCAGTTCGCGCCCAATCTGCGCGCCATATTCGCACGCGAGGTCCGCATCCCAACTCGAAGCCGCCGCCAAACTGGAGGGTAGAGCGGTCGCGTAGCGCCCGTTGTCTCCGCCGCCGCGGACGCCATAGGCCGCATCCGAAATAACAATGGGAGGGATCCCGAGACGTGGAATACCTTCGACATAGCCAGCACCGCCATTTCCGAGCGAGGTGAGGGGCATTTGCCATTTCGGAACGTGCGGCATTCCGTTGCCGTGCAGCAGAGCAATTTTCTCGTCGAGCGTCAGTTCCTTTAAGACCAGTTCCGCGCGTTCACTCGGGTTCCTCCGCGCATCCATCCAGGGTTGCGAGGACTCCTGTGCTGGCGTGACCGACGCCGACCCCAACGCCAGCAAACCAGCGAGGTAGATTGCCGGGCCAATACGGCGCGAATTACTGCGAATCCCCAATCGAAGCTTTGGCATGAACCCTCTGGCGGTCGAAATTCTGTTTCCCGGTTCCGTAGCGATCACCGGCTCCCCACACAAACTGATCTCTTAAGATTTTGGGGCCTCGGTTGATCTGACCGACGATAACTCACCATAGGTCAGATTACCGGAGGTCGTCCAGTTGTTTCCGTGTGGCGCGTTTATCGGGGCCTAATGGAATCGAGGCGACGGAATGCATTCTGACAAATCGATAAGTTTGACTTGATACGAATTGCCGAAACCCGCGCTGTCACCGGATTTGCCCGCGCTGAAAGGCTAGAACGGCCAGTTCGGCCTGGTAGTCGTATCGCGCGCTGGCCTGCGCGATTTCCGCCTGTGTCTGATTCAGGTCGGGTTTTCCCGTTGGGGATCGATGTGGGGATCGCGAGCCACGGTCCGGGCCGACTTGGATGACAGCAGTCATGCGTTGCGAAGTGATTTTAGAAAACGTTAGTTCTGCAAAGCCGATTGCTCGGCCTTCAATGGCGCCGC
This sequence comes from Acidobacteriota bacterium, assembly GCA_003156635.1. Taxonomy (GTDB): domain Bacteria; phylum Acidobacteriota; class Terriglobia; order Acidiferrales; family UBA7541; genus Palsa-295. The sequence continues at coordinate 13,340 of PMHK01000143.1, read as the reverse complement.
ACCGAAGTTGACGCTAAATCGCTTGCACCACACGGAAACGGCCCGATATTTCGCTAAGTCCACGTCCGCGCCGAGATCGTAGTTCTGGTCGCCGATATTGCCCTTAATCGAGCCCAGATCGACAAAGCCGGCTTGCTCGACGGTGGCGTTATCTTTCGCGTCGTCGGCGGCCACCATGTAGACGTGAACGTCGGGACCGTTGGACGTTTTGAAATTTGTGAATCGAAGAACGTGGCTTCCGTCGGCCATCCGGTAGATCGTCGCTGTCCCCGACGTCGGATGAAGGATGGTGTAAAACGTACCGGACTCAATGGGCTGCGTCGCCGCGCTGCCCTGCGCCGCTGGCATTCCTTCGCTGACCTGCACGTTGCTGAAAAGGCGGTCCGGCCGGAACCAATACCAAACGGCGATCAGACCGACCACCACGACCGCAATCGCCACTTTTTTCCATGTCTTCATTTCGATGCCTCCTCTATTTCGCGCGAACTAAAAACCGCAGAGCCGCGGCATTTTGCGGATTTTCTCTTTTGCGCAAGTACCGCTAAACGCCTTTGGTCTCGCCGCCGTCCATGCGCACGGACGCTCCGGTCAACCACTTCGCCGCGGGGGAGACGAGGTAGGCCAGGAGGTCTGCGATTTCCTCGGGTCTTCCGAAGCGGCTGATGCCGGCTTCCACTGGGAATTTTTTGATTGCTTCTTCGACGCTGAGATTGTGAGCAGGCGCCCACTTTTCGAAGAAAGACTGGCGGCGGCCGGTCATCACAGCGCCAGGCACTACGCTGTTCACTTGTACGCCGTCTTTGATTCCTTGTTCTGCGAACGCTTTGGCGATTGCGATGATGGCTGCGTTCGTGGCGGCGACCGCCGCGAATCCAGGTTTTGGATCGAGGGCGGCGCTTCCGGAGATGAACACCACCGATCCCTTCGACACCTTCAGAGCTCCCCAGGCTCGGATCGTCAGTCGGCGCGCGCCGTGCAGCTTGAGCGCCATGCCGTCGTCCCACTGCGCGTCAGTCATATCGAACAAATCGATTTGGGACACCGCGCCGGCGATGTGGAGGAGGGCATCGACGCGGCCGAAGCTTTGGAGCGCACTGTTCACGACGATGTCTGCCGATTCGGGCTGGCGCAGATCGACAGCGAGCACGGTTGCCTCAGCGCCGGCCGATCGCACCTCTGCAGCGGTCGCGGCGAGATTCTCCTCGTCTCGCGCGGCAAGAACCAATGCTGAAAAATCGTGTGCCAGCCTGAGCGCCGTAGCCTTCCCGATTCCCTGACTCGCACCGGTGACGATTGCAACGGATTTCGCGTTCATGGCATTCGCCCCTATTGCGAAAGAGTTTTTTGCGCAGCTTCCAGAATCACGTCCACCACTACCGCCGGCGACGCGTACATCGGAGTGTGATCCACCGGGTGCGACCTGACCGTGGCGTGCATTCGCTCGGCCATAAATTGCTGCGTCTTCGGATTGATCATGCGGTCTTCCTCGGCTACGAGGTACCATGCCGGTTTCGTCTTCCACCCCGGCGCCGGTGCCGACTCTTGAATGCACTGGACCGAAATTGGCCGCTGTACTGCGGCCGCGATCCTCGCTTGCTCCGCCGACGCCTTTTGCGCGATCGCCTCATGAAACGCGTCGACTGGCATCCAGACATATCCGTGCGGATCGGGGACCATCTTGGGTTGTTGGGGACTCGGAGTGTCGCGATAGAAGACTTTCGCCACCGTCTCGCCTTCGTCGGGCGCCAGCGCAGTAACATAAACCAACGACATGACCCGGTCTTCCTTCGCTGCTCCAATCACGGCGCCCGAGTAAGCGTGTCCAACCAAAACGACTGGTCCGGTCGTGCGTTCGAGCGCCCAGTTCAACGCCGCCGCATCGTTGCTGAGTGACGTGAGCGGGATCGGCGCGCAGATTACATTCAGTCCGCGCCGTTCGAGTGGACCGATGATGTTGCTCCAACAGGACCCATCGGCCCAGGCCGCGTGCACCAAAACGATTGTGGAGTTGTCAGGAAATTCTCCGGACTTGGTGACTTTTCCAGTCGAACTCGCACCCACTTGTGCGTCGTTCTGAGTTCGTTCGGCACTCTTCAGCGATCCCTGGAGCGCGACGCGGATCGACGCGACGGTGAGCGCTCCGAGAAAACGACGACGTTCCATTTGTCCTTCCGCTCCCATGAGTAGCTCCTACAAAATCGTGGGGGTGCCGCGGTCCGTGTCACCAAGAATTCGCCACGAGGAGTGTCGAGTTACTAGAAAAGGTGTTCAGCGTGCGGACTTCGCGTCGCCTTTACCCAAAGCGTTGTCGAGGAATTCCTTCATCGCTGATGCAATCTCGATGACGTGCGTCTCCAGCGCGAAGTGTCCCGTATCGAGAAACTGAATTTGGGCGTTCGGAATGTCCTTCCGGAAAGCTTCTGCGCCCGCCGGAATGAAGAACGGATCGTTCTTGCCCCAGATCGCGAGCAACGACGGTTTAGATTTGCGGAAATATTCCTGAAATTTCGGATAGAGCTTCACGTTGGAGGCGTAGTTCAGAAATAGATCCAGCTGAATGTCTTTATTCCCTGGGCGCTCCAATAGCGCTTCGTCAAGGGTGTAAGACTCCGGCGGAACGCTTTCCGGAACGGCTACGCCGTGCGTGTACTGCCACCGAGTTCCCTCGAGCGTCAAAACGTTGTCGCGGATTACTTTTCGATTTTCCGCGGTCGGCTCGGCCCAGTATTTTCGAATCGGTGCCCACGCGTCGCCAAGGCCGTCTTCGTAAGCATTTCCGTTCTGCGAAACGATGGCGGTGACACGTTCGGGGTGGGCCATCGCCAGCCGGAAGCCTGTTGGCGCGCCATAGTCGAAGACGTAGAGCGCATACCGATTCAATTTGAGCGCTTGGGTGAAGGCTTCGATCGTCACCGCTAGCGCGTCGAACGTGTAGGTGTATTTCCGTTCGGCCGGCACCTCCGTGAAGCCGAAGCCGGGCAAATCGGGCGCGATTACCCGGTAGCGATCGGCGAGCCGCGGAATGAGCTCGCGGAACATGAAGGAGGACGACGGGAAGCCATGCAGCAAAAGGACCACCGGCGCACTCGGGTCGCCCGCCGACCGGTAGAAGATTTTGACGCCGTCCGCTTCGACACTTCGAACGGACGTGAGGGGCACAGCCCAATGGTTGTCGCGCTTCGCCGTTTGCGCTGGCTGATTCTGATCCATGGAGTTCCTCCCGATTACTCGTCGACTAACTATGCTTTTGAAGCCATTAGGTCGTGACGGACGAACTCTGCTAACGCAAACGAATGGCCAGCCAGGAAGTTTTCGATAACGAAGGAATTTCGCGGCTAAGTCACGCTGACCGCGTTAGATGTGTGCATAAGACGGGCCGGCAACTCCAGAAATTGCTGACGAAGGAGTGACGGCAGGCCGACAGTGACAAACGGCGGTCAGACAAATCCGTCAGGTGGTTCAAACCGTGGACGCTGACGGAGGAAGATTGTCAACTGCCGATCAGCCGTGTGCTCCGCGGCTTTTCCCAGGAGTTGTGTGCGGAGCTGCAGACCTTCGCTTTATTCCGAGTTTATGCATCCGGTAAACCAATGAAGTGCGCTTCATGCCCAGACGCTCGGCCGCGCCGTTGGGACCGGAGACGACCCAATTGCTCGCCTCAAGAGCACGTACGATGTGTTCTCGTTCAACCTCGGCGAGCCCGCTAATCGAGACACTTCGCTCCTGGCGAGGTTGAAATGGCTCCAACTCCCCAACCGGGGCGCGAAGCACAGAATGGGGAGAGAGAATTACTGCTCGTTCGACGAAATTCTGCAGTTCACGAATGTTTCCGGGCCAGCGATAGCGCAACAAGGATTCCATCGTCTCTGTCGGAATTTGATCGATGTTTTTATTCATGCGCTTCGCGTGGATGCTCACAAAATGCCTTACGAGTTGAGGAATGTCGTCGGCGCGGTGCCGCAAGGGCGGAATTTGGATCGGAAAAACCGTCAGCCGGTAATAGAGGTCTTCGCGAAAGGTGAGCTGCTTTACCATGCTGGCCAAGTCACGATGTGTCGCCGCAATCACGCGAACGTCAACTTTGTGTGTGCGGTTGCTGCCGAGCCGCTCGAACTCCTGTTCTTGCAGGACGCGCAGCAATTTCGCTTGAAGTTCGAGCGGAATATCGCCGACCTCATCAAGAAAAAGCGTGCCGTCGTTGGCGAGTTCAAAGCGACCAGTTTTTTGGGCAATCGCTCCGGTGAACGCGCCTTTTTCGTGGCCAAACAGCTCGCTCTCGAGGAGCCCGAGGGGGATTGCCGCACAATTCAGTTTGACAAAGGCGCGTGCGCGGCGGCGGCTCAGATTGTGGATTGCCCGTGCGATCAGCTCTTTACCTGTTCCGGTCTCTCCAAGAAGCAGCACGCCGGAATCTGTGGGCGCTACCACCGACACGAAATCTAGTGCGGTCTTCAAGGCGGGACTGTTGCCTATGATAGCCCCGAACTCGGCGCGAACTTCTTCTTCGAGGTACAGCCGTTGCTCAGTTTCCTTCGCTCGATCTTTTGTGGCTTTCTCGTAATCCAACGTATTCTCGACGGCAATCGCTACCTGGTGGGCCACCTGTTCGAGCAAGCTGACGTCGTCGTTCGCGAAAACATTGCCCGAACGCCGAGCGAGCATTAAGACGCCGACTACGCGGTCGCGGCCTATGAGCGGAAGATAACAACCGGTCTTCAGGCCCTCTTCCATCACGCTCGCGTAAAGCAGCCGACCTTTTGGATTCCCATAAATTTCAGGATCGTCGCGGACCTGTTCGAAGCTATCTATCCGCATGCTCTTGGCCGTCCGCAACACGTGGCCCGAAATCGAATGATTCAGCGGCACCAACGAGCGCTCGCGGAAGGGTCCTCGCACATCGGAGTTGTACAAACTCGTAATGCGTAACTCACCGCTCTCGGCGTCGGGCAGCATCAGGGCGGACACGTCACATTGCATCACCTGAAATAGATTGGTCGAAAGCGCGTCAATCACTCGCCGGAGATCAAGCCTGGATGTGACGCTGCTGGCGATTTCCAGAAGCAATCGCAGCCGATCACGCTCGTGACGCACCGTTTCTTCCTGAATATGGCGCTCGATTGCAATGCCTGCGATGTAGGTGGCGTCTTCAATCAAGCGAAGATCGGCAGTGTCGGGATTGCGCGCCGCGCGATAGAGGATGGCGAACGTGCCGAGGGCCTTACCTTCTTTGGTGAACAGCGGACGCGACCAAACGGAGCGAATCCCGTAAGGCGACATGAGATGACGATAATCGTCCCAGAGCGGGTCGGTGAGAATATCGGTCACATAAACTGGCTCCTTCCGAAAAACCGCCGTGCCGCAGGATGCGCCCTGCGGACCAACTGTCGTACAGCCTACGTGTGCACAAAAACCGGAGAGACTTGGCGCAGCGGCGCAATATAGTCGCCGTCCGTTTTCCTCGGGGAGCCAGATCGTGCAGAAGGTGCCGTCGCTGGGAGCTTCCACTAGCCGGGCAATGATCGCCAGAACCTCTGGCAGCGGAGCGCCGGCAAAAATCAATTTCAAAATGTTAAGCACGGACTCGCTGGAAAACAGGGCCAGATCGTTCTGCGCAGAGTCAACTTCTGCAGTGCCCTTTGGGCGAGATTGAGCTGTGCAATCCATTGCTCTTCCTTCCTTGGGCGTCATTCCATACCCTACCGCCTTCAATAACGGCGTCAAGCGCCATTTTGAGGATGATCCGAAGTTACGCCAGGAATTGCTATTCCGATCGCGCTGTCCGCGGGAATTTGGAACCGTTACCAAGTCCGGCGGCAACGACCTTCATGGTTCGCGCAGGATATCAACGCGGCCGCTACCGGCGTGGCGCATCCATTGCGCCAGCAGCGCGCCAAGCAATATCGTTACGCGGCGGCCGATCGCATGTTTACTCTGGAGGCTCGCGCGGAACGGTGTAGGGTTGGCCGTTGCGCAAATAGAGGCGGGCGGCTTCCTCGCGGGTAAAGGGTCTGGCGCCGCGACGGCCGAAGACGGCGATTTGGTTTCCACTTTCATCTACGGCGCGGTCGCGGTCGATTCCCTTAGAGATGGCCAGTGCCAGTCCGGCCGTGCGGTAGGTGGCGATTAGTTTGGGAGTAGGCCGCGGGCTGAAGCCGTAGGAATTTGTGGAATCTTCGGGCGAAAGAATTTGCAGCACACGCAAACCGTTTTGTCCGTCGGCGACAAAAGCGAAAGCGCTGGCGTCGACCATCCCAATTTTGATGTCACGCACATCGTTGAGTGCGCCGTCCGCCGTGAACATTTGCGCGAGTTTGGGCTGCTCGGGCTGTTCCACATCCACGATCGCGACCCCCTGTTTGCCGTCTGCGACATACGCATAGGTTCTGGCCACATAAATGTTGCGCGCATCCTGCAGCGGCAGCGCGGCGCCGGAAACTATGCGCGGGCGGGCGAGATCGGATACGTCGATAACTTTCAGGCCGCCGCGGTCAACCACAAAGGCATAGCGGAATTGAATGGCGATACCCTGGGGTTCTTGCAGCTCCGGTGCTCCGATTTTTGCTGCGATTTTCGGTTGCAGAGGATTATCCAGATCGACGACCACCAGGCCTTGGTCGCAGAGCATGTACGCGTAAGTTCCAGCGATGGTGATGCGGCGCGCGCCGTTGAGAATTCCTTCAGGATTGAAGGCTAGCGCACGTTTCAGGAAATTATTCTGCGGATTGCCGTCGAGCAGCGTGCTGACGCCTGGTCGCTTGCTTTTCGGATCTGGATCGCCAATAACCACGAGTCCTTCATATTTGTCGGCGACGTACAGGTACGAATAAAGCGGATGGATACTTTGCTCCTCGTTTTCCGGACGGCGCGTGCGGACCGGATCCACGGCTTGTGTGGAGGGACTGGCCACGGCCGTCGCGAATTTGGTCGGCACATAAAACCGCTGTCCAAGAGGTGAAACGGGAGCGGTAACGGTGCGCTCGGAAAAGTTCTTGTTATCGATATTCGCCACGTCGTAGATGCGGAAGCCGCCCTTACCCAAAGCGGCGTACAGATATTCGCCGCGCAGCTGCAAATCCAAAACATTTCCGAGGTGGTGGTAGGCCTCCTTGAGTTGGCGGTCGCGCCCGACGTGCTGCTTAAAATCCTGCGGATAGGCGACACGTTGCAGGTAGCTGCCGATGATCGCGGGCGGTTCATCGTGTTCGGCGACAGCCACGGCGTCGAAACCTTTCGCGCCATCCGCAACATAAATGTAGCGGCCCATCAGGTTCAGCAGGTTCGTGCCCTGCAGCAGGACCTGCGCCATCCACGCGTTGTTGTCGTTGCGATCCGCAATGTGGCAGTCGTCGCACGCTTTGGTTTCTTTGGCGCGCACGGTGTGCGGCACAAACGTGCTGAAGGCCGTGCCGCTGAATCCTTCGGCGGAAACAGTCTGCTGCATGTAATAAATCCAGTCGCGATTCTGATTTTGCGAACTGACCACGATGGCGCACGAGGAACGCACCGGGGCCACGCGATGGCCGGTCACCGTGCCATCGATTCCGAGCATGAAACCGTCGTCGCGCAGTACTTGAAAATCGTAGCCGGTCCAGTTGCGCGTGGTCAGGCCTTCGTTGTGCAGCATGGGCTTGCGCTGGTTGGCCATCATCGAAAGATGGCAGCCGAAACAATTCGGGGTCCAGGAGGTGTGGCAGGCATAACAGGTCATGCGGCTGTTGGCGTGCGCCAGCTTCGCCGCGTCGGCGGGCACGTTGCCCCAAGATTTGCCGTCGGTCTGAATCGTTTTGGCCCACGCCGATTTTTGATTGTAATGCTCGTTGCCAGGAGTGATGGTGTCGAGGGTCTGCACCACTTCCCATTCTTTTTCAGGGTCAACCATCGAACGCTGGAATAATTTCCCCGCGCGGTATTCGAAACGCCGCGCGCTCCACGGCGTGCGCAGCGCGTCAAAATGAGTTCCGCCTGCAGGCGAGGCAGGCCCCGAAGAGACCAGGGTGGCTTTGCGGTCGATGGTGCCGTGGCAGTCGGTGCAGTCGAGTTCGATGGCGGCGCGCGGCTCGGCGTAGAGCTTTCCGTTGCCGTGCGCATCCTGCTCGAAGTGGCAGTCGACGCAGTGCATTCCCTTTTCGAGATGAATGTCCGCCAGATGGACGGCCTTCTTGAATTTGTCCGGATCATCCCCGGCTACGATTTTGTTGTCGCCGTCGAGCAGATTGCCTTGGCGATCGCGTTTGTAGACGGCGCGGAAAACCCAGCCGTGGCTGTGAAAATCAGCGAATTGCGATTGTTGCAGCTTGCTGTTGAATTCCGGGCTGCCCAGTTTTTCCAGGAATTTTGGGTCGGACCACAGCCCTCGCACCGCTGCGCCTTCCGGATTACGCAGGGAGACCTGATATTTCTCCTCTTCAGTTGGATTGTGCTGGTCGCGCGGATACATCGATTCGCCGTCGGCTTCGTTATCCCACCAGGTGTAGCCGAAGTAAGTCGTCTCCATATTCGTGCCGGGATGAACATGGCAAATCATGCATTGGCTAGAGGGGATGGCGCGGGTGAAGCTGTGCTTTATGGGATGGCCGGATTCATTTTTTGCAATCGTGGGATCGGAAGACGCGCTTTCGCCGAGGTGGCCGAAAGGCGCGTAGGGTCCTGAGTGTTGCGGCGACCGGTCGTTGGCGTAGACGACGTGGCAGGAAGTGCAGCCACTGCCGCGGTAATCGCCGGGCTGATCATTGGTGCCGGGCAGCGAGAGCAGCGGATCGAGCAGCCGCGTTTTCTGCAGGCCGAGAAATACCGGATCGGTTCGCAACAAAGTGCCGAAGCCGCGTTCGCCTAATGTGTCGTCGGGACGTCCGGCTTCCTCCTCGCGGTCCGGATTGCCGATTTCTCCTTTCTTCATGCCGCCGCGTTCGAAAACGCGCAGCACGTTGCCGGGTTGCGAAATTTCCCAGCGTTCGAGTGGAGTTAGTTCCGGCACGATGCCTTTCAGCCGCGTTTCCTCCGGCGTCGGCGGGGGAACCGTATGCATGGACTGCGGCACACCCTCGGACGAATAGCTTTCTCCAAAGTGCGTATTTTTCAGTGGGAACGAACCGTTGTTGTAGAGCGCGGCGCCCCACAACATTCCGCCGTGGGTCATCATGCTGGTTTTTACTTTCAAGACCTCCGGCGCGTGGCAGCCGTTCGCACCGCAGGTTTCGGCGGCTACGCGCAGGTCGCCGGGATTGACGAACTTCACGTATTCGTAGCTTTCGCGCAGCCATTTGGTGTACAGCCGCGGGGGATTCGCCGACGTGTTCGCCAGCGCCGGATCGTTGGGCTGGGGATGCGCGCGTTTTTTCAGCTGTTCGTATTCCGCCGACTTGGGATTTGCTCCAACTTGCGCAACCACAGTTATGTCGCCGCCATGGCAGTCGGTGCAGGCGAGCCGGACTGTGCGCGTGGGATGCATCGAAGGCTCGTCGGTGGATACATGGCACGAAACACACCCAGTGTTTTTGCGGTCGACGTCGGCTTGAGACTGGCCCAACAAATTGCCGTGTTGTGCCGAAGTTTGCGAAGCGCGCATCCGGCCTTCAAACAGAAGCAACACAACGATCGCGATTGCGGCGGTGATCAGGAACGACCACACCCGTCCTGAACGTCGTATCCGACTTGCCAAGTTCGCTGCAAACTCCGGCATATGGGTTTACGCCTGCTACCATTGCGAAATTAAATCAGTCAAAACTGAAACCGCACATCGGTAAAAAACGAATACATGACTTTTCCGGTGTAAATATCTTTCAGGCCCTGTCCGGGAACTAGAGTCGCGGCGCCGGCAGTGATCGAAATATTTTCGGTTAGCGGCGGCCGGTAGCGGACCCCGACGCTCGAATCCCAACCGATACTGTGGCGAATCGGCGCCTGAAACAAAATCTGCCCGAGCGTCTCGGTACGCTCGAAGCGAAGGTAATTCACGTTCACGAAACCGCGGAGCTTGGGCGTAATGTCGAAATCCGTTCCGAGGTTCCCCAGGAAAATCCCCGGATTTTCAAAATTGGCCTGGCCTTCGTTCTTGCTCGAACGCAAATCAGGAAGCAGGCTGTCTCCCGCCGACAGCGCCACTCCCGATCCAGTCAGGCGAATACTTTCACGGTTCCACAGACTGAAAATGCCGCCGGCAAATTCCGGGAAATCATCGATGGAATCGAAACCGCGGGCCTGGCCATGCTGTGGATCGCCCGAACCCGAGGCGTAAAATGCTGAGCCTTTGAATCGAATCCAATCCTTATCCACGGAAAGTTCGAGTGCCGCCATTTGCGCGTTGATGCTGACGGGTCTGGCGGCAATCGGATTGAAACTGTCGTTGCCCAAAGCCTGGTAGAAGGCGTGAGTCAGATTCACCGGCCCGATGTGGCCGTCGCCGGTCCAACCAAGGTACGCGGCGTGCACGCTGTGCGGGCGAATCATGCCATTGGAAAAAACCGCGCCCACGGGAGAGGGCCGCACCAGAAAACCATTGTCATCGTAGTGGATGGTAGCGTCGTCGTCGCTGTAATGCACGCTGACCTGCGCGGTGTAGCCTTGAAATAAAAAATCCTGGCGATAAAGATTAGCGATGATCACTTGCTGGTGGCGGAGGGCCATGGAATTCAATCCGCTGTTGGTGTTTTTTTCGAGCAGATTGAAATAGGCCGCGTTGTATTGCCAGAGATTCGAATGCAGATTGCCGAAAATGCGCACGCCGGGCTGTTCCTCGACGAAAATGAAACCGCGAAAGTCGCTGTTAAATCCCTGAATGCCGGCGCGCACGGAAATGAAATCATAGTTGGGACCGATATCGTGGAGTTTCACCTCTCCAAAGGCTTCCTGCAAGCCAACATGCGCATCGAAGCGCGAAGTGCCGCCGCGAACATCTACGTTCACAATGCCCAGTTCGCGGACTTTCAGGAAATTCAGGCTGATCACCGGAGTGATGCGAATCCGCCAGTCGACCGGGCGAAACGAAGTGTCGCCATGAAAAAGATCGAACGAAAACAGAAACGTCTGATCGAGAAAGAACTGTTCGCCTTTGCCAAAAAAATCGCTGCTGCCTGGCTGCGCTGAACTGATATTGCTCGGCACGGGCAGGCGTCGGCCGTCAATAAACGTATCGCTAATCCCGGTGATGTTGAGGAAGGTTTGTTTGCCGAAGATCGGCACATCACCTTTCAGTTTGTTGCGATTAAACGGATCCCAGCGGCTGCCTTGCACGTAGGGATACTCGCCGCCAATGCCGTAACGGTCCCAATTGGGCATGGTGATCAGCCAGCGGTCAGGTTCGGTACGGAAAACCTGATCGGGCGCCGGCAAAGGTTCCGCAGCTGGGTTTTGTGCGGATTTTCCGGAGTTGGCGTCCTGGCTCAAAACCGGCGCGACCGAAGGTTGGCCGGATGGTTCGGTTCCTGCCGTGCCGGCCGTGTTTCCAGGCGGTAGTTCTGGAAATTGCGGCGATGGCGGCCCGGTTGATGGACTCGCGACCAAAGTCAGTTCGCGAACAAGATCATCGCCCGGCCTCAGTTCTATTTCTAAGCTCGACAGATCCTGGTATCGGGCTGCGTGAACTTCCAGTTGATACGCGCCCGGCGGCAGTTCGATAAAACGAAACACGCCTTGCGCGTCCGTATTCCGTTCGATTTCCTGCTGCGTCCCGACATTCCGTAAGATTACTCGCGCCGCGATAACTGGTTTTCCATCTGCACCGCGTACGATTCCTTGAAGTGTCGCCTTTTTGGGCGCGGTCTGGCCCGGCAGGCGCTGCTGGGATGAAGATTGCTGGAACCCGAATTTCGCCACGGAGCGTTCAACGTCGTAGATTTTCGATATAAACGAGACTTCCGCGCTCGCGGCGCGCGTGCCCGCTAGCGCGATTGAGGAAATCAGGATTACGCCAAGCGTCGTGCCCCACGAAAAGCGGATACGGAAGGCGCGGAGCATCCTAGGCGGCCTCGGACGACTTGCAAATCGAATGGCAGAACACTCTGCCTGTGTAGCTATCACAAATATTTCCAGGCCGACAAGTGTTTTGAACCCGGTCCGTGCTCACGATGGATGAGGACATTCTCACCATAAGTCGTCACGAAAACTGAATGAGCACTCCGCCGGAGCAATAGTTGGGAACGGCCTGCGGTATTGTGATACGAATAGCGCATCGGCCTCATGAAAATCCATCGTGGGTTGCGGAATGACCGCATTGCCTGAAATCGTGAAGCAAACGGGTTCGGTTCTTCGCGGGTTGCTCAGCCTCGGATTAATTCTCACCCTGTGGGTAATGATGAGCAGTTGCGGAGGCGGCGGGGGCTCGATCACCACGGCGCCTCCTCCCGTGCAACCTCCACCGGCCACCGACAGTTTGACTCAGGCCGACGTGCAAATGCTGGTGCAGGCCGCAGCCATGGCCGCGCAGTCGGACTCGATGGTTATTGCGGTGGTCGACCGGCTGGGACGCATCCTCGCGGTTTACAAAGAGCCTTCGGCGCCGGCAACCACGCCGGGAAATTTCGGCGTGGCCATTCCGTCCGACGAACTCGCGGTGTCGCTGGCGCGCACCGGTGCGTTCTTCAGCAACGATCAGGCGCCGCTTTCTTCGCGCACCGTAAGATTCATCAGCGGAATTCATTTTCCGCCGGGAGTGACGAATACCGGCAGCGCGGCGCTGTACGGAATTGAAACTACGAACCGCGGGTGCACGCTGGCGGCGGGGTTGAGCGCGACGGTTCCTCCGGCGACGACGATCAGTGGTGCGTCACCCGGATTCGGCGTTACCACCGGCAAAGCCGATGTCAACGATTCGCAGCCAACTGCCGTGAATCCCGGCGGCGTGCCCATTTTCAAGAATGGCCAGGAAGTGGGAGGGATTGGCGTCGTGTCGGCGGATCTCGACACGTCAGAATATGTGGCGTTTGCGGCAGCCGCCATGGCCGCAGCAGGTGGCCCTAGCGCGGNNATCGCCGGGATCACTTTGCCGTTCGTAAACCAAACCTCAGCGCCCAGCGGTGTGACTCCTGGGACGTTTAGCCCCTCGTTTTTTAATGTCGGGCCGGTGGCGAGTCCCGGAGTTCCGCCGATAGGCGATTTGATTCCGGAAACGAACGGTCCAGTCGGAGGCTTGACTGCGTCCGATGTGGCGCAACTGATTACCAATGCCGTCGCGACGGCGAACACCACGCGCGCGCAGATCCGACTGCCTATCGGAGTGAAAGCCAAGATGGTAATCGCGGTGAGCGATCTGGACGGAACTTTGATCGGCCTATACCGGATGACCGATTCCACCATTTTCAGCATCGATGTGGCGGCAACCAAGGCGCGCAACGTGATTTATTTCA
>PMHK01000074.1 GCA_003156635.1 Acidobacteriota bacterium | reverse complement strand
CCGTCTGATACACCACCGTCCAAAACTGGCCGAGGCGCGAGTGGTGATTTGCGTGGCGGGAATGGAGGGCGCACTGCCGAGCGTGGTGGCAGGTCTGGTCGGCGCGCCGGTAATTGCCGTCCCTACCAGCATCGGATACGGCGCCAGCTTCGGCGGAGTGGCGGCGCTGCTCTCCATGCTGAATAGCTGCGCCTCGAACGTCAGCGTGGTGAATATCGATAACGGATTCGGCGCGGGATGCGTGGCCGGCGTGATCAACCGCCTGTAGCAAACTGAAATTTACGAAAGGGCCGCCGCCAGGCGGGCGATCAATTCTGGTTCCTCTTCAATCTGCACCGTGCGTAGATCCAGAATCAGCTGTTCGTCTTCAATGCGACCGATCACCGGTATCGGCGAAATCGATTTTCCCGGCCCTGGCACTTGCAGCTCGGGCCGCCGCATGTTTTCTTCCAGTTGTCTCGCGCTGATGCGCGGGCTGGCAATCGCGAGCAACGACGTTGGCAGGCTTTGATCCGGCGTCGAGCCTCCGCCGATGACCGAAACTCCTTCCCGAATCTGAATCGCCACGTCGTCCGGCAGCAGTGGCCGCAATTTCGCCAGAAGTTGCTCGGCCCGGCTGCCAATTTCAGCCGCGGACAAACGAATCATGCGCAGCGCGGGAATTTCGTCGAGCGCCCCACGCAAATAGGATTTCAGTGTCACTTCCAGTGCCGCGATGGTCAGTTTGTCCACGCGCAGCGCGCGGAACAACGGATTGCGCCGGATGCGATCCACAATCTCTTTTTTTCCGGCGATCATTCCAGCTTGCGGCCCGCCCAGCAATTTATCTCCGCTGAAGCTCATTACCGATACGCCCGCTTCGCCGCTGCTGCGCACTACCGGCTCCGCAATTCCCGCGGCCGTCAAATCCGCCAGGCAGCCGGAGCCCAGATCTTCATACACCGGCAAATTCACGTTCTTCCCGAGCGCCACCAATTCTTCCAGCGATGGCCGGTCGGTAAATCCAGTCACCCGGAAATTCGAAGGGTGGACGCGCAGCAGCAACCGGGTGCGGTCGTTGATCGCGTCTTCGTAGTCGCGAATGCCGGTGCGATTCGTGGTTCCCACCTCGCGCAGCACCGCCCCGCTTTCGGCCATGATGTCCGGGATCCGAAATCCATCGCCAATTTCGATCAGCTCGCCGCGCGAAACAATGACTTCCTCGCCTTTGGCCAGCGCATGCAGCACCAAAAGAACCGCTGCGGCGTTGTTGTTGACGACGATNNGAGGTATGCGCGTCACGCTTGCCGCGTTCGCCCCGCGCCAGATCATATTCAAGATTGTTGTAGAGCGGCGCGGTGGCCACGATCCGCGCCACCGCCTGCCGCGCCAGCGGCGCGCGTCCGAGGTTGGTGTGCAGGACGACCCCAGTTGCGTTAATCACGCGGCGCAGCGACGGCGCTAGAATATTCTCCACTTCGGAAACAACCAGCGATTCCAGGTCGTCGTCGTTTTTCGCATCGACCGTCCCGCCGTCTGCGCCCAATGCTCGTGTGCTGATTTGTTTTCGCGCGTCGGATAGCACCGTGCGAATCGNNGGAAGTCACCAGCTTGCGCCCTGATTTTTGCACCAGGGCCGCCATGCGTGGCCGTCCCAGCAATTCATCCACGGAGGGCAGTGCGCGGAGCGCCGCCGCGACGGCGTCGGAGCTCGATTTGGCCGCGGAATCGTACGAGGGAGCCATTATTCAGCTATTGAAACACAGCGCGATTGAGCGTGGCAATCGGCCCAGACCTGCCCTTTCGGTCATTTCCCTTTGCGACATCGCAAAATTCGCCCGCGTTGACCTCGTCGAAGCGGCAATTTACGCTNNGAGGCGGCAGACACCGACCATGGCGACCATCGACGAAGACCTGGGCAGCATCGAGCGCGATATCCGCACGCTCAAAATCGAATACGAACAATATTTCGGTGGAGGCCGTTCGCGGCCGCCCACCGACACCCAGTGGCGCCTGGAAGTCATGCTGAAAAAATATTCGGACCGCGCCGCGGAGTTCACGTCGGGCCAGCGCTTTCGTTACAGCAACCTGACCCAGACCTACGCCAAGTATCACGACATGTGGCGCAAGAAATTGGCGCAGAAAGAAACCGGAACGTCACCGCATCACTTTGGCGCAGCGGCCAAGGCCATCGAAGCGGAGCGTGCGCGCAAGGCCGCTGCCGCGAAACCGCCTGAACCGGAGGCTCCTGCGGTGAGTGCCGCGGACCATGCTGTTGCCGTAGCCCAAGCCTCGGCGGAGGCTTCGGCCCGTGCAGCGCAAGCTCGACCGGCCCACAGCAGTTTCGCGCTGGCTCTCTCGGATCCCGAATGTGAGACGGAAAAAGTAGAGACGNNACCGAAACCGGCGAAAAGTCTGGCGTGCCGAGCCTGAAGGATTTTGAGCGGTTCGTGCAGAAGAAAACCCAGGACCTGAAGGAAAAAGGCGGCCGGGAAATCGAATACACGGTGAGCATCGAGAACGGCCACGTTAAGTTGAAAGCTCGAGTCTCCAGCTAACTCTCAGCATCAAATTTCGCGTCATCCCCACTGAAGTAATTCCCGTTTCCTCCTGCGTTCCGAATTCGCAAAACTCAAAAGGCTGCTCCGCGCAAATTATGCAGCTGGCCCGCCGCTACCACTTTTTTCCGCAAACGCTTACACTGACGGGGCATTTTTCGGCGCAGAAATTTATTCCTGGCGGGAGCATATGGCGATAGCACGGGCCTTAATCAGTGTTTACGACAAAACTGGCATTGTGGATTTTGCCCGCGAGCTCGCTTCCCTNNGCTGCGCGAGGCCGGCGTGGAAGTTCGCGACGTGGCCGAATTGACCGGATGGCCGGAAATGCTCGGCGGCCGGGTGAAAACACTGCACCCCAAAGTGCACGGCGGGATTCTTTTTCAACGCAGCAAGCCGAACGATCGTGCCCAAGTCGCCGAATATAAAATCGAGCCCATCGATCTGGTCGTCGTGAATCTCTATCCGTTTTCGGCCACGGCGGCCACGCCCGGCGTGACCGCGGACGAGCTGATCGAAAATATCGACATCGNNACCTGTACCCGTTCGAGCAGACGGTCGCGTCCGGCGCCACCCCGCCCGAGATCATCGAGCAGATCGACATCGGCGGCCCGGCGATGGTGCGCTCGGCGGCGAAAAACTTTCAGAGCGTAGGAGTGGTAACCGACCACAACGATTATTCGGCAATCGTTACCGAGCTGCACGACAAAGGCGAATTGAGCCTGTCCACCCGGCTGTGGCTGGCGCGCAAGGCCTACGCCCGCACCGCGCGTTACGACGGAGAAATTGCCACCGAGCTGGAACGCCTCACCGTCACCGACGGCGCCATCTCCATCGGCGAGCTGGAGAAACTGCCGGAGCGAATCAACATCTCCCTGGAGCGCCGGCAGTCCATGCGTTACGGAGAAAATCCCCATCAAGCTGCGGCCCTTTACATTCCTGCGGGGACGATTGCCTCGGGATTGGCCGGCGCGAAGCAGCTGCAAGGCAAGGAACTTTCCTACAACAATCTGGTCGACCTGGACGCGGCCTGGGCCCTGGTCACCGAATTTCACCGGCCCGCAGTGGCCATCATCAAGCACAACAACCCCGCCGGAGCGGCGGAGCAGGACACGCTGGTTGAGGCGTACCGGAAGGCGCTGGAATGTGATCCGATTTCCGCCTTCGGCGGCGTGATCGCGATGAACCGCAAACTCGACGCGGCCACGGCCGAAGAACTATCCAAGCTTTTTGTGGAATGTGTCGTGGCTCCCGGCTTCGAGCCCGCCGCGTTGGAAAAATTCGCCACCAAGAAAAACTTACGCCTGCTCGAAATGCAGCGCGGCGAAGCACTGCATGAAATGGACATGAAGCGAATTTCCGGCGGAATGCTGGTGCAGGATCCGGATCAACACGAACTGACCGAAGCGGAACTAAAGGTTGCCACCAATCGCGCGCCCAGCGCCGAAGAAATGCGCGGCCTGCTCTTCGGCTGGAAAGTCTGCAAGCACGTCAAGTCGAACGCCATCGTTTTCGCCCGCGTTGGCCAAACCGTGGGCGTGGGCGCGGGCCAAATGAGCCGCGTCGATTCGGTGAAAATTGCGGTGATCAAAGCGGCCACGGCGAAGCTTTCGCTCGCAGGCAGCGTGGTCGCCTCCGACGCATTTTTCCCCTTCCCGGATGGCGTGGAAGAAGCAGGAAAAGCGGGCGCGACGGCGGTGATTCAGCCCGGAGGATCCAAGGGCGACGCTGAGGTGATCGCCATGGCCAACAAATACGACATGGCTATGGTTTTTTCGGGTGTGCGGCATTTCCGCCACTAACTGCCGAACCAAAAGCGGGCTGCCTCTTATACGTGATCTCGATTTCCTGCGGGTCGCCCGTCTCCGGAACCAGTTGGGCGTGGTAAAGGTAGGTGTCCTGGTCCAAACGAGTCCAGCTCGCCGACTTGGGCATTCCGTCCACATTATTCTCAAAGACACTTTTCTTGGCGTCGATGCTGGTGAGATTCAAAACCGTCGCATCCGATTTTTCCCACGGCGCCAGGCTGGGCGTGAAGTGCCGGAAGTAAAACGTAATCCCGTCGGGCTTCTGCACCAGGGTGAAAAATTCGATCACCAGCGTTTTGTCCGACTCCAGCACCCGGAACATCCCTTCCATCACGCCGGCCTTGGGTGCGAGCCACACCTGTTCCGCGATACGCGGCCCCCATTCGCCTTTCCAACGGCCTTCCAGCCATGCGAATTTCTCGAGGTTCGCAGTTGAGGGGCTGGAGGCTGGCGTTGAATCCATGGCCGGCGCGCCATTCTTGGAACCTTGCTGGTAAGCAAACGCCCGAGGCGAGTGACCGAGCCAGACCGCCGGAAACAGCGCGAGGGCCAGCACCGGCAAAACTCGAAACGCTTTTTTCGCGCGCATCCGCAAAATCCCTCCCGTCCCGGCCCGGCCTAATCCCTGCACACCACACGATTTGCAGAATAATACGACGCACAACGTATCCATGCGACGCTATTTTGCGTCCAACCTACCTGGTCGCGAACCGCCCCCAAACCGTGGCCAGCGATTGTTTTGACGCTTTCGAGCGGCTATACCATAATGGAGTGCAGTGAATAACCAATGAAAACTATCATATCCATCGCCCTTTTCTCCATTGCCTCCGCCTTCGGCGCAACCATTCCTGCGCGTGCGCAGAACCCCGTCATCAGCCATCCGGCCGACCCGGCGTCGGCTTCCCCTGCGCAGAATTCCCAATCGCCCGCGGCCGCCAAAGCAGACCGGCCACCGCTGAGTCCCGCGGATGACACCGCGCGCGGCGATTCCTACTATTACTTCATGATCGGCCATCTCGCGGAACAGCAGTACGAAGCCTCCGGGAAATCCGATCTGGCCACCAAGGCCATCGACTCCTACAAGAAAGCGCTGGATCTCGCGCCGAATTCCACGGTAATTATGGAACGCCTGGCCGAAACCCGCGCCAAGGCTCAGCAGTTACGCGAAGCGGTCGAAGAAGCCCGCGCCGTCTTGAAACTCGACCCGGACAACGTAGACGCTCACCGCTTGCTCGCCCGCATCTATGTGCGCACGCTGGGCGATCAGGGCGCCAGCGACTCCCAAAAAGAAAATCTGGCCAAAGCGATCGAAGAATTCCAAGCCATCCTGAAAATCCAGCCGGACGATGCCTATTCGTCGCTGTGGCTCGCGCGCCTGTATCGCTTTGAAAATCGCCACACCGATGCCGAAAAAGTTCTGCGCGATGTCCTGCGCCGCGATCCGGGTAATGGCCCGGCGCTCGAACAATTGAGCCAGCTCCTGATCGACGAAGGCCGTTCGCAGGAAGCGGTGAAGATTCTCTCCGACGCCGCCGGAACCTCATCGTCTCCCGAAGTGTATGACCTGCTCGGCGACGCCTACGCCCAAGCCAAGGATTATCCCAAGTCGGAAGAGGCCTATCGCAAAGCCGCGGATGAAGATCCCGACGATCCGGCGCACCTGCACGGACTCGCCCAAGCCTTGATGGAACAAAATAAATACGCCGAGGCGCTCGAGCAGTTCAAGAAGCTTTCCGAAGTCGAGCCCGGCACCTCCGAAAATTATTTGCGCATGGCCCAACTTTATCGCCGCCTGGGTAAATTCGATCAAGCCGAATCCAGCCTGCTCCGCGCCAAACAGCTCTCGCCCGGCAGCCTGGAAGTCCTCTACAACGAAGCCCTGCTTTACGAAGATCAAGGTCGCTACGAAGACGCCGTAAAAGTTCTTTCCGACGCAATTGCCGGCATGAAGAACCAGGCGCCCAGCCCCGACACTGCCGGTCAAGCCGCCACCGGCGCCGTCAACGTGGATAACAATCCCAATGCTCTCGCGATTCTCTACGAGCAACTGGGCCACGCCTACCGCGAAGAACAAAATTATTCCGCCGCGATCAGCACCTATCAGGACATGGCCAAGCTCGGCCCCGAAGCCCAGAAGCGCGCGCAGATGCTGCTGATCGACACCTACCGCGAGAATCGCGATCTCGATCGAGCGATTGCCGAAACCAAAAAGCTGCTCGATGCTGCACCCGGCGATCCGAATGTGACCGTCACCCTGGCCATGCTCTACGCCGAAAAATCCGACACCGATACCGCCACCAAGCTGCTCAGCACCCTCCTTCGTGGAAACGACAGCGACCAGGAAATTTATTTGAATATCGCCCAGGCCCAGGAACGCGGCAAGAAATACGACGACGCCGAGAAATCCGCGGCCAAGGCCGAGGAATTGTCGGCGGACAGCGATGGCAAACAATCCGCCTGGTTCCTGCTGGGCGCGATCTACGAGCGCCAGAAGAAATTCGACCTGGCCGAGCAGGAATTCCGTAAAGTTCTGGACCTCAACCCCAACAGCGCCTCGACCCTGAACTATTACGGTTACATGCTGGCCGATCGCGGCGTGCGCCTGGCCGAGGCCACTGCGATGATTCAGAAAGCCGTGGCCCAGGATCCCAACAGCGGTGCGTACCTCGATAGTCTCGGCTGGGCTTACTACAAACAAAATAAGCTGAGCGAGGCCGAAGAGACGCTGCGCAAGGCCGTCGAACATGACAGCCACGACCCCACCATTCTTGGCCATCTCGGCGACGTTTACGCCAAGATGGGCCAGACCGATCGCGCCGCGCAATTTTGGGAGCGCGCGCAACGGGAATGGCAGAAAGCCGTGCCCGCCGATTATGAAGCGGACAAAGTGAACGAACTCGACGCCCAACTCAAAACTCTTAAACGCCGCACCGCCCAGAAAACTTCACCGGACGCGCCCA
The DNA here is from genome assembly GCA_003156635.1 of Acidobacteriota bacterium. Lineage (GTDB taxonomy): Bacteria > Acidobacteriota > Terriglobia > Acidiferrales > UBA7541 > Palsa-295. The sequence goes on along the minus strand of PMHK01000074.1, from coordinate 5,481 downwards.
AACCGCAGTAAGTTCTCCACATGAAAAAGTCCGCCCCAGCCAAAAAATCGCTGCGTATACCCGCGTTCGCGAAAATCAATTCCTGCCTGCATATCATCGCGAAACGCCCGGACGGCTATCACGAACTCCGCACCATTTTTCAAACCATCTCGCTGCGCGACACCCTCCATCTTTCGCTGAAGAAAGATTCAGACTTGTTTGAGCTTCTTTTCACTTCAGACGATCCGGCGATGCCATTGGGAAATGACAATCTGGTAGTACGCGCGGTCCACGCCTTTCAGCGCGAATTCGGATTGCGCGGCAGTCTCGGCGTTCACCTCGAAAAGAAAATTCCAGTCGCGCGCGGCCTCGGCGGTGGCTCCAGCGACGCGGCCGCAACCCTGATCGGCCTAATGCGCCTCACCGATGCGACCCTGCCGCTGGCGAAAATGATCAAGCTGGCAGCCGGCCTTGGTGCGGATGTGCCGTTTTTCCTCTTCGGCGGCCGCGCCCTGGCCGTAAACCGCGGCGACGAAATCTATCCTCTGGCAGATCTTCCGAAACGTTCGGTGGTGATCGTCTCCCCCAAAGGCATCGGCGTCAGCACCAAGGACGCTTACGAATGGGCCTCGGCGGAATTGACAAAAGACGCAGAACCCCATAAACTCTTCAGGTTCTGCGCTCTGTGCTGGAGCCGGCAGGAATCGCGTCTCTCCAATGATTTTGAGAGCCCGGTTTTCCGCCGTCACCCGCGCCTCGAAGAGATTCGGGCCGGTTTGCTTCAGCGAGGAGCAGCAGATGCCGCGCTGGCAGGTAGCGGGTCGGCGGTGTTCGGAATCTTCCGAAACCCAGCGCAGGCGCGTCGATCCGCTCGTGAGTTCCCGGAAGATTCAGTTTTCGTAGTCGAAACAATATCCAGGGCGAAGTATGGCCAAGCCATGGGTTGGCGTGCGCGCTAACTTGTAGCTGCCTCTTCGACAAAAACTTTTGGCCGACGATAAATTTAAAATTTTCTGTGGAACTGCGAATCCCGCGCTCGCCAATGCGATTTGCGATTACGTGGGCGTTCCGCTAGGGCTCGCGGAACACGGCAAATTCAGCGACGGCGAAACGCGCTATCAGATTCTGGAAAATGTACGTGGCGCCGACGTCTTCGTCGTGCAGCCCTGCAGCAGCCCGGTGGATTTCAACCTGATGCAGCTGCTGATCATGATGGACGCGTTCAAGCGCGCCTCTGCTTGGCGCATCACGGCGGTGGTTCCGTATTATCCGTACGCGCGGCAGGATCGCAAGGACCGCCCGCGCGTGGCGATTTCGGCCAAGCTGGTCGCGGATCTGATGGAAACCGCGGGAGCGAGCCGCGTGCTGACTCTCGACCTGCACGCGCCGCAGATTCAGGGATATTTCAATATCCCGGTGGATCACTTGTTCGCGTCGCCGGTCCTGGTGGAATATTTTCAGAAGAAGAATCTGGGCCAGATGACCATCGTCTCGCCCGATGCCGGTGGCGTGGAGCGCGCCCGGTATTTCGCCAAAAAGATTGATGCGCCGCTGGCCATCGTCGACAAGCGCCGCATCGACGTGAACGTCAGCGAAGTGATGAACCTGATCGGCGACGTTAAAGGCCGTCCAGCGCTGGTCATTGACGACATCATCGATACCGCCGGCACCCTGGTCAAGACCGCCGAAGCGTTGCTGGATCACGGCGCGACCAAGGTTTATGCGGCCTGCACCCATCCGGTGCTTTCCGGTCCGGCGGTCCAGCGCATCGCGGAATCGAAGATCGAAGAAGTCGTCGTTGCGGATTCGGTGCCGCTGAGCGAAGAAGCCAAAAAGTTGTCGAAGATCAAGGCCCTGAGCGTGGCGCCGCTGCTGGCTCGCGGGATTCAATCGATTCACGAAGAAACGTCGATCAGCGAACTCTTTACCTGATCCCAATTTTTTAGAACGGCAGATTTGCACTGACAGGGGAATGAAACATGCAGAACTTTAAGATTGAAGGGCAAGTTCGAGAAGGCCGCGGCAAAGGTCCGGCGCGCCGCGTTCGCACTACCGGCATGGTTCCGGCCGTGCTCTACGGCAACAAGAAGGACTCCATCTCGCTGACCGTGGACGCCAAGCAGGTCGCCAAGATTTTGCGCTCGGAGACCGGTCACAACACCATCTTCACCGTCACCGTAGCCCAGGGCGCCGAAGAGAAAGCCATGGTGCGCGACTGGCAGGTCGATCCCATCAGCGGCAGGCTCCTGCACGTCGATCTCTTCCGCATCGCCATGGACGTGCGCATGCGCGTCCTGGTGCCGGTGCATACCTTCGGCGAAGCCCAGGGCGTGAAACTCCAGGGCGGCGTTTTCGAAACCGTTACCCGCGAAGTCGAAGTCGAGTGTTTGCCCGCCGACATTCCTGAAGAATTCCGCGTCGACGTTACCGACATGATGATCGGCAAACAGTTGCGCGCCGCCGATCTCCCGTTCGATCCCGCGAAAATCAAATTGGTTACCGACCCCATTCGCGTTATCGCGCACGTCGTCGTCTTGAAGAAGGAAGAAGAGCCGGTCGCCGATGCCGCCGTAACGGCCGACGCCGCGCCAGCCGAACCCGAAGTCATGAAGAAGGGCAAGAAGGAAGAAGAAGGCGACGGCGAAGCCGCCGAAGCTCCGGCCAAGGCCGAAAAGTCCGAGAAAAAGAAGTAAGCGGTCGGCTGTAACTGGCTATGAGAGTCATCGTGGGCCTCGGCAATCCGGGCACGCAATACGACTGGACGCCGCACAACATCGGCTTTCTCGCGATCGACGCCATCGCCGAGCGAGCTGGAATTCGAGTCACGCGGCCGGAGTCAAAGTCGCATGTGGGCCTCGGCAAACTGGCCGGCCAAGACGTGGTATTGGCCAAGCCGCAGACGTTCATGAATCTGAGTGGCGGCGCGGTTCGGATGTTGCTCGAGCGTTATGAGTGCGGGCCCGAAGATTTGATCGTGCTCAGCGACGAAGCAATGTTGCCGTGGGGCATGCTTCGGATTCGCGAACGCGGCAGCGCTGGCGGGCACAACGGTTTGAATTCGATCATCGGTTCACTGGGAACCAACGAATTCATCCGCATCCGGTTGGGAGTGGGGCCGGAGCATCCGTTGGGTGACAAGGCCGACCATGTTCTTGGCGTGATGCGCAAGCCCGAACGCGAAATCGCCGCCCAAATGGCGGTGGAAACGGCTGAAGCGGTTGAGATGATTTTGACCGAGGGTGTTGGCCAGGCCATGACGCGGTTTAACAAGCGCGTCGAATCGGCCGAAAAAGATTCGGAATAGTTTTGGAAGTGAACGCAGCAGAGGAATCGAGGGACACATGGACGAACGACAGTACGATTTGATTTTCATCTGCCGCCCGGACACGCCGGAAGCGGACATCGACAAAGTCATCGCCACGCTGGAATCCACTGCGGCGGAAAAGGGCGCGAAGATCGAATCCACCGCCAAGTGGGGACGCAAGCGCATGGCCTATCGCGTGCAAAAATTGCGCGAAGGCTACTTCGTCTACATGGTGCTGAAATCTTCGCACGGCGAAGTGGTGAAAGAACTCGAACGCCGCTTGAAGGTCGCCGACCCGGTCATCAAGTACTTGACCGTGCGCCTCGACGAAGAATTGAAGCGCCAGGAAAAATTGAAGCGGCACCGCGACAAGCGCGCCGCACGCCGGCCGCGCAAGACGGTTCCGGCCCTCACCGGGGCGACGTCCATGCCGCCGGTCAGCAGCGAGCCCGCCCCCGTTCCGCCTTCGGCTTAATCATCGAAGCGCTGGCGCTAGCGTAGCGGCTTGAACGAAAGAAATCATTGGGCGATTCAGCCCAAGAATTTGATTAGGGAGATAGCGAATGGCAGAAGAACACGCAGGACAGCAGTCGCACGGCGGTGGATCGTCATTTGGCGGAGGCCGCCCATCCGGTCCGGGTGGCGGTCCCGGCGGACGTCCCAGTGGTCCGGGAGGCCCCGGAGGACCAGCCAAGCGCGGCAAGCGCAGCTTCGTACGCAAGAAGAAGGTGTGCCGCTTCTGCGTCGACAAGGCCGACTTCATCGACTACAAGAAGGCCGAAATACTGGCGCCCTTCATTCAGGAGCGTGGCAAGATTCTTCCGCGCCGCATGACCGGCACCTGCGCGCGTCACCAGCGCTGGCTGACCGTGGCCATCAAGCGCGCCCAGAACATCGCGCTGTTGCCGTTTGCCGCCGAGTTCTAGTCCGCGCGGCAGGCTGCTTTAAAGGCAATTTTGAATTTGCAGTGAAATCGATTTTAGAGCGAAGACTCGAGGTCCGGAAAATGCAGATCATTTTGCAGGAAGATGTCGAAAAGCTCGGAACCCGCGGCCAGTTGGTCGAAGTCGCGGAAGGCTACGCCCGCAACTTCTTGTTGCCCCGCAAGCTCGCTCTCGAAGCGACCGACGGCAACCTGAAGCGGCTGGAGCGCATGCGCGCGACCTTCGCCAAGAAGGAAGCCACCGAACGCGAGGCGGCCCAGAAGCAGGCCGACGCGCTCTCCGGTGTCTCGCTCGAAGTTTCGCGCAAAGCCGGCGAAGGGGATCACCTCTTTGGCTCGGTCACTTCGGCCGACGTGGCCGAAGCGCTGCACGCCAAGGGCTATGAGATCGACAAGAAGAAGATCGTGCTGGTCGAGCCCATCAAGGCCGTCGGCGAATACGAGATTCCGGTGAAGTTGCACCGCGAGGTCGTCGCCAAGGTCAAGCTCACCGTCAAGAAAGAAGAATAAGTACGAACAGTTGTTTTCAGGTTTTGGGCGCCTCGTAATCTGGGGCGCCCTTTTCTTTTGCCCTTCGATTCTTGGCATCGGTCGGCGCACTTTTCCACTTTTCCGAAGTTATACACAACGTAGCCATCCCGGTGCCGCTTGCTCGAAATGGGACAAGGGTGCAAAATCGTCAGATTCATACGCGAGAATAATTCGAAAACAAAATGCCTGGCGATATCACCCTCGAAAAACCGCTGCCGCATAACCTCGAAGCCGAACGCAGCATCCTCGGCGCGGTCCTGCTGGATAACCATGCACTGAACGCCGCGGTGGAAAAGATCAAATCCGACGATTTTTTCCTTCCTCAACACCGCCAGATCTTCGAGCGTATGTTGCAGCTTGGCGAACGGCAGCAGGCCATCGATATCGTCACCCTGATGGAGGACTTGTCCCGGCGCGGCGAACTGGAATCGGCGGGCGGCATCGCCTACCTCTCGCAGCTCGCTGACGGCCTGCCGCGCATCACCAACGTCGAACACTACGCGCGCATCGTCAAGGAAAAATCGGTTTTGCGCAGCCTGATTTTCTCTGCGTCGGCCATTCAAGAGCAGGCCCTGGCCGCAGGCGACGATGCCGATGTGATCCTCGATCGCGCCGAGTCGGTGATTTTCGCTCTCGCCGAAGATCGCGTCAAAGCCGGCCTGATTGGCGTCAAAGAACTGGTTCGCGATAATTTCGAGCGCCTCGAAAAGATTTTCAGCGAAGG
>PMHK01000223.1 GCA_003156635.1 Acidobacteriota bacterium | reverse complement strand
GCGCCGACCACAACGATGAGCGCCCCGGCTTGAGTGGTCTTTTCACTCCGCTCGGCACGGGACCAGGTGGAAACGACTACTAGGGCGAGGCCGACAACAATCAGAACTGTTCCCATAATCGCCGGTAAATCGTTGATACTCATTGCTTGGCCTCCCCGTCTGCCACTACCGCGACGTTTGCTCCACCAATTCCTCAAGGGTCCACAGCCCGCCCAGGTACTGGGATTCCTTTTCCGATTATGAGGGGAAATCTCCCCGAGGCGTGGATACCGAGCTATACGGGGAGGCCAACGAAAAAGATTCATGGGGACCGGGCTCCCTTTCAGGGACAGGGCGGATTCAGGAAGCGGGCCGGGCACGCTTTGTCGCGCCTGGTGGCGACGCGTGCCGATTCCGGCAAGACCGAATTCAACTATTCGGAAGTTTTCGGCGCAGGCATTCCGGCGACCATTTCGACGCACAGCTACCACCCGAACAATGAACGGGACTTCAGTAATGTGATCAGCACGTGGGCTACGCAAATGGGATACGACGCCGCGACCTACATGATCAAGGAATTTTGGCCGGACCTGCACAAGCACCATCGTCAGAAAGCTGCTCAAGACAATCCATGAGATTTTAGCCGCTGCTGGCGATTGCGACCCGCGGCGGATCTAAGAAATTCTTCTGGCGGAGGCACGGTGGCAGCGAAATTGGTATCGCTGAACGTGGGGCTGCCGCGCGATGTGGCGTGGCGCGGCAAAACTGTGCGCACCGGAATATGGAAGAACCCGGTGCAAAGCCGCCTAATGGTGCGACGCTTGAACATTGATGGAGATGGACAGGGGGATTTGGGAGGGCATGGCGGGCCGAACCGGCCGGTGTTTGTCTATCAATTGGATTCCTACCGTTACTGGGAGCGGGAACTCAGCCGCTCTGATTTTTCCTACGGACAATTTGGAGAGAACTTTACGATCGAGGGCTTGCCCGACGACGAAGTGTGCATCGGAGACCGGTTTCGCATCGGCGGGGCGCTGTTTGAGATCTCGCAGCCACGCGTGACTTGCTACCGCGTGGGAATCCGCATGGACGAACCGCGGATGGCGGCGCTGCTGGTCGCGCAGCACCGGCCGGGATTTTATTTCCGGGTGCTGGAAGAGGGCGAAGTCGGAGCCGGCGACGAAATTATCAAGGTGGCGGACGGCGCGGAACGCATGAGCGTGGCCGAAATCGACGGGGCGCTGTATTTGCGCGGGCATACTCGCGATCAATTGGAGCGCGCCTGGCGCATCCCGCCGCTGAGTGCTGGATGGAAAGAATCGTTCCAGGCGCTACTGGAGCAGGAGGACACTGCGGGAGCAGCGGCCGGGAACGCCGGGCTGGCACCATCGAGCGGGCCGCCGCCGGCGTGGGTAGGCTTCCGCCCTTTGCGTGTATCGCGGATCGAGAAAGAAAGCGCGACGGTGAAGTCGTTCTCGCTGATGCCGGCCGATGATCGTCCGCTGGTCGCCGCTTTGCCTGGGCAGTTCATTATTTTGCGCATCAAACCGAACGCGGATGGTCCGCCGGTGCTGCGCAACTACTCGCTGTCCGATTTGCCGTCTGACGATCACTACCGAGTGAGCGTGAAACTGGAGGAGAACGGCGCGGCCAGCACTTATTTGCACACGCACGTCGGGGTCGGCGATGTGCTGGGTGTCGCAGCGCCGCGAGGAGCGTTCACGCTGGGTCCCGACGGCAAGAAAGTCGTATTGATCAGCGCGGGCGTCGGCGTGACTCCGGTCCTGGCGATGTTACACGCGCTGGCTGCCGAAGCGTCGCCGCGCGAGATCTGGTGGCTTTATGGCGCGCGGAATCGGGATGACCACCCTTTTGCTGAAGAGGCGCTGAATTTGATCAAAAGTCTGCCGTCCGCTAAGAGCTATGTCGAATACAGCCGTCCCGGCCTCGAGGATCGCGTAGGCCTCGATTTCGACGCCGCGGGACGAATCGGAACCGAGGTGCTGCAGAAAATTGGAGTGCCGCACGACGCGGATTTTTATTTGTGCGGGCCAGCTGCGTTCATGGATGACCTGACTGCCGGTTTGAAGGCGTGGGGAGTTGCCGATGATCGAGTGCACGGTGAAATATTCGGCCCGAGTAAAGCCATCACGCCCGGAATCGCGGACGCGCCGCATGCGCCTCCGCACGCGCCGGTAGGGCCGGCAGGCATCGGCCCACAAATTTCTTTTGCGCGCAGCGGATTGAATGCACGGTGGGATCCGAAGTTTGGAAGCCTGCTCGATTTTGCGGAGGCTTGTGAAGTTCCGGTGCGCTGGTCGTGCCGCACCGGAGTCTGCCACATGTGCGAAAGCGGATTGATTTCGGGCAACGTGAAGTACCAGCCCGACCCGCTCGATCCACCGGCGCAGGGAAATTTGTTATTGTGCTGTGCGCAGCCTGCTGGCGATATCGTGCTCGATCTGTAACGCCATCCAATAATGGCGCGCCTCGTTTTTATTTTCTCGATCCTGCGCTTCCTGCGATAGCTTTCAATCATTCCTTCCATAAGATTTTTTCATCGATCAAAACGTATCAAATCTGAGTGGCCGTGTGCCGGGGTGATGTAGACTCTCCCGCTAACGGCGCTGAAATAAAAGGAGTACATCCGATGAAGCGAGTCGACGCAGTGATCCGGCCATCGCAATTGGACGAGGTGAAGCAGCGGCTGACGGGCCTGGGTGTGACCGGTCTGACGGCTTTCGAGGTGCGGGGTTTTGGCCGGCAAAAANNCAAAATTTATCTGAGCATCATCGTCACCGAGGATATGGTCGATCCGGTGGTGGAGGCGATTTTGGAAGGCGCGCGGACCGGCGTGATTGGGGACGGGAAAATATTCGTTACTTCGCTGGATGAAGTGATTCGGATTCGCACCGGCGAACGCGGGCCCGGCGCGATTTAGGAAGCGGAAAGTGTGGGAGTCGAGGCAGGAAAAAGCAAAAG
>PMHK01000082.1 GCA_003156635.1 Acidobacteriota bacterium | reverse complement strand
CCACTTATACCTATTCCGGAGCAGCTAAGGGTTTTCAAGGAACTTTCGCCGGAACAATCCCGATCGTTAAAGCCAAAGTTTCCATCCCCGGGCAAAAGACCCTCGAAGCCGATTTCGTTGTAAACACGGCTCTCGATTTCCCGATCGTGTTCTCCAGGACCTTTACCGATGACCATCACATTTCGTCGGCTCATTTCAAAACGATTTCTGCGTCCTACCCTTCGATNNGCCGCGTTTTCTCAGTCCAATCTGCCTTCCGGCCAAAACAAAAACATCGCCGGCACAATCGGCGCCGGTTTTTTGAAGCGCTTTCTGGTGATTTTTGACTTTCCTCATCAGCGAATAATTCTGGAACCAAACTTGCAGTTCAACAAGTTTGCCGAAGAAGATATGAGCGGGCTTTCGATTATCGCAAAAGGACCTGGCCTCAGGACTTTCGAAATTGTTAGGGTTCAGCCGGGAACGCCTGGGGCGGCAGGCGGCATCCACGAGGGAGACGTCATTGCTGGAATCGACGAAGAACCCGCCGCGGATCTCACCCTATCGGCGATTCGTGATTTATTTCGCCAGGTAGGTCACGAATATAAACTACTGATCGACCGTCACGGCCAATCGCAAACCATCACCATAAAAATGCGCAAGCTCGTCTAAATCTGTCACCCGACTCTCTGCGGAGATAAGCGCAGCCCCAAACGAGTCTCTCGTCGCTGACCTCGGGCTCCCGGCTTCGCCACCCACCACAGCACCAGCAGCCGCCTTCCTCGCCTTCGCCGCTACGACACTAGCCGCTGCTTTCCCGGGATCGCACGCCCAGCCCCGTAGAGGCGGCAGAGGTTAGCCCGGCCCGTAAGGGCTGGGAAAGAAAAATGCCTTACGTCCCATTTCCCGCGCGTTTTCTGCGCGAGCCTTCGTCCAGTCCAAGCAACCCTCTCACGCCCATCGCATCGACCGCGGCTCTAGTGCTCGAAATCACGAATGGTCATAGCCATTTCGTGCAACCGCTTGTCGACCTTAGAAAACACTGTATCGGGTTCGTGTTTACCGCTCGGCAATCGCTTCCCCGCATGTGTACCGGTAAGAATCTCAATCCCCTGCTCCACCGTCGCCACCGGATACAAATGAAAACGCCCCTTCGCGACCGCCTCCACCACCTCATCGTGCAACATCAAATCGTCCACGTTCTCCGCCGGAATCAGCACGCCCTGCTTCCCGGTCAATCCCTTCAACTTGCAAACATCATAAAATCCTTCGATTTTCTGGTTCACTCCGCCAATCGGCTGAATATCTCCCTGCTGGTTCACCGAGCCGGTCACCGCCAATTCCTGGCGAATCGGAATTCCCGAAAGCGCGGACAACAACGCATAAATTTCGGTCGAACTCGCGCTGTCGCCATCCACTCCCGAATACGATTGCTCGAAACACAAACTCGCCGAAAGCGCCAAAGGCTTATCCTGCGCGAAAGTCCGCCGCATATATCCCGCGATGATGTGTACGCCTTTATCGTGAAAGCGCCCGCTCAGATTCGCTTCCCGCTCAATATTAATGATCCCGATTTTCCCGGGAGACGTCGCCGCCGTGATCCGCACCGGCTTGCCAAACGCATACCCGCCAATCTCCATCACGCTCAACCCGTTCACCTGGCCAATCCGCGAGCCGGTGGTATCGATGAACAGCAAATTCTGCTCGATCATTTCGCGGATCTTCGTTTCCATCAGATTGTTGCGCTCGATCTTCGAATCGAGCGATTCGCGTATGTCTTTCGCGGTGACCACCTCGCGTTTGTCGTTCCGCGCAATGTACGAAGATTCGCGGGCCAGATCCGCCAGATCGAAGAATCGCGTGGTGATTTTTCCGCGCCGTCCCGCCAGCCGCACGCCATGCTCCAGGATGGCCGCAAACGCGCCGCGGTCAAACGCGCACAGTTTTTCATCGTCGCAGATTTTACGCAGGCGCCCGGCGTATTCGCCGATCACCGCGTCGCTCCACTTCATTTCCTCGTCGAATTCGACGCGCACTTTGAAAATCTTTTTGAAATCTTCTTCGAAATCGTAAAGCAGCTCGTACATGTCGCGGTCGCCGATCAGGATGATTTTCACGTGCACATCGATCGGTTCCGGCTTCATCGTCGCCGTGCTGAACGGAAAAAAGGCATCCACCGGCTGAATCTCCAGCTTCCCGTGATTCAGCGTCCGTTTCAGCGTGCGCCACACTCCCGACTCGGTCAGCGTATCCAGCGCGTACATCACCAGAAACCCGCCGTCGGCGCGCAGCAGCGAACCGCCGCGCAAATCCATGAAGTCCGAATTCCAGCCGCCGCGCGTGTCGTAGCTGCGATGGATCGTGCCGAACAAATTCGCGTAGGTCGGAATGGTCTCGAACACGACCGGACATTTTTCTTTCTCGCCGTGCGCCAGAATCACATTCACGGCATAGACCCGGAACGGATCGCGTTCCGCGCGTTCCACTCGCGGGCCGCCGCCACCTTCCGAGGGCGGCTGGTCTTCTTCGCCTTCCCGTTCCTTGAACGGCTCCAGATTGTCCAGGATGTTGTGCCGCACTTCTTCCAGATATTCCGCAATCGACGTGCTCGGATATTTTTCCTTCAGCTCTTCAATCACGCCGTCCACCAGCACCGAAGCGGCTTCCTGCTCCAGGTAACTCATTTCGCTAGCCAATTCGCGCGAGAGTGAAAGTGTCTTGCGGTAAACCACCGTAAATTCCTGCCGGAACTGGTCGTATTTCCTTTCGAGTTCCTCGGCCGTGGTGCTTTCGAGTTTCCCTTCCTGCACCAGCTTGGGAATTTCTTCGATCGGCACCATCTGCCCTTCAATCAACGGAAAAATTTCCGGAAGAGCCACCGCGCCGACTTGCATCCGGCCCAGCGCGAACTGCTCGCGCGCAATCCGCCGCGTGAAATCGTCCATCAATTCTTTCTCGCGCTGGGTGAACCGCTCCACGATTCGCGTTTTTTGCCGCTGAAACGGTTCGCCTTCGAAAACCTGCGGAATCCGGCGCCGCAGAAAATCAATTCCCGATTCCACTTCCTTCTTAAACGCATTTGCCTGGCCGCGCGGCAGAGTAAGCAATCGCGGACGGTCCGCATTCTTAAAATTGTTCACGTACGCGCGATCCGGGGCCAGTTCGCTTTCCGGACGCATGCCCTCGATCATCCGCACAATCATTCCGCCGCGGCTGGTTCCGGAAAGTCCGCAGACGAAAAGGTTGTAGCCCGGCGCAGTCATCTCCACGCCCATGCGCAAAGCGCGCAAAGCACGCTCCTGCCCCGGATCGCCCGTCGATGGCGAAACCTCGGCCGTGGTTTCAAACGGAATTCGCGACGGATCGCAGCGCCAGCGCAGTTTCTCCGGCGGCAATCCCGCGTGCAGCGGGCCGCTGCGTTTCACTTCGATCTTTTTTGGTTTGGAGTTCTTGCTCATCCGCAGCTTCCGAAGCGCGCTACTCTAGCACGACGCGGTTTTGATCCGCAGCAGCTTCGCCCGAATTGTTTCCAGCCCGCGCTTCCGGCACGTACAAATCCAGCAGGCTCGCACCGGTCGCCACAATAATCGGTCCGACGATCACGCCTAGCAATCCGAAAACGGCAATCCCGCCCAGCACGCTGATGAATACCACCAGGCCGCCCATTTCGGCGCGCCCGCTGATGACCCACGGCCGCACTACGTTATCCACCAGTCCTACGACCACGCTGCAAAAAAGAGCCAACGCAATCCCTACGCCGACGTGGCCTTCCGAAATCAAGCTGATCGATGCCGGCAGCCAAATCAGCGCCGACCCGACCAGCGGAATCAGCGAAAAAAATCCCATCATCACGCCCCAGAAAATCGGCGCCNNTTGATCATCCGGTCGCGGTGCTGGGCCTCGAAAGGCAGGAGCGCCCGCACTCGTTCCATGAACACTTCTCCATCGCGATAAAGATAAAACATCGCCAGCATGGTCACGCTCAGGTGAAAAAGAAACGACGCGGTATTGCGCAGCACGGTTCCCAGTTTGGTGGCGACGAATGTCGCGCCTTGATCGGTGTAGCGACTGAGGATGGTGGCAAGGTTCGCTTGATTCGCATCCGGAAATTTCGATTCGAGTTCCATCCACAACCGGTTGACCCATTCAAAGTGGCCCGTCGCCACCTGCGCCTGCACGTTCTGCACCGCTTGCACGCCCTGGCGCACAAAAGCACCCATTACCAAAATAGTGGGCACGATCAAAATTAACGTGACGCCCAGCGTGCANNAATGATGGCCGCGACCGTGGGATTGAAACGCCGCCGCACGCGTTCGTACCAGGGGTAGGACACCACCACAATCACTACCGCCCAGGCCAGCGCCGGCAGGAACGGCTGAAATACTAGAAAAACCAGATAGGCCAGGATCGCTACGATCCCGTAGAACAACATGGTGCCCAAACGCCGCTGCGAACTTATTTCGGTACTCAAGTTTATCGCCTTTGGTGCTTGTTCCACAGACTGATAGTGTTTCTCGGGAGGTTTGTCAACCACGCTTCGTCGCGCCGGGCTGCTCGAGTGCTATCATTTACTTTGCGCCCTGGAGCGCCCATGTCAACCCCCCAAACAAAGTGCCGGCACCAGCGCACCCAGGTCATCGCCAAGGATGACGACGCGCAGTACATCGAATGTCTCGACTGCGGCGAGATTCTCGAAGTGGGTGAACTCCCGGACAAAAACGAGTTCAACGAGTCGCTCTCGGACGCCTGAAGCGCTCGGCCCGCTAAAAGAAAATCCGTTTCGCTGACGCAAATCCCCTAAAGTTTTCTTCCCCGCATTCCTGCTCTGGGAGTAGAATCCCTCGAAACTACAGAATAGGTTCCAGTTCCTGGGAGGTTCCATGCGAATCGTCCTCTGTCTCGCCGCGCTTGTCGCGATTTCTGGTCTTTCCGTCGCGGCGCAAGATCAAAAGCCCGCCGCGCCCGCCGCCGAATCTAAAATGCCG
>PMHK01000155.1:5237-16859 GCA_003156635.1 Acidobacteriota bacterium | reverse complement strand
GTCACGCCTTCGCGAAAATCCGCAGTGTTGCGAATCTCGGCGTTGGCTTTGATCGCCAGCTCGATCTCCCGCTGCACGTCGCTTTCGTCGTAATGCAGCAGCAGTTGCTTGGTGTGCAGCAGGCTCGACGGGCTCGATTCCAGAAACCCCGCCGCAACTTCATGCGCCCGCTCCATCAACTTTTCCGCCGGCACGATCTCCGTGACCAAGCCCAGTCGAAACGCCTCGGCTGCGTCGAAGATTCGGCCGGTCAGGGCCAGCTCGCGCGCCCGTTTTTCGCCTACTTGCCGCCGCAAAATCACCGAAACCAGCGCCGGAATAAATCCGATGCGCACTTCGGTGTAGCCGAACTTCGCCTCCGGAACCGCCAGCGTAATGTCGGAGAACGTCGCCAGGCCGCAGCCGCCCGCGATCGCCGCGCCGTTCACCGCTGTAATCACCGGTTTTGGAAACGCATACACACGCTGGAACAATCGGGCCAACTGCCGCGAATCGCCCAGGTTTTCGTCCGGCGTCTGGTCGGTAACGCTCTGCAGCATTTCCAAATCCATGCCGGAGCAAAACGCTTTTCCCGACCCGGTGAGAATCACCACGCGCACGGCATGATCCGCTTCCGCATTCGCCAGCGCCGCCAGCAAATCTTCGATCATGTCGCCGCTGATCGCGTTGCGGCGGTCAGGGCGGTTCAGGGTAATGGTTCTTACTGCGCCCGCCAGTTCGCAGGCCAGCGTCGAATATTGGGGTTCGTGCGGCTTCTTCACGCGTGTTTCCTCTGGGCGTCTTCGATCGTTCAAACTGAGAATCAGTAGCGATATTTGATTAGTTGAGTCGGCCGCTTTCCGCCGGCGCAGCCTCTGCGATCGAATATTTCTCGCGCAGCTCTTCGGTCATCGCGCACGCCAACGCCAACGACTTGGTATCGATGCCGGTCGAAACTCCGCGCGCCGCGAGCGTGGTCAGGATTGCCTCGGTGGGAATGTTGCCCACCAGCTCGTCTCCCGCGAAAGGGCACCCGCCCATTCCCGTCAACGCCCCGTCGAACCGGCGGCAACCCGCTTCGTACGCCGCCAGCACTTTTTCCGGCGCGCGATCCGGCCGACTGTGCAGGTGCACTCCAATCTCGACCCCTGCGACGCATCCGCGCACGGCTTGGTAGAGTCCCGCCACCTCTTCCGGTGTAGCCGTGCCAATCGTATCCGCCAGCGAAACCGTTCGGACGCCGACGTCTTTCAGCCAAACCAGCGCGTCTTCCACGATTTCCGCTCCCCACGGTTCGTCGTAGGGATTCCCAAACGCCATCGAGACATACACCACCAGCTTTTTCCCGGCGGCTTTGGTGTCCTTCTGCAGCTTTTCCACCAAGTCTCGCGATTCCGCCTTGGACATGTTGGCGTTCGCCCGCCGGAAGTATGCCGAGATCGAATACGGATAGCCGATCGTGGTCACGCCCGGTGCCGCCAACGCCCGCTCCAGCCCTCGATCGTTCACCACGATTCCAATGATCTCCGGCGGATTTCCGGTGGGCGTCTTCACCTCGCTCAATTTTTGCATCACCGCTTCGCTGTCGGCCATTTGCGGCACGTGCTTGGGCGAAACGAAACTCACCGCATCGATATGCTCAAATCCCAGCGCAATCAGCCGGCTGAGATACTGCACTTTCTCTTCCGTCGGAATCACCGCGCGCAATCCTTGCCACGCGTCCCGCGGGCACTCCACGATGGTCACTTCGTTCGCCATAATTTTAGAACCAGGGGCTCCTGTAGATATGAAAAGCATACCAGAGAAGAAAAACCGACAACACCACCGAAAGCCCCATCAAGCTTACGTAGAATTTCGAAATGGTTCCATCCGTCGCCTTGATCATCGTCAACACCGTGCCCACCAGAATTCCCACGACGCCCACATATTCCGATACCTGAAAGATAAACCACAAAGCCGAAGTGCCCAGGCCTCCGCTGGACGCGACTTGCATCGAACTGAACACTGCGAACAGGGAAGGGAGACACAACAGGAGCGTCGAAATAACGAAGCCACCGCCGCGGCTCGGTTTGAAAATGCTCATGAATTTTACGTTCAGGTTTGCAACACGCCGGTTCTAAAGGGCGCGACGTCCGGATTCAACGAAGCGGCATCCAGCGCTTCGATCAGCGCTTCGCGCGTTCGCGCGGGGTCGATGATCGCATCGACCCACAAACGAGCCGCAGCATAGCGCGGATCAGTCTGCGATTCGTAGGTTTTTCGCGTCGTTTCGTAAAGTTCTTTTTTCTCCGCGGCGCTCAGCTTCTTGCCCTGGCGTTCGAGTTGCTTGATCTTCACTTCCACCAGCGTGCCGGCCGCGGCGTCGCCGCTCATCACCGCGTAGCGCGCCGTGGGCCAGGCAAAAATGAAGCGCGGGTCGTAGGCTTTGCCGCACATCGCGTAGTGCCCGGCGCCAAAGCTGCCGCCGCAGATCACCGCGATTTTGGGCACCACGCTATTCGCTACCGCGTTGACCATCTTGGCTCCGGCGCGAATGATCCCGCTCCACTCGGCTTCTTTGCCGACCATGAAGCCATTCACGTCGTGCAGGAAAATCAGCGGGATCCGGTTCTGGTTGCAGTCGAGGATAAACCGCGCGGCCTTGTCCGCCGCCTCGGTGTAGATCACGCCACCAAATTCAATCCGCTTCTCATCGGTGCCCGGCGCCACCGTCGTGATTTGCTTTTTCTGGTTGGCGACGATACCCACCGCCCAGCCGCCAATCCGCGCGTACCCGCAAAGCAAAGTCTGCCCGTACTCCGCGCGGTATTCTTCGAAATGGCTGCTGTCCACCACCCGCGCGATAATTTCGCGCATGTCGTATTGCTTGCCGGGGCTGGCCGAAAACACTCCGTAGATGCTCTCTTCCGGATAGGCCGGCGGTTCCGATTTTTTGTAATCGAACGCCGGACGCGGGGCCGGCGCGATTTTATCCACCAGCGAACGCAGCCGCTGGATGCAGGCCGCGTCATCCGGCTCGCGGAAATCCACCGTTCCGCTGATCTGCGCGTGCATCTGCGCGCCGCCCAATTCTTCCGCCGACGTTTTCTGTCCGATCGCGGCCTGCACCAGCGCCGGTCCGGCGAGAAACAACCCGCTGCCGTCCGTCATCAAAATTTTGTCGCACATCACCGGCAAGTAGGCGCCCCCGGCGACGCACATGCCCATGATCGCGGCGATCTGCGGAATGCCCATCGCGCTCATCACCGCATTGTTGCGGAACACGCGCCCGAAATCATCGGTGTCGGGGAAGACGTCCTCTTGCAGTGGCAGAAAAATTCCGGCGGAATCGACCAGGTAAATCGTGGGAATGTGATTTTCAATCGCGATATTCTGCGCCCGAATCACCTTCTTTGCGGTCATGGGGAAAAACGCGCCGGCTTTCACCGTGGCGTCGTTGGCGATGATCATCACCTGCCGTCCGCTGACGCGCGCCAAACCCGTGATGGTTCCAGCAGAGGGCGCGCCACCCCATTCCTCGTACATGCCGTAGGCGGCAAACGCGCTCAACTCAAAAAACTTTGTCTTGCCGTCGATCAGTTTGGCGATGCGCTCGCGCGCCGTCAGCCGCCCCTTTTTATGCTGCGCTTCGATGGCTTTTGCGCCGCCGCCCTGGCCGATTGTTTCTTCGTCGGTCTTAATTTCCGCCACGCGCTCAATCATCAGCCGCGAGTTCTTCTCGAACTCCGCGGATTTGGGGTCGATGCGCGATTGGATCTTCGTTCCGCTCAATCTGCTGTTCTCCAGGAAGAGTGTTTTATGGCCCCGTAATGGACCAGCCCGTGCCAGACGTTCCGGGCGGGCGATGGATTCTACCACGCTGGAATGTTTTGACTTGCGCCGTTCCTGCGGCTAGAATTCGCGTGTTCACGCTTCTTGGTGAACCACTTCTCTTTGGGGGCGCCTATGTACTGCCGTGGTTTTGCCGCACAGCACCGGTCTGCCTCCAGCCTCAGATAGCGTACTTCGCTGGTCAGACTCTCGGCATAAGAATCAAAATTCTGCGTGCGTCAAATTTTTGCTCCGTCGCAGGCGCGCCGCGTTTAGACCATCACCAACGAACATCCGAACACCAAGGAGAACCACATGCAGTTTATGGATTTGGAATTGGCGCGTCGCGTGGAAATGGCCGAAGCGACCGCCTGCAGCGAATGTGCCGATGCGTTTCAGAAGTTGCATCCGGAATTTTTAGTCGCCGTAGAGCGGATCGGCGGAGGCATCGCGGTCTTTGCCGGCGTGGAGTCACCGGTGACCCAGGCCATCGGCGTCGGAATCAACGGTCCGGTGGAAGATGACGATCTCAATCGCCTGGGAGATTTTTTCCTGAGCCGGAATGCGCCAGCCGCCGCGGAAATCTGTCCTTTTGTGGATATGTCCTTGTACGAGAAGTTCGCTACGCGCGGCTACCGGCTGCTCGAAGTCTCGAACGTCCTGATTCGTGAAATCGGCGCAGCCAGCGCCGGATCTACCACGCCACCTCCGGGCGTCACCGTCAGGCCGGCCAACCCCGACGAAGCAAAACTCTGGACCCGCACCGTGGCTCAGGGCTTCGCCGAGCACTTTCCAGTCACTCAGGAAATCCTCGACGTGATGGAAGGTTTTTTTCACGGCAAGAGTGCCCAAGCTTTTATGGCTTTCGTCGACGGAGAGGTCGCTGGCGGCGGCGCCCTGACCGTGCACGACGGCGTATGCGGCCTGTTCGGCGCCAGCACCTTGCCCGCGATGCGCGGCCGCGGCGTGCAGGCTCAGGTGCTGCGCAGCCGCATCGACTGGGCGATCAGCCACGGCTGCGATCTCGCCGCCAGCATCGCCCAACCCGGCAGCATCTCGCATCGCAACATCGAACGCGCCGGCTTCCGCGTCGCCTACACGCGCACGAAGCTCATACGTCCGCTCGCGATGGAAGCGAAATGAAAAAACGGGAAGGGAACGGGTATTACGAAATGATTGGGGGCAACTACGAGGTTCGAGGGCCAACCGCGATGCGGCTGCGGATAAAATCCACGATCGACTGCGTCGTGGTCCCCGGGAGGAAAATCTCGGCGATGCCGGCCTTTTTCAGCGCCGGAATATCGGCCTCCGGAATAATTCCGCCGATCAAAACAGTCACATCGGTCATGCCTTTTTCGCGCAGCAATTCCATGAGTCGCGGGCACAGCGTATTGTGCGCGCCTGAAAGAATCGAAAGCCCAATGACGTCGACGTCTTCCTGCACGGCCGCCGACGCGATCATTTCCGGCGTCTGCCGCAGTCCGGTATAAATCACTTCCATCCCGGCGTCGCGCAGTGCCCGCGCGATAATCTTGGCCCCCCGGTCATGCCCATCGAGGCCCGGTTTGGCGATCAGTACCCGTATTTTCTTGTCAGCCATGGATTTGTCGTGTTCAGAATACTCAAATCGCCCCAAAAACGATAGAGCGGCGCGGACAAACTGTTCTGGGCCGCTATTTCAGGTCGTGCAGGAAATCTTCCAGCACCGCGTTGAACTTGTCCGGGTCATCGACGAACAGCGCGTGGCCGTCGCCATCGAAAATCTCCAGTTGCGCGCCCGGAATCTTGCCCTGCATCGCCACGATTGAGCCGTTGTAAGGAGTCTTCGCCGCGCAAATGAGCACCGGCTTATCAATCTTCGGCAGCGTCGGCCGGTAATCCGCCGTGAAATATCCCAACAAGAGCGCGGCGGCGTCACTGGCGGGCACGCGCAATGAGGCCTGAATGACTTTCTGAATGTACTCGTCCGGTTGCGGCTTCTTGAAACACAGATTGCGCACAAATCCGTTCGTCGCGTTTTGGCGGTCTTCCAGGATCCCTTTCATCAGCCCGAGTGCGTTCTCTACCCCGCCGTCGGGCAAGAAACTCGCGCTGCTATCGACCAGCACTACTCCCGCCAAATCCTTCGTCCCGTACTGGTCGACGTAAGCCAGCGTCTCCACCACCGCCATGGACCAGGCCACGATCACTACCGGGGCCAGATGCAACTGATCGACGAGCGCCTTGATGTCCCGCGCCCGAATCGTCGGATACAAACCCTCGCTGGTCAGTGACGACTCGCCCTGCGACCGCGGATCCATGGCCACCACTCGGTAGTCCCGCGAAAAATAATCGATCTGCTTCTGCCAGATCCACTCGGGCATGGTCCAGCCCGGAACAAACAAAATCGACGGCGACTGCTTGGCCGCAAAGACCGCAATATTCCCCTTGGTCGGCTTGGTGCCGTTCGGCAAAGGATTCCCAACTTCCGCGCCAGCTCCCACCACGGCCTTTCCAGATTCCACGTAGTGAATCTTTACTCCGTCGGAGGTCGTGACGAAGCCGCTCTTGACCGCGGGAGGCTTTTTGTCCGTCGCCCGCGCGGACGACGCACCACACGTGCCGCAGATCACAATAAGGACGGTCAGCAGAGTTTTTCGATGTAAAGGCAAACAAACTCCTCTTGAGGAACCCGCAAAGTGGTAATAAAAAGAGAAATTACGTGATGGCGACTTCCTGGTAGATGCCGAAGACGTCGCGCATCGCGTCGCAAATTTCGCCCAGCGTGGCGTAGGATTTCACCGCATCGTAAATGAACGGCATCAGATTCGCTGAACCCGCGGCAGCCTGGCGGAGTGCGTTCAGGTTTCGCGTCACTTCGTCGTTGGAGCGCTCGGTGCGCAGCTTTTTCAGTTGCTCGGATTGCCGCCGCGTTACGGTCTCATCGATCTGCAGCAGCTCGATCCCTTTTTCCTGCGCCACATAATCGTTCACGCCCACGATGATTTTGTCTTTGCGGTCCACCGCGAGTTGGTAATTGTAGGAAGCCTCCGCGATCTCGCGCTGCGGATATCCGCGCTCGATGGCGTTGACCATGCCGCCCAGTGCGTCGATCTTGTGAATGTAATCCCAGCCCCCGCGCTCAATCTCATTGGTCAAAGTTTCCACGAAATACGAACCGCCGAGCGGATCCGCCGTATTGGTCACGCCGCTTTCGTGCGCGATGATCTGCTGCGTGCGCAGAGCCAGGGTCGCCGCAAATTCCGTAGGCAAAGCCCAGGCTTCATCCAGCGAATTGGTGTGCAGGGAATTGGTCCCGCCGAGCACCGCGGCCAAAGCCTGCAGCGCCGTACGCACCACGTTGTTATAAGGCTGCTGCGCGGTCAACGAACATCCCGCCGTCTGGGTGTGGAAGCGCAAGGCCCACGACCGCGGGTTCTTCGCCCCGTAGCGCTCGGTCATGGTCTGGTACCAGATTCGTCGCGCGGCCCGGTATTTGGCGATTTCCTCGAAGAAATCGCTGTGCGCGTTAAAGAAAAATGAAAGCCGCGGCGCAAAATCGTCCACCGGCATGCCGCGGCGAATCGCCCAATCCACATACTCAATTCCGTCGCGCAGGGTGAACGCCAGTTCCTGTATCGCGCTCGATCCTGCTTCGCGAATGTGATACCCGCTGATCGAAATCGCGTTGAACTTCGGCGTATGTTTCGCCCCGAATTCCAGCGTGTCCACCACCAACCGCATCGACGGTTCCGGCGGGTAGATATATTCCTTCTGCGCGANNTGCGCGATGTATTCCTTCAGGATGTCGTTCTGCAGCGTTCCCGAAATTTTCTGCCAGTCCGCGCCCTGCTTTTCCGCCACCGCCAAATACATGGCCCAGATCACCGCCGCCGGCGAATTGATAGTCATCGACGTGGTCACATCCGCCAGCGGAATCTGATCGAACAGCACTTCCATATCCGCGAGGGAACTGATCGCGACGCCGCACTTGCCCACCTCGCCTTCGGACAGCGGATGATCCGCGTCATAGCCCATCAGCGTCGGCAAATCGAACGCCACCGAAAGTCCGGTCTGCCCCTGGCCCAGCAAGTAACGAAAACGCGCGTTGGTATCTTCCGCGGTGCCGAAACCCGCGAATTGCCGCATGGTCCACAGTTTCCCGCGATACATCGTCGGATGGATTCCACGCGTGTAGGGAGGCTCGCCCGGCAAGCCCAGCTCAGTTTCCGGATTCCAGTCAGGCAGGTCCGCTGCGGTGTACAAGCGGCGAATCGGATAACTCGAAACGGTGGTGAAATCCGCCGCGCGTTCCGGTGATTTCTTCAGCGTCGACGCCAGCGTCGTCTCTTCCCAGTGCTTCTCGGCCTTCGATGGTTTCCGCTCGGCGTCCACGACCGCCGAACCGGCAGATTTTGCGGCCACCGGACGGCCCGCAGTAACTTTCTTAGGCATGAGGTGGGCTCCGTCGCGCACTTCGCAGCGCTACCATAGCCAGTTTAGGCCAAGCGCGCCGCCGCGGCAACACGCGCGAACGAGGAGAGTCCGAAACGGCGCAACATCGAACTTGCCAAATTGTCCTACTTCGCGCCCACAGTTTTCTTGGGGTCGAGTGTGCCCGGAATCAATGGCTCGCGGCCCACGCTGCCGCGCAATGCTTCCGCCACGGTGATGTGCGCCACTTCCAAGGTGCGCCCCATGGCCTGGTTGAAATTCACCAGGGCCTCCGCCAGGTTGGCCTGCGCGCGTAGCGCGGTGCCTTGCGCCGCCGTCAAGTCGCGCGAACGCAAGACGACGTTATAGCTGGTCGACGATCCCAACTGGTACTTCTTCTGCTCGGCATCGAGCGTCTGCTGCGCCAGGGTTCGCGCCTTGTCCGCAGCTGCTACCTGTGCGCGGTCCTGCTGCAGCGCGATCAACGCGTTGCGCACGTTGATCACGATCGTGTTTTCGGTCTGCCGGTATTGCACCTGCTGCATGCGTTGATCCAGCTGCGCCCGGGCGCTGTCCGATTGCGCCGAGCGATTGCGAATGGGCAGGGTCAGGTTCAGCCCAATCGAATAGGTGGGAAATTCATTCTGAAACACATTTTTCAGCGCGTCGCTCAGGCCGCCCCGGCCCACCGTGGTCGTCGTTAGTGGGGTGCCCAAAAATGCCGGAAAGCCGTTTACGGAAAGCTGTTGGCCGCTGGCGTTGACCAGCGGGGTCGCCGGATCCGCAACAAACGTGTTCCCGACCTGCGTGGTGGTCAGCTGATTTCCATTCAAACCTTGCGAAGTGTACTGCACGAATGCGTCGAGCACCGGCAGCAGGCCATTCTGCGTCGCTTTCACTTCGATCCCGGCATTCTTCAGGTTCAAATCGGCCTGGAAAAGTTCGGGGCGCTTCTTCCATGCTTCCTGGACCGCATCCTGCAGCGCGATGTTTTCCACAATGTCCGGCGTCGCGATGGCCGTGGTGGGCACGATCTCGATGCCGGCCACATCCTGCGCCAGCAGATTCTTGGCGATATCGTTCAGCAGCACCGTTTCTTGCTGTAGCTTATTGGTCTGGGCCACGATCAAATTCTGCTGATCGGTGGCCAGCTGTGATTCCGCAGTCAATACGTCGAGCGGGGCCATGGTTCCGATTTCCAGCTGCTTCTTGTTGTCGCTATAGAGCTTCTGCGAAACTCCCACCGCCGCTTCCTCTACTTTTACATTTTCACGGTCGAAAACCAATTCCCAGTAATCATTCGAAGTCTGGGTCACGGTCGCGATCACCTGCTGCGCGAATTGCGAATTCGCCACCTTGATGTTGTTTTTCGCTTCGATGATGTAGCGCGTGTTGGGCAGGATTCCGAATCCGTTGAGCAGGGGCTGCGAAAGCGTCGCCGTCAGCACCGGAGTAATCGCCGGATTAAAAAATAAATCCGGCTCGTTCGAGGTGTTGCGCGCCGTATCCACCGTCACCGACAAATTCGTGCCAGTGTGAAAGCCCTGGGTATAGCCGAGGTTAACGTACGCATTGTTCGCATTTACGACGGGAATCGCCGTGGTTCCGGTGCCCGCCGTAAACGGATTGTTCACCGGAATATTCGCGTGCGTCCAGCCAAAGCCGGCGCTGATGATCGGATCGAACGACACCGATGGCGACGTGCCCAGCACCACCTGCTGGGTATTCCCAAACTGCGGAATGCCGCCCGCCTTGGCCTTCAGCAATTGCGTTTCTTGAATCCACGGGACAAATCGCTCGACGTTGATGTTCAGGTTGTTCTCGAGCGCGAGTGAGATCGCGTCGTCCAGGCTTAACATCAGTTTGCCGTCCTGAATCAGTTGGTCGATGCGCGTGGAATTCGTCAGCATCGGCTGGTCCACGTGCGCCGGGATGTAGGGATCGAAGATGTTGGGAAGGAAGAACTTCTCGCGCGAGTAGTCCGGCCCGGCTCCGGTCCGTAGGTCGCGCACCGGGTTCACGCCCGCCGGCGCTCCGGTCTGCGCCGCCGGTGCGCTGGGTGGCTGCACTCCGGCCGGATTCTGGCTCGCCGGCGTGTTTTGCTGCTGCGCGGCCGGCTCCTGGCTCGCTCCCTGCTGCTGCGTGGATTGCTGACTTTCCCGCGCCTGGGCATATACCGGCGCGACAATCAGCGAAGCCGCGGTCGCGAGCGCCACCGTGAACTGCATTAACCTTCCGATCATCGTTGTTTTTCTCCCCCAGAACTGTTGCCTTGCGACACACGGCTGCTGTTTGGAACGGCAGCCCAACGCCGTACCTTACTCAAACGCACCAGTAGGCCCTTTTGTTTCAAATCCATATTCCATTGCAAGGCGGCGGCCACGCTCTAGCAGTTGGATTTAGACGGTTAATCGGGAAAATGTGAGCGCAGGGCGTTCGGATTCGGACACTTGCGTACGCCTGCGAACATCGAGCGAATGGATTCTAGCATTGGCCTCGCTTCTCGCCAATCACTCCGCATCGCCACCTATTGCTTTTTGTGGCATCCATTATCCCGCGTTGACACTCCGCCTCGCTCGCTCTACCATCTCCGCGTCCCCGGTCATGACTCCTTTCTCCCCAGCGCGGTACCACCAGAGTCCAGGTCCCTCACCGGGGCACGACTCTGGGTCCGTCAAGCGGTCATCCCTTCGCATATTCGTTTTGCTGTTCGCCGCTGCGCTAGTGGTCTCCATCGCGAGTGGCCAAGCCAACTTTCCCGCCAAGCCGTTGGGCTACGTCAGCGACTTTGCCAACGCGCTGAGTGCCACCGCGCGCGCCCAACTCACAGCGCTCTGCACCGAGGTCGATCAGAAGACCCACGCGCAGATTGCGGTCGTGACCGTACCGTCCCTAAACGGCCTCGAACCCGAAGACTACGCTTTGCAGCTCGCCACCAAGTGGGGCATCGGACCCAAACAATCGAATCGCGGCGTCCTGATTCTCTGGTCCCCCAGCGATCGCAAATACTTCACCCTGGTTGGGTACGGACTCGAACCCATCCTTCCCGACGGCAAAGTCGGTGGATTCGGCCGCGAAGCCGTTCCGCTCTTCCGCGCCGGCAGCAATGATGCCGCGATCATGTTGATGACTCGCCGAGTCGCTGACGTCATCGCCCAGGATTCGGGTGTCACCCTAAGTGGCCAGCCACTGGCGCCTCCGCGGCGGGCGGTTGGCAACGATGAGAACATTTCCGGGCTCGGGTCGCTCCTCTTTCTCGGCGCNNATCATTTTGTTCATCTACTTCATGGCCAAGCGCGGCGGCGGGTCTTCCGGTCGCGGCGGTGGCAGTGGCTGGTGGATCGGTCCGATGATCGCCAGCACCATGGGCCGCGGTGGCTGGGGCGGCGGCGGTTTTGGCGGTTCCGGCGGTGGCGGCGG
>PMHK01000155.1:0-5225 GCA_003156635.1 Acidobacteriota bacterium | reverse complement strand
TTGTGAATTCGGTTTTTGCGCTTTGCTGGCAAGAATTTCTGGGAAGGTCGTGCGATGGAAGCTAAATTAGCTGAATTTGTGAAGCGCCTAAAAGATGGCGGCCGCGGCAACCTGAAAGCGGTCGTGCTCTACGGCTCCGCCGTCACGGGAGAGTTCCGCGAAGGCGCCTCCGACCTCAATATCCTCTGCCTCGTCGGCCGCGCCGCCACGGAAGACCTGGAAAATCTGCACCCGGCCGCCGAGTGGTGGACCAAACACGGCAATCATCCGCCGCTGATTTTCACTCACGGCGAACTCTTGCGCTCGGCCGACGTCTTCGCCATCGAACTGCTCGACATGAAGCAGAGCCACCGCATTCTTTTCGGCGACGACTTTTTCACGAATCTGGATGTCCCGCTGCGTCAGCATCGCCTCCAAGTCGAACGCGAACTGCGCACCAATTGGCTGCGCCTGCGTCAGACCGTGCTCACCGCGCCGCTCAGCCACAAAGCCCATCTGGCCATCATGTCCCAATCCGTCTCTGCGTTTTGCGCGCTATTCCGTCACGCGCTTTTCGCGCTGGACCAGCCGCTGCCCGCCACCAAGCGCGAAGCCGTCCGCGCCATCGCCGCGTTTACCGGGGCCGATCCTTCGGGCTTCAACTCCATCCTGGACCTGCGCGAAGGAACCAAAACGACCGGCCAGATCGACGTCGAAGGTTCGCTGAATGCCTACATTGAATTTGTCGAAGTCGTCACCGGGGAAGTGGATCGTCGTCTGGAAGCCATGTAGCTATTTCGGAAGTTCTTGCTGAATCGGCCTAATTTGAATTTTGTTTCTTGCGGTCACGTGGCGCGTGACTATAATGCAGCCCTCGGAGGGATTTGATGAAAGCCGTACTGGGAATTGTCGCCGTAATCGTAATTATCGCGCTGATCGCTGGCGGGATGTATGTCAGNNAATCAGATGGTCACGCTGAACGAACAGATCAAATCTAACTGGGCGCAGGTCGACGTCGTCCTGCAGCGCCGCGCCGATTTGATTCCCAACCTGGTGAGCACCGTGAAAGGCTTCGCCGCGCACGAAGAAACCGTCTTCGGCGACATCGCCAACGCCCGCGCCGCACTGCTCGGCGCAAAGACTCCGGGAGAAAAGATTGCCGCCAACGGCCAATTGGACGGCGCCCTCGGCCGCCTCCTCGCCATCAGCGAAAATTATCCGCAACTGAAGTCGAACGAAAATTTCCTGCGTCTGCAAGATGAACTGGCCGGAACCGAAAACCGCATTGCGGTCGAGCGCAAGCGCTACAACGATTCGATCCAGGCCTACAACACCTTCATCCGCCAATTCCCGAATAGCATTTTCGCCGGATGGGGCGGGTTCCAAGTTAACAACGACTACTTCTCCGCGTCGCCCACGTCCCGGGAAGTTCCCAAAGTAGCGTTCCCCGACGCCGCCCCAGCCAAGCCTTAGCGAATTCGATCGCAGCGTTGCGAGAGCAAAATCTCGCAGCGCTGCATTACACTCCGCCCCAAAACCGCTTTCATCATGTTTGCTCTAGCCAGGCCCACACCGTTTGTCATCCCGCGCGGAGCGAGGGATCTGCTTTTTACGCTCTCGAAATTGCACAGCAACCCAATCGCGGATCGAAAGTACGAGAGCATTTCGTCAGGGCACAGTTTCAACCGTGCCGAAAGCCGACCCAAAAAGCGCGCAGCTTTAGCCGCTGAGGGACGAATTGAAAATCAAAACGGTAAAAGATCCCCACTGGTGTGAATGAATGCGGAGTCTTACTTCTTCGGGGGCGAAGCAGGCGTTCCCGGAACATTCGGAGCAGGCGTCGCGGCAGGTCCTGGCGTAGGTAATCTTCCTGCCGTCGGTCCCGTCGTCCTCTTGCGTTCGCTCGACGATCCCCAATCCTCCGGAGGGAATGCAATCCTCCAGAACAGCGGCGATGGCTCCATGAATTCCAGTCCCACATCGGCGCGGTCTTGCACTCGGTCGCTGATGTAGACCACCTTGCAGGGCAGTTCTTCGGCCGTCTTGGGATGAATGAGCGCAACTTGCTGTCCCCGGCTGATACGGGTGGCCAGGGAAATCAGGCAGCCGTGTGCGTTCACCGTCGTGGTCCGGCCCGTCTCTTCGAAGTTCTGCGTTCCGCTCATGCCGCGCACCAAAATCGGTATCGCGATATGCACGCGTTGTGTTCGCCGGATTTCCGGATACGTTGACCGTCCAGTCGGCACCGTCACCGGATCTTTTATATTCGACATTTAAAGTCCCTTCAGAGGCCGCAAATCGTAAAACTCGACGTACTCTACCAACGAGGATGCCCACCCATATTGAATCAATCGTCGCGCCCCACGGAAACTTTATCTGCAAGCCTTTATGTTTCAGGCACTACCTACCGAAACGCCATCTTGTTGTTATCCGCCGGCGAAGCGCCGGATTCCCGCGTCTTGACCACCCGCACTCGTCGCGCTACGCTACTTCCAGTTTTCAGGGTGCTCCTGGAGGTTTCGCTTCCGCGAATAAATGAGACAGACCGTCCGATTAGCCGGTGGTATCAACGAACTCTTTGGCACTCTCGACGAAAACCTCAAACTCTTCGAGTCCTCTCTGCACGTCAAGACGCACCTCCGCGACCATGACCTTGAAATCGAAGGCGCTCAACCACAGGTCGAACGCGCCGCCCAGATTCTCGGCGAATACAACCAGCGCATCCTCGATGGCCGCGTGCCCAATACGCAGGAAGTAAAATCCCTGCTGCGCATCGCCACCGGCGACACCACACCGCATGCCCGCGGCGCATTCTCGCCGACCCACACCCGTGCGCTGGGCAAAAAAACGGTGGTCCCAAAGAGCGCGAACCAGAAGCACTACATGGAAGTGCTCGAAGCCTACGACATGGTTTTCGCCATCGGCCCCGCTGGCACGGGCAAGACGTATCTCGCCGTGGCCATGGCCGTCACCGCGTTGCTGGCCAAACAAGTCAGCCGCATCATCCTCGCGCGTCCTGCGGTGGAAGCCGGTGAACGCCTCGGTTTCCTGCCGGGCACGCTGCAGGAAAAAGTCGATCCTTATATGCGTCCGCTCTACGATGCGCTCCACGATTTACTCGAAGCCGACAAGCTGGAAAATTTTCTGGAGAAGGGCATCGTCGAAGTCGCGCCACTCGCTTTCATGCGCGGCCGCACCCTGAACGATTCCTTCGTCATCCTCGACGAAGCGCAAAATACCACCAGCGAACAAATGAAAATGTTTTTGACCCGTTTGGGTTTCAATTCCAAGGCGGTCATCACCGGCGACATCACGCAGATCGACTTGCCCGATTCGCGCCGTTCGGGCCTGATCGAAGCCGTTGAAGTGGTCGGTAACGTCGAAGGGATCTCCATGGTCCACTTCGACGATCGCGACGTCGTGCGCCACTCGCTGGTGCAGCGCATCATCAAAGCCTACGACGAGCACGCCGCCGCGCACCCGGCGCACAACAGCCGCTTCGCCAATTCGGCGAATCCGCGCGACCGCAGCCACCAGTCCTGATCGATCATGATCCTGAATCGCCAGCGCCGCGTTCGTATTCCCGTCGCGGAACTGAATCGTTTTCTTGGCGTAGCGCAGCGGCGCCTGCGCGTTCCGGCGGGCGCGGTTACGGTTGCGCTGGTTACCGACGCTGAAATGAAAAAGTGGAATCGCGCGTTCCGTGGAAAAAATCGGCCCACCGATGTATTGTCCTTTGCTGTGGATGGCCCCGCGAAAACGAAACCCAAACAGTCGCGCGGCGCGCGGCCCAAATCACCATCCCCTGCGCCCGCGGCACAGTATCTCGGTGACATCGCCATCGCTCCCGCCGTGGCTCGCCATAACGCGCGCCGCTTTGGTCGTACGTTCTCGGTGGAAATGCGCATTCTGATCCTCCACGGCATCCTGCATTTACTGGGCTACGATCACGAAACCGACCGCGGCCAGATGGACCGTCGCGAAGCCCGCGTGCGCCGCGACCTGGGACTGGCCTAGCCCATGCCGATTTTCCTCTACACCACTGGCGTTCTGGCGCTCACCGTGGGCCTCGTCCTTTTTTCGTATCTCGACCGCGCCTATCGCGAGCTCGGCCGGGTGCATACCGGCCGCGTTTTCGCGCACCTCG
Source organism: Acidobacteriota bacterium (assembly GCA_003156635.1). GTDB lineage: Bacteria > Acidobacteriota > Terriglobia > Acidiferrales > UBA7541 > Palsa-295. The sequence goes on along the minus strand of PMHK01000155.1, from coordinate 1,099 downwards.
AAACTTTCGAAGCGGAAATCGAACCGCGCTTCCACATGGAGCGCCGCCGCGCCGCACTCGGGTTCAGTCTCCTCGCTCGTTTTTGGCTGGTGTTGGTCGCGGCCTTGACCGCCCGCGGCGTAATCTTTTTCGTCCCCGGCACCTGGGAAGCGGCGCTGGAGATGGTCTGCTTCCTGGGCGCGGAAGTTATCGTGGCCATGCAGTTTTTCCCGGCGCTCTTACTGGCGCGCGGCCCGGGGAATTGGGTTTTGCCCTTTGTGCCCATCGTGCGCGCTTTCGTGTTTTTGATTTGGCCGGTGCAGGCTGTGCTGGAGCTGCTGATTTCCGTCCTGCACCTTTCCGAAGATGGCGAAGCCGCCACTCCCGCCGCCGATCAGCAGCAAGCCATCGAAGCCTTCGTCGACGCCGCCACCGAAGAAGGCATCATCGAGCAGGACGAAGCGCGGCTGATCGAATCCGTCGTTGAATTCGGCGACAAGCGCGTGCGCGACGTGATGACTCCTCGGCCCGACGTCATCGCGATTCGCGATTCCGCCACCCTCGAAGAATTGGGCGAGCTCGTGGTGAAGACCAAATTCTCCCGCCTCCCGGTCTTTGGCAAATCGCTCGACGACATCACAGGTATCGTCATGGCCCGCGACATGCTCGCCATCGACGATCGTGAAGCGACGCACCGCAAAGTGCGCGAACTGATGCGCCCCGCGTTCTTTGTCCCCGAAACCAAATTCGGCTCGGAACTGCTAAAAGATATGCAGCGCAAAAGCCAGCAGATGGCCATCGTCATCGATGAATACGGCTTGATGGCCGGCGTCGCGACGATTGAAGACCTGGTTGAAGAAATTGTCGGCGAAATCGGCGAAGAAGATCGCGCCCCGTCGCCGGACGTCGTCCGCGAACCCAGCGGCGCGCTCATCATTCGCGGCAGCGTCCAACTCGACAAACTCAGCGAACTTTTCGGCGTGACCCTCGACGCCAGCAGGCAACATTCCGCCGCCACCACCATCGCCGGCCTGCTCAACGGCCTGGCCGGCCACGTGCCGCGCCCCGGCGAAATCATCGAAGCCGACGGCCTCCGTTTCGAAGTCATCGAAGCCAACCA
>PMHK01000254.1 GCA_003156635.1 Acidobacteriota bacterium | reverse complement strand
AGTTGGTCGATGAGCGAATGGTGCCTACCATTCATTGACATGGGTCCCCCATCCCAACCTGTGAATTTTGGTCGCAAGCAAATCCTCCGCCGCAATCCTCATCGCCGCTCGCTCGCGCGTATGAGCAGGACTGTCTCCGAGTTCCTGCCATCGCTCAAACAACTCGCCCTCTGCTGCGTGGATTAACGCCAGAAGTTTCCCTGCGTCCGATTCCCACATCGTTTTCTCGTACGCAGTTTTCCAGGACGGAATTTCGGTTGAGTTGGGCGGAACAGTAGATGGTTGGAGAGACGGCTGATTTTCGGACACATCGCACCTCGAATCGAACGGCTGGGAAGGAACCTTACAAGCCAAAGGCTCTGCATGAGGCCGTAGGGAGCGATAGCGCGGCGGGATGCTAGGGGGACGCTGTTGACGGTAGCACACGGCAAGGCGTTTGTCACGATTGATGACCGAGAAAGAAACATCACGTAGCAAAGGGCGTATGATGAGGCATGGCAGATGACACCACGGCCTGCGGCCAGATAATTACCGCATGCGACTTCCTCTTGGAACTTAAAAATGTTAAGACTCCCGAGAATTTTTACGGCGAGGTCGGAAGAATCAGGATGGCGGCTGACAGCGCCAAATATGATCCCGTTGAGTTGATGGAAGTCAAAAGGCAANNCTCGATTGAAGAATCGAATTAACAGGAAGCAATAATCATGCTTTTTGTGATTTTAATGGTCGTTCTCGTACTCGCTCTAACGGCGTCTTTGCCTGTGTGGCCTCACAGTCGTAGTTGGGGCTACTACCCTAGTGGATTCATCGGGTTAGTTATCTTGATCCTGCTCGGGTTGTCCCTCTCAGGGACGTTGTGAGTTCAGAACCACGATCTAAATGGCTATTCGATTTCCAGCTTAAGCGAATCTTGATATTTTGAAGTCGGTCAGTGCCGCTGCCTTTATACGCAGCACATGCACTGCCGCACGTCCGCCTTCGATGGCCATGCAGTCGTGTTTGGGCTTGGCTCCGCAGAAAGGACAAAAGAGGGCTAAGGGACTCGTCTTTAAATTCATTGCTGCTAGGATGGCACACATACTTTTGAAGTCACGAACGGTGACAAAGATATTCTGATCTGCTACCCCCGGATTCGTCTTACTAGCATCTGCCGCGATTCCCCGCTTTGAAATGCGACGCCTAATTCGGCGCGCGTTCGGCCCTGACCCTCGTGGCAATCAAACCGAGGAGCCCGAAACCGAGCAGCACTAGACTCGACGGTTCGGGCATCGGGACGTTGCCTGCGTTGGGATTGAAGCCACTATCGGACACAAGACTTGCATCTGTCGGTGGACATGAGAAAGACAACGAACCACTGCTCACGCTAGGATTCCCGCAGGCGACAGCCGGAACACCGCCAGTTATGTTCAGGTCGTCGGCAAAAACCGGAGTAGCGATCACACAACAGAAAATAACGAGCATCGCCAGAGCGAGAGCTGCCCGACGGTGAAAGCTAGATTTTGCGTTCATTGTTTACTCCTGCGAAAAGTGCGCGTATCGCGAGTGGGCCGACTTGCCTTGAAGCGTAGCCCGCGGTTAAGGAGGCTTAGTTCGGCGAGTCTACGCCTAGAAGTTTTGAAGTCAAGCGATAGTTCGAAACGAAACCGCTGGAGAAAAGATCACAGACATTTCACACCCCGCTTAATCCGAGGCGGACGGGACAACCGGTTTTCGGAGACGAGCAAATAGCGCCCGGATTGCGTCATCGGCGAGGTGATCCAAGAATTGCGGCATGGTTCCTATTTGTTTCCTGCACGCGGGGCACCCCGACACAATCACTTTCCGACCATCGGGTTCGTCATCATCAACCGGAACCGCGAAGCTGTCCCAATCGTGCCTGCGAAGCTCTTGCTGAATTGACGTAATTAAAGCGTCGATTTTGCCCATATACGATTTTACTGTGGAGCAACGCGGGGTTCAAAACACCGCGATTGAACTCGCGATTAACAACAATTACACAACGCAAGCCGGAGATACAGATTCCGTGGTATTGCGGGGTGGACTGCATTGACGTAATAGTGGAGAGTCGCGCTCGAACCTCGCATCGCCGGCAAAGGGCGTCTAGGGAACTCCCCCGTATCCTGGACGCCCTGATTTGTTTGGTTTCTTCCTCCCAGTAATTCTGCACGAGGAGCATTTCGTCTGCAATTTAGTTCCGAGAAATTCCAGGTCGCACTTTTCACACGTCTTCAAACGCAGATATTCACCATCTGGCGCAACGACAGACTTAGTTTTGCGAAGGTTGGAAAATGGGGAAGTGTTTTTCACGGAAGTTCCTGCACATGATATGCGGAAACAAACAGAGCGTACCACTCCGGATTGGCTTTGTCACTGTTCGTGACTCTTCGAACTATCTGTGCCACCCTAGGGATAATGGCTTTCATAATATTCTTGTACGAGCTGACGCAAAAATCGTAGTCGAATTAGATCAAGAAATAACGAGCCGTGTACTCACAGCCCATCACGTTCGCTCAAATCAGTGGGGCAAAGACTGGCGTTCGTGCTGTCAAACGGTTCGCAGAATGGAGGGACAATTTGCGATTCCAGACCGTTAATAGTGGCCCATACAGCTGGAGAAAGATTTTGGGAATCGTCCTGATTGTTTTTAGTTTAGGCATCACGACCCTCACGGAAATTGGTTTGTGGATGGGGCGGGGCAGCCGCCTGATAATACTCGTCGTCGGCTTAGTAGGTGTGTGGATACTTGCGACAGGTTCGACTAAATCGTAGACGGGTGCCGTTGGGAAATTGCGCGGCACACTTTCTGGGGCAACTTGTATTGGGTGCTGCGGCCTCTAAGCGGAAATGGCGTCTGAGTGGAATGAAGCCTACCGGAACGCGTTGCAGGAACATCAAGGCCGCGAAAAGCTGCTAGAGGCCATCCTCAAGGCGGAAGCTGCTATAGAGGTACGGCATCGAGAATTAGATAAGTTGCCCACTGGGAATCTGGCAGAGCGGCTTAATTTGAAGACAGCTTTGAAAGATCTAGAAGCGATTAAGGCGCGGTTGCGTTAAACAGTCTGTATCACGCATGTATCACGCAATAAGCGGGAGAATTAAGAAGTTTTCTTTACAATAGTCTCAATTCGATGCTGATTTGGAACAACTTCCGTCGAATCATGGCCGAAAAACAAAATCCGGCTTACAGGCTCACCCGCGTGCGAAGTGAACAACAGAGTACGGTTTCCGCACGAACGCAGGGGGACAACCTCGGGCGCGCCTGCACAATAAAAATTTAGGGCACTGTTGCCAATGTGTTGCCAATAACGCTACGTTTTCTGGCCATTCTTGACCAGGGATGTCCAGCCTTGTCCACTCCCTAATTCTTTTTAAGTCGTTGAAATCGTTGCTAATGCCCACTTTCATTGGCTTTTCTGAGACGAGCCTGCGGTTACGCCTAAGCCGAGTCTACGGAACGCGACTTTAGGGGGCTCTGGATCCCAAGCTGGAGCCTCCTCCTTTTTTTTCCTAGCCTTTTGCGATCTCAATTCCTCACGCGCCTCAACTTCCTGCGTATTTTTCCGCTCCTGATTCTGTCTCGCCTTGTGTTAGATTCCCCGCATGACCTCGTCTCTCGCGTTCGCGCTGATTTTTGCCATTGGAATGATCGCTGGCCTTCGCGCGCTCACCGCACCCGCCGTCGTCTGTTGGGCCGCTCACCTGGGCTGGCTGAACCTGCAAGGCTCTCACCTGGCGTGGATGGGATCCACGGCGGCAGTGGCGATCTTCTCGATTCTCGCCTTGGCGGAAATTATCAATGACAAACTGCCAGCTACGGGCAGCCGTCTCGCGCCGCCTTCGCTCGTCATACGATCGATCACTGGAGCTTTGGCCGGTTCGGGACTAGCTATCGCTGCACATCAATCATTGCTGCTGGGAATTCTTGTCGCTATCGTTGGGGCGCTGGCGGGGTCGTTCGTAGGTTATCAGGTGCGTCACCAAATCGTGGCTGGACTGAAAGTTCCGGATTTTCCGATTGCGCTGGTTGAAGATGCAATTGCAATCGGCTGCGGCTTGTTAATTGTTTCCCGGTTCTAACTTGCGCAGCACCGGAATCCGCGCGCCACGCAATACCTGTTCGACCACGATTTCCTTCAGCCGCGACGCATCGTAGTCCAGGTGCAAATAACCCGTCTTTTCGTCCAGCCGGAAGCTATGCAAGCCGTAAGTATTCGCAAAATCTCCTAATGCTTTGAACTGCGCCGCCTTCAGCGGTTCCTGCAATTCGTAGGTCACGGTCATGAGTGTCATGCGCGTGATTATAGCAGGAGGCCGCCTTTCCTTTCACCCGCGAGAATTCACGGACGTCGCGGACTATTCAGAACTATTTTTTCAGCTGCGCCGGCCAATTCGTCACCAGGCTGATCGAGGAAGACCGGGTACGGTCGACGGAGAGCACGGCGAAACGCTGGCCGTCCGGGCTGACGTCATACAGCGGGAACGAGCTGATCACATTCGGAAAATCCAGATGAAACAGCCGGTGAACGGGCTCGGCGTGGAAACCAGTGCCGGTGTAAATGGTGGACGCCATCAAATCGTTTCCGAGCGTGGCGTAGAAGATTTCACCGCGGCTGAAGCGAGCCAGCCAGCCGCCCGCAGTAGAAATTTGCGATTTGGCCCCACTTCCGGGAAATGGCACCACGAAGACTTCCGGACGTCCAGTTTCATACGCGAAGTAGCATATCCAGCGGCTGTCGGCGGAGAAGCGCCCTTCATATTCGCTGACTTTTAGATCCGCGGTCGCCGCCGGACGAAATGCCTTGGCGTTTGGCACCGTCATCGGCAGCATCCAATTCGAAAAAAGCCCGTCCTTATCGATCATGTGAATCGAAAGAAATTTTCCGTCGGGTGACCAATCGATCGGCAAATAGCGCGAATGAACATCTTCAGCGTAAATCACCTGTTCGGGTGTGTGGCCATCTACTGGACGCCGCCGCAGCGAATACTTGTCGCTGTCCCGCGCTTCGTACACCAGTTCTTTCCCGTCGGGCGACCAAACCGGAAATGAGTCGTCGGGTCCAAACGTAAACCGGTCGGGCTGACCGCCCGTCACCGGGAAGATCCAGATGTCATGTTTCCCCGAATGCGCATCGTCGATCGCAATGGCAATCGATTTCCCGTCCGGCGAGAAGCGCGGCGTAGCATACATATTTTCCGCGCCCAAGTTCGCGATCGTGTTGCCCGCACGGTCGTACAGCTTCAACTCCGACGCCTCCGAACCCTCGTTGTAGGCGAGCACTCCATTGTTCGAGATCGAGAAATAACCTGCGGCGCCTAAATTCTCGGGGTCGCCGGTGAGTTTCCAACTCTTAGGGTCGAAGGTTTGCGCCTGGATGTGGTTGCCGCGGATGAACAGCAAATGACCTTCAGCATATTTCGGCCCCGCGCCGACGCCAATCTCGACCGCTGGTTGGTCGATTTTTCCCAGTTCGCCGATTTTAATTTTCCCTTCCTCGGGCGAAACCCTCGTCGAATACAGGAAATGCTTGCCGTCGGGCAGAAACCAGGGCTCGTCGTGGGCCACTTCACTGGCCACCAGGCGCGTTTCCGCTTTCATCGCTCCGCCGCCCGCTGGCACGCTGTAGATCGGGCCCGAGTACGCTTTGCAGAAGAGGATCGTTCCGTCGGAGTTCCACGAGCCGCGGCCGGTTTCGGTGCCCAATCCTTCGGCCAGTGCCTGCGCGTCACCGCCGGATGCGCGGATTTTCATTAGCCTGCCGTCCGCGCTGTAGGCGAGGTACTGGCTGTCCGGCGACCAAAATGGAAAAGAAGCATCGCTGGTCCCCGCTAGGACCGTGGCATCCACGGAGTCGAGCGGGCGCGTCCAGAGTTGCGTGACGCCTTTTTCGTCCACGGCGGTGAAGGCCAGAGTTTTTCCGTCGGGTGAAATCGCGACCGGACCAACGTCGAGGCCGCCGGAAATTCGAAACGAAGTTCCCGGCGGCGGAGGAATGTAGGCGCGCACTGACTGCGAAGTGTTGCTCGCGCGCGGCGCGAAGAAATTCATGAGCGTCTGACCCGCCAGCAGCAGCGCGAGGACGCCGAGTGCCGCGTACAGCTTCCAACTGTGTCCACCCCCGGCGGGCTGCTCCTTGACCGCAGCTGCGCTGACGCTGCCAGACGCCGAACTGGGCGACGCCGAAATTCCTTTCAGCTGCAGCCGTACATCCTGCGCGGACTGGAACCGCTCGTCGCGGTCTTTCGCCAGGCAGGTTGTTACCAAATATTCGACCGTCGCAGGCATCGCCGGATTTTTCGCACGGATCGATTCCGGCTCTTTTTCCAAAATGGCGCTGGCCACGGCGATCTGGCTTTTGCCATCGAACGCGCGTTGGCTGGTAGCCATTTCATACATCACTGCACCGAATGAAAAAATATCGCTGCGCGCGTCGGCTTCTTCACCTTCAATCTGCTCGGGCGACATGTACAGAATCGTGCCGACGATGCTGCCCACGGTGGTCAGCGGGCTTCCTGGACTTGCCAGGGGACTGGCCATGCTGGTGGTGTGCGCAGCGGACAAAAGTGGCGCGGCAGCCGAACCGCCGGCGCCAGGAATCGTCGGCTTCGCCAGGCCGAAATCCATCAGCTTCGCTCCGGATTTTGTCAGCATGATGTTGCCGGGTTTCAGGTCGCGATGGACGATGCCGGCGCGGTGTGCAACGGTGAGCGCTTCGGCAACTTCCGTCGAAATCTTGAGAAACTCGCCGAGCGGCAGCGCGCCTTTACCCAGGCGGTCAGCCAGCGTCTCGCCCTCCAGAAATTCCATCACCAGATATTCGGTGCCGTCTTGCGAGCCGACATCGTACAGCTGGCAGATGTGCGGGTGATTCAGCGAGGAAACAGTGCGCGCTTCGCGCTCGAACCGCTGTTTAATTTCAGGAGAGGAAGAAAGACCCGCGGCGAGAATTTTGATCGCGACCGTGCGGTCGAGTCGCGTGTCTTTCGCTTTGTAAACTTCGCCCATGCCGCCCGCGCCCAGCGGCGATTGAATTTGATAGGGCCCTAGCTTGGTTCCTGCAGGAAGGGGCATTGGTCGCCGAGGATTATAACCTTCACCGAGGCGGCCCGTTCGTCAGAGTTTGATGTGGCGCAGACGTAAGGCATTGGCGATAACCGAGACCGAACTGAACGTCATCGCGGCACTGGCTAGAATCGGGCTCAACAATAATCCGAAAGGGTACAGGATGCCGGCCGCAACCGGAACACCGACCGAATTGTAAGCGAATGCAAAAAATAGGTTCTGCCGGATGTTACGCATCGTGGCCCGGCTCAAATTTCGCGCGCGAGAAACACCCCGCAGATCGCCCGCTAGCAAAGTAATTCCGGCGCTTTCGATGGCGACGTCGGTGCCGGTTCCCATCGCGATTCCTACATTAGCCTGAGTCAATGCCGGCGCATCATTCACGCCGTCCCCGGCCATCGCCACGATTTTTCCTTCTGCCTGCAGCGCGCGAATCGCGTCCGCTTTTTTGTCCGGCAGTACGCCCGCAATCACTTTTTCGATGCCGAGTTTTCGAGCCACCGCATTGGCGGTCGCCGAGCTATCGCCGGTGAGCATGACGATCTGAATCCCGTCGCTCTTGAGGGTGTCGATGGCTTCTTTTGTAGTGGCTTTGACCGGATCGGCGATTCCAATGATCCCGATGGCGCGGCCATCCAGCACTACGAACATGACGGTTTGCCCGTCGGCCTCGCGGGCCTTGGCCTTTTCATCCAATTGGTCGTAAGCCACATTCAATTGTTCCAGCAGCGCACGATTGCCAAGAGCCGCTTTTCGCGTGTCGGCCTTTCCGCTAACGCCTTTTCCCGTGTGCGATTGAAATTCCAGAACCTTGCCGGGAGTAACGTTTCGTTCCGCCGCGGCGGCTAAAATCGCTACCGCCAGTGGGTGTTCGCTGGCCTTTTCCAGTGTGGCCGCGAAGCGAACCACGTCGTTCTCGCTTAGACTCTCAATCGCGAAAATCGAGGCCACGCGCGGTTTGCCTTCGGTCAGCGTGCCGGTTTTGTCCACGACCAGGGTGTCCACTTTTTCCAGAATCTCGAGCGCCTCGGCATTTTTGATCAGCACCCCAGCCAGCGCGCCTCGTCCGGTACCGACCATGATGGCCATCGGAGTGGCTAGGCCCAGTGCGCAAGGACACGCGATGATCAGCACCGCGACCGCGCTGAGCAACGCGTGCGCCATTTTTGGCTGCGGACCGAATATCGCCCACGCGATGAACGTGAGTACGGCAATGAGAACTACGGCCGGTACGAAATACGACGCGACCCGGTCGGCCAACCGCTGCACGGGCGCTCGGCTCCGTTGCGCGTCGCTGACCATTTTTACAATTTGTGCCAGCGTGGTCTCGGCACCAACGCGTTCCGCGCGCATCACGAAACTTCCGGTGCCGTTGACCGTTCCGCCGATCACCCGTGCACCCAAGATTTTCTCGACGGGAATCGATTCGCCGGTGACCAGCGATTCGTCGACGGAACTGCTCCCGTCAGTAATGATTCCATCCCCAGGAACTTTTTCGCCGGGTCTTACACGCATCAAGTCTCCCACTTGAAGATGCTCGACCGGTACGTCGATTTCAGTTCCGTCGTCACGAACGAGCCGCGCAGTGCGCGGCGACAATTTCAGCAGAGAGCGAATCGCGGTGGATGTCTGGCTGCGCGCCCGCAGTTCGAGCACTTGCCCGAGCAATACCAACGTGGTGATTGCAGCGGCCGCCTCGAAATAAACGGGGACTTCGCCATGCGGCCCGCGAAATGCCGCCGGAAAGATCTGAGGGAAGAGAACCGCAACCACGCTGTAGAGGTAAGCCGCTCCAGTTCCGAGAGCGATCAGCGTGAACATGTTCAAACTGCGGTTCACGATCGACGTCCAGCCGCGCTCGAAAAATGGCCACCCGGCCCACAGCACCACGGGCGTGGCGAGAAACAGCCCAATCCAGCCGGTGGTCTGCATCGAAATCACCCGGCCGATCGGATTCCGGGGGATCATGTCGGACATACCGAAAAACAAAACGGGGACCGTGAGTGCGACGCTCACCCAAAAGCGCCGCGTCATCGAAACCAATTCCGGATTCTCTTCGTGCTCCGCTACCGCGGTCCTGGGTTCCAGCGCCATGCCGCAGATCGGGCAAGACCCCGAGCCATCGCGCACGATTTCCGGATGCATGGGGCAGGTGTATTCAATTCGGGTGGGAAGCGCAGAGCCTGCGGCGCGCTCCAGCGCCATCCCGCATTTCGGGCAGGCCCCGGGGCGGTCCCGGCTGACTTCCGGATCCATTGGGCAGATGTATTCTGCCGCCAATGCGCCGGAATCTCTTTTCTTGGGTTGTGGCGCATTCGCCGAAAGCTCATCGCGGGCCACTAACCCGGCCAACATTTTTTTCTCGCTTTGTGGCTGATTCAGATATTTTGCAGGGTCCGCACGGAATTTCGTCGCGCATCCGGCGCAGCAGAAAAAATAATTCTTTCCGTCGTGCTCCTCTTGCGCGCCCGCCCGAATAGGGTCAACCGCCATGCCGCAGACTGGGTCTTTTTCCATGAGGGGGTTTGTCACTGCCTATCAGATGCCTGCCACTCACTCAAAGAAGCAAACGCGACGGCGTTCATTTAGCGGCGAGTAGCTTGTCCAGATATTGCGTCATTTCCGGGCTGCTCCAATCCTGCGGCCCCACAATTTTGCGGTCGAGTTTGCCGTTGCGGTCGATCACATACGTGTCGGGATACATCGTCGTGCCGTACATCAGCGGGATCTGCTTGGTGGTATCGCGGAAAGTCGGAAAGGAAAGTTCGTAATGTTTTATGAATTCCTGATAAGCCTCTTGGTCATCGTCGACACTGACGCCTAAGACCGTACCGCCTAGGGGTGCGATACGCTTCTGCAAAGCATTCAAGGATGGCGCCTCATCCACGCACGGCGGGCACCACGTCGCCCAAAAATTCAGCAGCACGACTTTGCCCTTCAGGTCGGAAAGGCGCGTCGGTTTTCCCTCGATCACCAACGGAAAGTCTTTCTCGGCGGTCCCGCGCAGGCTTGGCTCGCCCTGGCGATAGTCTGGCTTGGCAAATAAAAACAGCAGTCCCGCGATGAATGCGAGAACCAAGACGGTGTTGATGTTTCGTTTTAATCCCTTGTCCAAGCGCACTATAATAAGGCCATCCGCGCAGCGAAGCGAGACGTTTACCGTCCAAGGCCGAAAACCTCAGACTTAATCTCTACACGAGTTCCGTCCAACATGGTCTCTGCCATCATTCCGGCTCGTAACGAAGAAGATGCCATCGCGCGGGCCGTCGAATCCGTCGCGGTCCAGCCTGAAATCCGCGAAGTCATAGTAGTTAACGATCAATCCACCGATAGGACCTCCGCGATCCTGGCCGAACTCGCCGCGAAAATACCGAAGATCAAGATTCTCGATGTAGACCGTCTGCCAGCTGGATGGGTCGGGAAAAATTACGCCGTTGCGCTGGGAGCATCGGTCGCCGAAGGCGAGTGGCTTCTTTTCACCGACGCCGACACCTACCACATGCTTGGTTCGACGCGGCGGGCGCTCAATGATGCGGTCGAACACAACGCCGTGCTGGTCTCCTATTCGCCGGAGCAAGAACTAGGCTCGTTCTGGGAGCGCGCGCTCATCCCGGTCGTATACTCGCGGCTTGCCGTTCGGTATCCGTTTGCGCGAGTCAACAATCCGGCGCTTCCTGATGCGGCAGCGAACGGCCAATTCATGATGATACTTCGCGAAACCTACGAGGCGGTCGGCGGCCACACCGTAATCGCCGATCAGGTTCTCGAAGATGTCGCACTAGCCCGCAGAGTCAAGTGTGCGGGCTACGGAATTTATTTCACGGCTCCCATGGCCACGGTGCAGACCAGGATGTACCGAACATTTGCGTCGATGTGGCAGGGTTGGACTAAGAACCTGTACCCGCTGATGGGTGGCTCTCTAAGAAACGTACTGGCCGAGCTGTTTGAAGTTCTCCCACTTCCCGAACTCTTGGGCTTGGCGCTCTACGGCTGGTTCTTGGTCCGGACGCATCACGCGCCTTTTTGGTCGTTACTGCTCCTCGCAGCAATAGCCTTCCTACTTCGCAGTCTACGACTCAATTTCAGTCTTTACAGGAATCCCAATCCGCTCGCTAACATCCAATATTATCTGGCGGGTGTATTTCTCTACGGCGCGGCGTTATTGGCTTCCTGGTGGAAAAATACGCGAGGCCGGGTATTGTGGAAGGGCAGAACTTACCCGGCCAAGCCCCAGATTGAACACCACCCGATTTCAGAACAAGGGCAACGATGATCCGCATTACTCGCAAGGTTGAATTTTCGGCCGCGCACTTTTATCACAATCCGAATTTCTCGCCGGAAGAAAACCTTCGGCTCTTCGGCAAGTGCAATAATCCGCACGGTCACGGACACAACTACACGCTCGAGGTCACCATTGCCGGCGAACCCGATCCCACGACTGGCATGGTCCTCGATCTGAAGGAACTGAAAGAGATTTTGCAGACGGAAGTGATCGACCGCATGGATCATCGCCACTTGAATTACGAAGTGCCGGAACTGGCCGGCCAGATCCCGACATGTGAAAACATTGCTGCGCTAATCTGGAAGCTGCTCTTGCCGCGGATCACCAGGGGCCAATTGGACCGCGTACGGCTTTATGAGTCTCCTGATCTTTTTGTGGATTGCACTGCGAGTAATTCCAATCACAACGGAGCGCGGGCGTGAAAGTTTCCCTCACCCGACGGTACCGCTTCGCCGCCTCGCACCGGCTGCACACGCCGCGACTCAGTGAGTCCGAGAACCAGCGCGTCTACGGCAAATGCAGCAATCCCTACGGACACGGACACAATTATTCTGTGGAAGTCACCGTGTCGGGTCCGATCGATCCCGCCACCGGCATGATCGCGAATTTGGCCCAGCTCGATCCTTACGTCGAGACGCGCATCCTGGAAGCCTTCGATCAGAAATACTTGAACGAACAGGTGCCCGAATTTGCGCCGGAGAAATCACTGGTTCCGACCACGGAAAATTTGTGCCGCGTGATCTTTCAGCGATTGAAAGGCTTTCCGCTGGCGCATCTTGACCGTGTGAGAATCGAAGAGACCAGTAATAACAGCTTTGAGATTGAGGAATCGTTGGACGCAGCGGCTTAGGATCTTGGCAACCGGAAATCGCAAATAAAAGGAACCAACCGAAAATGCGTAAAACCGACGAAATCGTAATCCCCGAAAGCGTTCCCGCCGGGCCCGGGCGAATCGCCGAGCGCGTCCGCGAGATTCTCGGCGACTTGGGCGAAAACCCCGAGCGCGATGGCCTGCAGCGCACCCCCGAGCGATTTGAGAAGGCTCTGCGGTTTCTGACCAGCGGCTATCAACAGGATCCGGCCACCTTGCTAAACGGCGCGATGTTCGACGTCACGTACGACGAAATGGTGGTCGTCAAAGACATCGAGGTTTACAGCCTCTGCGAACATCACCTGCTGCCGTTCTTCGGCAAATGCCACGTCGCCTATCTTCCCAACAAAAAAGTGCTGGGGTTGAGCAAGGTGGCGCGTCTGGTGGACATGTTCGCGCGCCGCCTGCAGATTCAGGAGCGCCTGACCAGCCAGATCGCCACCGTCATCCAGGAACAGCTGCACCCGCAGGGTGTCGGCGTGATTCTCGAAGCCCGCCACCTCTGCATGGTGATGCGCGGCGTGGAAAAACAAAATTCCACCACGACCACCAGCGCCATGCTCGGCGCTTTCCGCGAGAGCAAGCAGACCCGCGACGAATTTCTCGCGCTGGTCAATTCGCCGAAATCGTAATAACCTGCGGCGCATGAAATTTGCCCGCGTCGTGTTTCTAATTGCCGGTTTGTACGGCCTGGTTATACTCGCGCCCGGCTATTTTTTGGAGCAAGCCGTAGGCCGCGATAATCCGCCGGCGATTACTCATCCCGAATTCTTCTACGGCTTTTTGGGCGTCGCGTTGGCTTGGCAGATCGCCTTCCTGATCATCGCACAAAATCCGGTGCGTTTCCGGCCCCTGATGATTCCGTCGATCATCGAGAAACTGACCTACAGCGGCGCGGTAATCGTGCTGCTCAAACAACATCGGGTTTCGATGTCTACGTTCGAGCTTGGTTTGGCGGATCTGGTTTTTGCAATTCTATTCGCGCTGAGCTTCGTCAAGACGCGTCGCTCGGCCTTGGAATCCAGTTCCACGGTCTAAATTCGAGCGTCGGGTCGGCTCGTTTCGAGCGGGTAATGAACGGTTTAACTGCCGCAACGCCTTCGTGTGTCGATTTTTCTGCGTGGAAAATTCCTTGGCGCTCTATTAACACTGTGTTAGCATTTTACGTCGAAGAAGAGACCAAGAGCATAGTGTAGGGCACGACGTTTCAGGGGAGGAGTCGAGTTGAGCGCAGCCAAATCAGCATTGATCGAGCAGTTCCGGGTTCATACCAAAGATACCGGTTCACCGGAAGTGCAAATTGCTCTCTTGAGCGAGCGTATCAGCTATCTGACCAGCCACCTCAAGTCCCACGCCAAGGACCACGCCTCCCGTCGCGGATTGATCATGATGGTCAATAAGCGCCGGCGGCTGTTGGACTATCTGAACCGCCGCGACCCGGATCGGTACCGCGAGATTGTGGAACGACTCAGTTTGCGCAAGTAGCACGGATTTCCTGCGCGGCCTTTTTACGGCTGCTTTTTTTTTAACCGCACAAACCGGCATTTTCAGGCGACCTGCGGGAGCTCAGGATTTTGCAGTGCCTAGTCGCTCGAGATCGTAATTCCGGTAAGTTTCCGCTCCTTTCCCTCGCCTCCCTTGACCTTCTCTGCTTCGAATCTCTCTCGAGAGTATCTCTCGTATCTGAACTAGCGTCTCCGGTGATCCGGAGCTAAAAGGATGTGAAGTGATGTTTGAACAAGTCAGTTTGGAAGTGGGCGGGCGCACTTTGACGTTTGAGACGGGCAAGATGGCTCGNNGTGCTGGCCACGGCCTGCATGGACTCTAAAGCAACCGACAAAGACTTTCTGCCGCTGACCGTCGACTACCGCGAGTTCACCTACTCCGCGGGCAAGATTCCCGGAGGATTTTTCAAGCGCGAAGGACGCCCCTCGGAAAAGGAAGTTCTGACCTCCCGTCTGACCGACCGCCCCCTGCGCCCCCTGTTTCCCGAAGGCTGGTCGAACGAAACTCAGATCGTCTCCCAGGTTCTCTCCGCCGATAGCGAAAATGATCCCGACGTGGTCGGCGTCACTGCCGCCTCGGCTGCCTTGTACATCTCCAAGATTCCGTTCGTGAACCCGATCGCCTGCGTGCGCATCGGTTTGCTCGACGGCAAGCTCGTCGTGAACCCATCGGTCGCCGATCAGAAGCTCAGCAAGATGAACTTGATCGTGGCCGGCACCGACAAGGCGGTCGTCATGGTCGAATCCGGCTCCCTCGAAGTTTCCGAAGATCAATATGCCGAGGCCCTCGAATTCGCCCACGGCGAAATTCGCAAAATCGTCGCGGCCATCCAGCAGCTCCACGACAAAGTGAAGCCGGAGAAAGTTGCAGCCAAGGCGCCTGCGTTCGACGAAGATTTGTACAAGGAAATGCTGAAGACCTACGGCGAAAAACTGCGCGACGCGGTCGATACCTCGAAATACGCCAAGACCGATAGCTATGCAAGGGTCGACGCGATTAAGGCCGAAATCTACGCCGCGATCCCCGCCGAGGACACCGAGAAGAAGAAGCTCGCCGCCCGCGCTTTCGAGCGTTTGCGCGAATTCATCTTCCGCGATGACATGTTGACCCGCAAGCGCCGTCCCGATGCCCGAGCCTTCGATCAGGTTCGCCAAATCACTTGCGAAACCAAGATTCTGCCACGCGCCCACGGTTCAGCCTTGTTCACTCGCGGCGAAACCCAATCTCTGTCCACTTGCACCCTCGGCACCAAGGAAGATATGCAGCGCCAGGATCTTCTCTTCGAGAAGGACCAGCACAAGCGCTTCATGCTGCATTACAACTTCCCGCCGTTCTCCGTCGGCGAAGTGAAATTCCTGCGCGGCCCCGGCAGGCGTGAAATCGGTCACGGCGCGCTCGCCGAGCGCGCTCTGGCGAACCTGCTTCCGACCGTCGAAGATTTCCCCTACGCCATTCGTTGCGTCTCGGACATCCTCGAATCCAACGGTTCTTCGTCGATGGCCACCGTTTGCGGTGGCTCCCTCGCGCTGATGGACGCTGGTGTGCCGCTCAAGGCCGCTTGCGCCGGTATCGCCATGGGCTTGGTGGTGGAAGGCGATAAATACGCCATCCTTACCGACATCGCCGGTGCGGAAGATCATTACGGCGACATGGATTTCAAGGTCGCCGGCACCCGGGAGGGAATCACCGCGTTGCAGATGGACATCAAGGTCAGCGGCGTCAGCATCGCCATGATGCGCGAAGCCCTGGCTCAGGCCCGCAAGGCGCGCCTGCAGATTCTCGACATCATGGATAAAACTCTCGCCGCGGGACGCCCGGAGATTTCGGACTACGCTCCGCACTTGTTCATGCTAAACATCCCCACCGACAAGATCCGCGATTTGATCGGGCCGGGCGGCAAGAAGATCCGTTCGATCATCGAAATCACCGGCGTGAAAATTGACGTGATGGACGACGGCAAGGTTCACGTTTTTGCCTCCAGCGGAAAATCGGCCGAAGAAGCGTTGAAGATGATTCGCGACGTCACCGCCACCGCCGAAATCGGCAAGACCTATCTCGGCACCGTGGTGCGCATCGCGGAATTCGGCGCTTTTGTCGAAATTTTCCCCGGCACCGATGGTTTGCTGCACATCAGCGAAATTGCCGAAGCGCGGATTAAGGCGGTTCGCGACGAACTGAAGGAAGGCGACCAGATCTTGGTGAAGGTCCTGGCGATCGAAGGCAACAAGATCCGCCTGAGCCGCAAAGCGGTGCTGCGCGACAAGCAAGCCGCGGCTCCGGCTACGACCTAGTTTCAAAACTTACCAGACGTAAGATTAAAGAAGAAGGGGAGCGAGTAATCGCTCCCCTTTTTTATTTAGCGGGAGTCTGTGACGCGTTCGATGTGCGCGCCAACCTGCGTGAGTTTTTCTTCGATCCGCTCGTAGCCCCGGTCGATGTGATACACCCGATCGATCGTGGTCGTATTGTCCGCCACCAGCGCGGCCAGAACTAATCCCGCGCTCGCGCGCAGGTCGGAAGCGGTAACGGGCGCCCCGCTGAGCGGCGTGGGCCCGGTGACCACTGCGAGATTTGCGTCAATCGAGATATTCGCGCCCATGCGCGCCATTTCGCTGGCGTGCATGAAGCGATTTTCGAAAATCGTTTCGCGAACCTTGGAAACGCCTTCGGCCTGCGTCGCCAGCGCCATGAACTGTGCCTGCATATCCGTCGCGAAGCCCGGATATTCTTCGGTCGTTACGTCCGCCGCGACCAGCTTTTTGCCTGCCCGCACCCGCACTTTGCCGTTGCCCTCGCACTTGATCTCAACTCCGCACGACCGCAGTTTCTCGATCACCGTCTTCAAGTGTCCCGGCTCGCAATTCGTCAGCAGCAGTTCGCCGCCGGTGATCGCTCCGGCCACCAAAAATGTTCCAGTCTCGATGCGGTCCGGAATGATGGCGTGCGTCGCCCCGTGCAGCTTGTCGACTCCCTGTACCCGCAAGGTAGAAGTGCCAACCCCTTCGATTTTCGCCCCCATCTTGATCAGCAATTCAGCCAGATCTGTAACTTCCGGCTCCATCGCCGAGTTCTCGAGAATCGTTTCGCCCTCCGCCAGCACTGCGGCGGTAAGAATATTTTCGGTCCCAGTCACCGTGATTTTCGGGAAACGGAACGTCGCGCCGCGCAGCCGCTTCGCGCGAGCTTCCACGTAGCCGTGCTCCACTTTGGTCTCCGCTCCCAACGCTTCCAGCGCCTGAATATGCAAATCGACGGGCCGCGCTCCAATGGCGCAGCCGCCGGGCAGCGAAACCCTCGCATGACCGAAACGCGCCACCAGCGGGCCCAGCGTCAGCACCGACGCCCTCATGGTTTTAACCAATTCGTACGGAGCTTCCTGCATCGATACGTTCTCGGCGCGAATCGTGAATTCGCTCGGCGGCAAATCGGGGCTGCCCACCACACAGCGCATATGCGCCAGCAGCTTGGCCATGGTAATAATGTCTCGGACGCGCGGAATATTTTGCAGCGTGACCGGATCGCTGGTCAGCAGCGCCGCCGCCATGGCCGGTAGCGCCGCGTTTTTCGCGCCGCTGATCTGGACCGTGCCATTCAGTTTTTTCCCGCCGTGAATCTTGAATCGGTCCATGTTATTTCCCCCGGTTCCTCAAACCCTTCGCTCGATTTGTCATCCGCACGCCAATCGCCTTTCTCACGTTGCCTTGCGTGGCTTTCAGCCGCGCCCTGGCAGCGCCGGCAGAATTGCCGGTCTTCAGCATCACGAACGCGGTGGGCATGTCGTGTCCGGACTGCCGCAGAGCGTGTTCGGCCGAAGACGCACTCACCCCCGCCACTTCCTGCAAGATCCGCACTCCGCGCTGGCGCAACTTCTGATTGCTCAGCGAAACCCGCATCATCCAGTTGTCGTATACCCGGCCCAGCCGCACCATCGATGCGGTAGAAAGCATGTTCAACACCATCTTTTGCGAGGTCCCGGCTTTCATTCGCGTCGAGCCCGAAACCGGCTCGGGTCCCGTTTGTGGCGTAATCGCAATTTTCGCCGCGTGCGCCAGCGGGGAATTCGGGTTGGAAGTGATTCCCACCGTCACGCATCCCCGTTTCTTGGCCCACTCAATCGCTCCTAGAACATAAGGAGTCGTTCCACTCGCCGCGATGCCTACCACGACGTCTTTCTTGCCGGCGCGCGCGCGAATCAAAACCTGCGCGCCGTCTTTCACCGAGTCTTCCGCGCCTTCCACCGCGCCGCGCACCGCCTTTTCCCCGCCGGCGATAAAAGCTTGCACCGTATCCGCCGCCGTCCCATACGTCGGCGGAATTTCCGACGCGTCTAGAATTGCCAGCCGGCCGCTGGTGCCGGCTCCCACGTAAAACAGCCTGCCACCCGTTCGTAAACTGGCCACGATCGCATCCACGGCGCGCGCGATATTCGGCAATTCACGACGCACCGCCGCCGCCACCGTCGCGTCTTCGCGATTTAGGATGCGCACGATTTCGAGCGAGGATTTCGTGTCCAGCCCGCGCGTCCGCGGGTTCTGCTGCTCGGTTTTAACCGTTTTCAACGTAACCTCAATCTTCGTTTAATTATACCGGGACCGGCGGGAAGGTATGTGGGCTGTGCGTGAATCTGGTGCTTCTTGTGCCGAGGAAGTTATCGAGACGTAGGTACAGGTTTGGTCAGGCCCAAGGACTCCATAATCGCGTCATGCAGCGCCGGTCGAACCTGCCGTATTTGCTCGTTCGCGCGGGTCGGATTCACCCGGTTCGTCAGCAAAATGACAAAAAGATCGCGGTCCGGATCGATCCATAGCGATGTTCCGGTAAACCCCGTATGCCCGAAGCTGTCAGCCGAGAAATACTTGCCCGCGGAAGAAGTTGGCGGTGTCGGCACATCCCAGCCAAGCGTTCGTGCCGAATTCGCGATGGCTTGCCGCGCGGTGAATTTCTCCACCGTCGCACGCGAGACGACTCGGTGATGCGCGTAGATCCCACCGTTGAGCATCATCTGCGCAAAGGTGGCCACATCGCCCGCGGTCGAGAACAATCCCGCGTTGCCCGAAACTCCTCCGAGGGCCCAAGCATTCTCGTCGTGTACTTCGCCCACCAGCAGGCGTTTGCGAAACTCCGTATCATTTTCCGTCGGCGCGATTTTCGCGCGCAGCTTTGCGGCTGGGTTGTAGAAAGAATTCGTCATGCCCAGCGGCCCGAAAATGTGCCCCTGTGCAAATTCATCCAGGCCCTCGCCAGTCAGCCGCTCGATTATTTCGCCAAGCAGAATCATTCCGAGGTCGGTGTATTCCACCTCTTTCCCGGGCTCGCGCACCAGCGGCTCCGCCGCCACCAGCCCCACGACTGCGTCGTGCCCCTTGGCCTGTTTGTAGAAATCGCGGTGCGCCGGCAGGCCCGCATCGTGCAGCAGCAACATGCGCACGGTGACCTGTGCGCGCCAGCCTGGGTTTGGATCTAGATTTGCCGCCTCGAGCCATTCCGGCAAATAACGCGAAACCGGCGCGTCCAGGTCGAGCCGTTTTTGCTGCTCGAGAATCATGGCGCAGGTTGTGGTCACCACCACTTTGGTCATCGATGCGACATCGTAGATGGTGTCCGCGTCAACCGCAGCAGCCTTGCTGTCGCGCGTCAATTTCCCGAATGGATGCACGATCAGGTCGTCATTCAAGCCCAGGGCCAGCACCCCGCCAGGAAACGCGTCACGAGCAACGGCCCGGTCCAGTAATTCGAAGGCCGGTTGCAGTTTCGCAGTCAGCGCGTCTGATCCCGGCTGCAGCGTCATGGGCACTTCCGCCGAGCGCAACCCGTCACCCCGCTTCGCCACGCCCGGAACGGTCACCGGAATTTTTCCCTGGATCGGCACCTGCCCAAACAACGCTCGTACCGCAGCGCGTTGCGAAACATCATTGGTCGAAAACTCCGCAAGCCACACCGGAGCATCCGGAAAAGTCGTGATCAAATACGGGCTGCCGAAGCCGATCACCACCGTCGGTTTTCCCGCCGCGATTATTTGATTTACGAAAGCCCGTTGATCCTCGGGAAAAGCGACGTTGCCTTTGCGATCGGCAACGCGCACAAAAAGCGCCGCGATGGCCACATCATAAGTGTCGGGCGCCGGCAGCTTCAGGCTGCTCACATTGACGAACTGCATATCGGCCCGCATGGCCTTCAGCGAATCTACCCGCCAGCGAATTTCGGGCTCGATGGTTTCGCCGGGATAAGGGTCAGCGTCAGCGGAAAGTGACACGAGCAGCACCCGCATCGGCTTACTCGCATCAAGCGGCACGGTCTGGTTCGTATTTCGAAGCAGCGTCACCCCGCGATCGGCGACCGTTTGCGCCTGCGCCAGAAATTCCGGCTTACCAAACGATTTATCCAGGCGCTCGATATCGGTGAGACGACTCTTATCCAGTCCCAATTTGTACTTCGCCAGCAAAATGCGCCGTACCGAATCGTCGATGCGCTGCTGTGAAATACGTTTTGATTTAACCGCCCGTTCCAGCCCGCTCATGGCCGCGTCCGGCACCGGCGGCATTAGCAGCACATCTGCCCCAGCCATCACCGCACGTACGGCCGCTTCTCCCGGTGGGAAGAGATTGGTCACACCGCCCATATCCATCGCGTCGGTGACCACCAAACCCTTGAATTTCAATTCATCGCGAAGCAATCCAGTAAGAATATTTTTCGATACCGTCGCCGGAATCGTGCCGTCAGGTTCGAACGCCGGCACCGCGAGGTGCCCGGGCATGATCGAACCCGAACCCGCCGCAATCGCCGCGCGAAAAGGAACAAGCTCGTTGGCCTCCATCTCTTCGCGATCACCCGGCACACTCGCGAGCGAAAGATGCGAATCCACGCTGACGTCACCATGACCCGGAAAATGCTTCGGCGTAGCCAGTCCGCCATTTTCTTCGATCCCCCGAATTTCTTCGGCAACGAAGGCCGCGACCTGCTGCGGATCTTCGCCAAACGAGCGAATATTGATGATCGGATTGTCCGGATTGTTGTTGACGTCGGCGTCCGGCGCGAAAATCCAGCGCACGCCTGCGGCACGCGCTTCCAACGCCGTTATCTTGCCAACTGTATACGCCAGCTTGGGATCGCCCGTTGCACCCACCGCCATCGCGGACGGGAACGAAGTCCCTTCGTCGATGCGCATCGAAGTGCCGCTTTCGAAATCGGCCCCGATCAACAGTGGAACCTTCGCGCGTTTCTGCAATTCATTCGTCAGGACGGCCGTGGCGTAAACCTGGCTGCGTTCGATCCCCAGCGGCCCGCGCTGCGTGCCGACCAAAAATCCGCCGACATGATTCACTTCCACTTCGTGCAATAATTCCTTGTACGCCGCGCTGTCAGCGGAGGTAAACACGCCGAAGTAATGGGGCATCAGCATCTGCCCCAGCTTCTCGCGCAACGTCATTTTTTTTAGGGTCGCTTCCACCCAGGCGTTTTTCGGCGCAGCAGCCTTGGCTTTTGCAGTGATTTTTTGGGACCGCGCGTAGGGTGTCATGAGCAGGAGTAGGACCAGTGTGGCCAAACCGAATTTACGCATCGCATCCGTCAGCAGCCTTCCGTATTGACGCCCGCATCCCGCGGCTGTATATAGCACACGGTCCAATGACGTACAACGAGTCGCGCTCGCGCATGTTTCCGATCCGCTGCCTCTCCATTTTATTTTTCGCTGTAATAATTTTACTTTGTTCCGCTCCAAATGCTCGGTCTTTACCGCAGGATGCGCCGGGAAATACACCTTCGGCCTCCGCCACCCAGCCGGGCATCGACGTCCTCGAAGGGATGAATTTCGCGCCGCTGCAAGGCAAACACGTCGGCCTGATCACCAATCAAACCGGCGTCGACTCGCAAGGCCGGCGCACGATTGATGTCCTGGCCCATGCCGACGGCGTAAAACTGATCGCGATCTTCAGTCCGGAACACGGCATCGCTGGAAAAGCTGACGCCAAAGTGGAAAGCGCCACCGACAGCGTTACCGGTCTGCCGGTCTTCAGCCTCTACGGCGACACCCGCACGCCGACCGACGACATGCTCAAAGGAATCGACGCGCTGGTTTTCGATATGCAGGACGCCGGCGTCCGCTTCTATACCTATACTTCCACCATGGGCTATTGCCTGGAAGCTGCCGCCAAACACAAATTCCCATTCTTCGTCCTCGACCGGCCGAATCCTCTGGGCGGTGAAAGAATCGAAGGGCCCATACTTGACAAGGGACGCATTTCGTTCACCGGCTATTTTTCCATGCCCATCGTCTACGCCATGACCATCGGCGAACTGGCGCGCATGTTCAACGCCGAGAATAGTATTAACGCTGAGCTGCACGTCGTCGCCATGAAAAATTGGCGCCGCAGCGAGACGTACGACCAGACCGGCATGAAGTGGATTGCTCCGTCCCCCAATTTGCGAACCGTAGGCCAAGATTTTATTTATCCCGGCATTGAAACCCTTCAGCCCGGTGGGATCTCCGTGGGACGTGGTACGGAGACACCCTTCGAGCTGTTCGGCGCGCCGTGGATCCGGGCCGATCAATTGCAGAAAAATATGGAAGCCCGGAATATTCCCGGCGTGCGTTTCAGCGTATCCACCTTTACCCCTGGCGCTGGACCATTTTCAGGAGAGCTGTGCAACGGATTGAAGATCGAAGTGACCGATCGAAACACATTCGTCGCGATCCGCGTGGCCCTGGAAGCTGCCGACGCCTTGCACCGCCTCTATCCCGATCGTTTCGACATCACCAAGTTGACTACGCTGTTGGGCTCTGCTTCTACC
The DNA here is from genome assembly GCA_003156635.1 of Acidobacteriota bacterium. GTDB lineage: Bacteria > Acidobacteriota > Terriglobia > Acidiferrales > UBA7541 > Palsa-295. Next base: position 1,896 of record PMHK01000254.1, on the reverse strand, counting down.
GTCGATGCGCTGGTCAACTTCGTCCCAGCGGTTCAGATCATTTCGAGTTGGTCTCCGGATCTTGCGAAATTCAAGATCATGAGCGCCAAATACCTGCTTTATGAATAGAAAATGGCTGTGCTGTGCGCTCGAGCGCCTACCGTTGTAGCCTCCATGCGAATCGTCTCGCTGCTTCCATCCGCTACTGAAATTCTCTATGCCCTTGGCCTCGGCGATTCCGTGGTCGGTGTCACCCACGAGTGTGATTTTCCTCCCGAAGCCGCACGGAAACCCGCGTTGATCAAGCCGCGTGTCGATCCTCATGCGCCACAAACTGAAATCGATCGGCAGGTAAGGGAACTGGTAAGCCGGGGAGAAAGCATCTACGCCGTTGATGCCGATCTGTTGGAGTCCTTACAGCCAGATTTGATTGTCACCCAGGATCTTTGCCACGTCTGCGCCGCCTCGCCCGACGATTTGGCGACCGCTTTGACGCGATTCCGGTACGCACCTCGCGTTCTTACGCTCACGCCTCACTCGCTCGACGACGTCTGGCGCGATATTGACTGCGTAGGCCAAGCCACCGGTGCCGAGACCAAGGCCGGAAACCTTGTCGATAATCTAAAATGCAGAATTGCGAAAGTAGAATCAGTCGTCGATCGAGCGGCGCGCCGCCCGCGCTTGTTGTGCCTGGAGTGGCTCGACCCATTTTACGTCGCGGGCCATTGGGTTCCGGAGATGGTGGCCCGAGCCGGCGCGGAAGATGTCCTCGGCCGCCAGCGCGAGGCGTCATTTAGGGTTAGCTCCGACGAAATCGTCGCGACGAATCCGGAAGTAATCATCATCATGCTTTGCGGTTACGATGCCGCAAGAAACGCGGCCGAATTCAGAGCCATGCAGTTGTCTGATTCGTGGCAAAGACTTCCTGCGTGCCGCGACAATCAGATCTTCGCCATAGACGCCAACAGCTATTCTTCCCGGCCAGGGCCTCGCCTTGCTGATGGCCTCGAATTATTCGCCCATCTCTTTCATCCCAATTTGTTTTCCGAGAAATTGTCTTCAGGCGCTTATCTCAAACTGTGAATAGGTTCGAGAGCGATGAGTGCCGCGGATTCCCTAGCCCCATACCAAAAAGTTCATTCGGACGGCGATGCCGCTTCGCGATTAGCCCACGCCCGATAAAACAAAAGCCCGGACAAAATCATCGCCAGTCCGATCGTCGATCGCACGGGCCGTTCAATCCAAATGTTGAGAGTCAGCGCGATTGCTCCGGCAACGAAAAGCGCCGGAAGCACGGGATAACCCCAAGTCCGATATGGCCGGGGAAGATCCGGCGCGATTTTACGCAAACGGAACATGGCCACTACCGAAAGCGCATAAAATATCCACGCCGCGAAAACAAACAACGACGTTAGCTCCTCGAATGTTCCGGTCAGTGCCATCAGGCAGGCCAGCGCGCCCTGAAATACGAGCGCGCCCGATGGCGTACGAAACTTCTGATGCACGATTCCAGTGACTCGAAAAAACAGTCCGTCCCGCGCCATCGCGTAGGGCACTCGGGCGCCGCTGAGCAGCGACGAATTCAACGTTCCCAGAGCCGATAGCACCATGGCCAAGGTGATCCATTTGGCGGCGCCCGCGCCCGCAAAAGTCGCCACCACATCCGAAGCCACATGCGACGAGCCGGCCACACCCGCGAAAGGAAGCGCGTAGAAGCAAACTGCGTTGAAAACCAAATACAGCAGCGCCACGAGCAGCGTCCCACCGATGAGCGCCACCGGAATATTTTTCTGCGGATTTTGAATTTCGGATCCTACCCGATTCAAGTCTTCCCAGCCGTCGTAAGCCCACATAGCGGCGGCGAGTGCTGCCAAAAAACTCGTCATGGTCGTGGCGCTCCGAGCCTCCGGCCAGAAA
>PMHK01000004.1 GCA_003156635.1 Acidobacteriota bacterium | reverse complement strand
CGCGAAGGATGGGGCACCCGTAGAAGCAACGGCAGCGGCAAAAAACAAATGCTGCCCGGCTCCGCCGGCCGCAACCGGCGCAAGTACTTTTCGGTGACCCTTTCGCGTGGCGAAGAGGGTTGCGCCCGGAAATTCAACGACGAACCGCCGCTGGATTTACTTGGGGAGTTTGGCGGCGAGGATGTCGACTTTGGAGATGCTGGGCGGCTTGGCGAACAGGTCGGCGGCTTTGGCCATCAGGGCCGCAGCGACGGCGCCGTTGAGGTGGGCGTTGCGGCCGGCCTCGTCGGGGAAGGCGTCGAAGATGCCGAAATGGCCGTGGCCCATGGCCATGGCGAACCAGGCGGTGGTGGCGGGTTCTTGATTCACCAGCGCGAGGCCGTCCTCTAGAAATTTCTGAACTTCCGCTTCTTTTCCGGGTTTCGCTTCCATGTGGACGTACAGTGCGGTTTTAACCATGGTCAAGCTCCTTTATGATAAAAACGATTCGGGCCGAGTCATGTTCTCAGGCGCCCGTGCTGCGAGCAAATCAATACGCGGCCGGTGTCAGGTAGTTAGAGTAGCTGCGCGGGAAATAGTTTCGGCGAAACAGAATGGACTCCATCGAAGAGCAGGTGAGGCGTTTCGTCGCGAGTCGACGCGCGCTCGCTGTTGAGAAAGTGACTGGCAAGTCCCGCCTGCAAGACGACTTGGGCCTGGCGGGCGACGACGCCGTCGAGTTGTTCAAGGAATTCGAAAAAGAGTTTGAGACTGACTGTTCCGTGCTCTGGAGATTTTGGGGTGAACATTTCGCGCCGGAAGGCGGACCCTCACTGTTATTCGCCTTAGTCTTGGCGGGCCTGTTCGGAGCTGGCTTCGTGCTGGGAACGTTTCAAAAATGGCTGCCTCCATGGCTTTGCGGAGTTGTTCTTGCAGGTATTTGGATTTGGCCGCTTCGTTGTTGGCCTGTCCGCGGCCCGGAGCCGGTACAAATCACAGTTCAGGATCTGATCGACGCGGCACGCACGCAGCGGTGGCGCGACAGCCTGGCGGAGAAGCTCGAATGATATGGCACCTTCCGAAACGCTCGCACCTGCGCGGAACAATACTTGTAGTGGCGTCTTTTATTTGCGCGTGTTCGGGGCACGGGCAGACGACGCAGAATAATTCTGGGTCGGCAGGCGCGCAGGCGCCGAGTGCGGCTTCGGCGGGGCTGGCAGCGCCGATATTTACGGATCATGGGCCGAATTCCGCGGAGGCGCAGGCCAAGCCTTATTTGATTCTGGTTTCGCTGGACGGTTTTCGCTACGACTACCCCCGGAAATATTCGGCGCCGAATATTGTGGCGCTGGGTGCGCGGGGAGCGTCGGCGCCGGAGGGCATGATTCCGTCGTATCCCTCGGTGACCTTTCCGAATCACTACACGCTGGTGACTGGTTTGTATCCGGAACATCACGGAATTGTGGCGAATGCGTTTTACGATCCGGCGCGGAAACAAATTTACAGCTATCGCGATCCGGCGGCGGAGGTGGATGGCACCTGGTACGGCGGAACTCCGTTGTGGGTTCTGGCCGAGCAGCAGGGCATGCGCTCGGCGTGTTTTTTCTGGCCGGGGTCGGAAGCGGACATTCAGGGCGTGCGGCCCACGTATTACATGAAGTACGACCAGAAATATCCGAACGACAAGCGCGTCGATCAGGTGCTGGCCTGGCTGAAATTGCCGGCGGAGCAGCGGCCGCATTTTATTACGCTGTACATGAGCGACGTGGATGGGGCGGGACATTCGCACGGGCCGGATAGTCCGGAAGTGGCGGAAGCGGTGGCGCGCGTCGATAAAGAAATCGGGCGGCTGGCGGCGGGCGTGGCGGAATTGAAGCTGCCGGTGAACATGGTGGTGCTGGCGGATCACGGGATGACGAAAGTCGACGGCGAGTGGACCAACCTCGAGCAGTATTTCGATCAGTCGCTGATCGTGACGCCGGTGGAAAGTTTTTTGTATCCGAAAACGGAGGCGGACGCGGCCAGGATTTTCGCGGCGCTCGACGGCAAGAGCGACAAATTCAAGGTCTATCGAAACGGAAAGATGCCGGCGGAATTGCATTTCGATGGAAACGCGCGCGAAGGCGATCCGATCGTGGTCCCCACCGGGCCGTATTTGATTCGGACCGCGGCTCCGCCGGCGGTGACGGATGCGGCGGTGAAAATGTTCGGGCCGATGATGGGGTNNCCGGCGAAAATGCCGGAGATGAAGGCGATATTTTTTGCGGCGGGGCCGGGGATCAAGGCGGGGACGACGGTGGCGCCGTTTGAGAATGTCGCGGTGTATCCGTTGGTGGCGCGGATTTTGGGGTTGGATATTGCGGGGTTGAAGACGGGGAAGATTGATGGGTCGATTGCGCCGTTGGAGGCGATTTTGGCGGCGAGCGGAAAATAAAAAAAGGCGGGTGCGAGGCGCGCGGNNCTTCGCTCCTCTGGATGACGGCCAAAAACGGTTTAGACGGTAAGACTGAAAGGCTAGGAGAAGAGGATCGGCCGAGGTAGCGTCGCGAACGGATGGATTATGAAAATGTTGTGGTGTTGGCGATGTAAGGCGGAGATGCCAATGCTCGATGAGGTCGAGTTCGAGAAGGTGAGTTCTCATGGGCGCTGACTGCCGAATCACAGTTCTCGGAACTATGATGCGCGTCTCTAAGATCATCGCAGCGGGGGTGTGGTTAAGCCTGCTTATCGCTGCAGCGGCTTTACCTGCTGAGGCTCAGGATAGGGATGGCGACGCGTCGTCGCAGCTGCCGGAACAGCCCAAGCCGGCGGCGAAGCCTAATCAATTTCCGGCGTTAAATCCATACGCGTATTCCGCGCCAGAGGCGCCTCCCTTCGTCGCACCCAAAATTGATATTGAGCCCGAACCCTCACCGGTGGCCTTGCGGTTGTGGCCGTTCGACGAGCAGGAACGCGCGGAGGGGCGTCGGGCGGGCAGTGAAATTCACGTGTACACCAACGAAGTGATTGCGCCGGTGACCGTGCTGGACAAGCGCGGGCAATTCGTTCTCGACCTGGAGCAGAAAGACTTTCGCGTTTTCGACAATGGCGTGGAGCAGAAGATCGATCACTGGGACGTTGGAGGCGACTCCTTGGCGGTGACGCTGGTGCTGGAGACCAGCTCGCACCTCGAAATGATGGCGCCGGTGATACGAAGTCTAGGAAGTATTTTTGGCGAAACGGTGATGGCACTGAATGGCGAAGCGGCGGTGTTGACGTACGACGCGACGGTGGATTTGCGGCAGAATTTCACGCGAGACCACGACGCGGTGGAACGGGCGGTGGCCGATGTGCAATTCGAAGCGCCAGAACTACATTTGTACGACGCGATGGCCGCGGCGGTGGATTTGCTGAAGACGCAGCCGGAGAATTTGCGGCGGGTAATGGTGATCGTGGGCGAATCGCAGGACACGGGCAGCGCGGCCAAGTTGGGCCTGGTGCTGCGCGAAGCGGAGCTGGCGAACATTGCGATCTACGCGGTGGGGCCCAGCAGCAGCTCGGCGGATCTTCGATTTGGCGAGCTGGAGCCGCTCATGCTGCCGGGAACATCGGTGCCGATGACGACTCACGGGCCGGGGCAAAACCGGATTGGGCGCAATTTCTACAATTGGATGGGGCCGGCGATGTGGGTGGTCACACGCGGAACAAACGAAATCAAGAATCATCAATTGGAAGTGGCCGCGGCGGCGACGGGCGGCGTGCATTATCGCGCGTTGCGCGAAGCGACGATGCGGGATGCGTTGGACCGGATCGGCGGCGAGCTGCATTCACAGTACATCGTGAGTTATACGCCGGCCGGGGAGGTCGAGGGATTTCACGAAATTAGGATTGAGGTCACGCGGACAGACTCCGTGGTGCGGACGAGGCCTGGATATTTTCGGACGAGGCCGGAGGACGAGGTGGATGTGACTGGGCGAAAGAAGGGGCCGGCGGCGCCGGTGCAACATTTTTTCGCGGCGCAGTAGTGGTACCGCCTTCACGCTGCATCGACACTTTCGATCCGCTTCTCCTTGCCATCCAACCCTTCGGGCCACCGTACTTGGCCGTCATCCAGAGGAGCGTCGTCTGCGACGAAGAATCTCTCCTGGATGTCGACTTTTTGCCGCGACTAAGTCGAAGAGAGATCCTTCGCTTCGCTCTGGATGACGGCCAAAAGCCGGTTGGCGTTGGTGTGGAATGCTAGGAGAACAGGATCAATGAAGGGTAGTCGTCATCCGGCCAAACCGATTGCGGCGCGTCCGTTCATGCGCCGCGTCCGTGCACTCGGCACGCCACGAGCGTTGCGTCGTTAGGACGATTTCGCCAGGCGGGCGCGCATGGCGGCCATGCGGTCGCGGGCGCCGGCTGCGCGCTGGCGGCCTTCGGGGATGGCGTCGATCAGGGTTTCGAGGTTGCGCGCGAAATGCGGGGCCATGTTGGCGCGAATCTCGGGGAGCAGCTTTTCGATTTTGCAGAACACCACGATGTGCTCGGCGTTGGTTTTGTCGAACATCTGCAAATTGATGCCGCCTTCGTTGACCAGCGCGGCGGCCATGTCCCAATAGCTGACCACCATGCGGAGATAGGCGCTGTTGTCGCCGGTCATGGCCTGCATGAAATCTTCGATGGTCGCCGGATGGAAATCGCGGATGTACCAGCCGCGGGCTTTGCGCATGACTTCTTCGCGGCGCAGCTCGTACAGTTTCAGGATCAGTGTGGCGTCTTCTTGCTTTGACATGTGCGGGAAATCCTCCGCGGTAGATTATGCCTGAGCCGGGAACTGGTTCGAAATCATTTGGCGATTGTGATGGTGCGGTGCGGCCGGCAGGTGCGTGAACGGCGTTTGGGGAGCGACGCGATTCGCGCGACGGGGTGGAAGGCGCTGCGCGCCGTCGTTCTATTGTCATGGCTAAAGCCGTGACCCGCAAGACAACCGCGGGAAATTGCGATGAATAAGATGGTTTGCGCGGCGTGCGGTTCGGTATGCTGGCGGGCATGGATATAAAAATTACGGCGGTCGAGGCGCGGGTTTTAGGGGCATTGGTGGAGAAGGAGATTACGACGCCGGAATATTATCCGTTGTCGTTGAATGCGCTGGTGAATGCCTGCAACCAGAAATCGAACCGCGAGCCGGTGATGAACCTGGATGAAGACGCCGTGGTGGCGGCGATGCGCGCGCTCGACGCGAGGGAATTTGCGGGCGCGGCGAACACTACGGACAGCCGGGTGCGGAAATACGAGCACCGGTTGCAGGAAGTTTTCAATTTTACGCGGCCGGAGACGGCGGCGCTGTGCGTGTTGCTGTTGCGCGGAGCGCAGACGCCGGGAGAGATTCGCGGGCGGGCGGAGCGGTTGCATCATTTCGAGGAGTTGGATGAGGTGGTGATGGCGCTGGGAAAATTGATGAAGCGGGAGCCGTCGATGGTGGCGGTGTTGCCGCGGCAGCCGGGGACCAAGGAGTCGCGGTATCTGGAATTGATGTCGGGGGAGGCGGGGGCGTTCGCGGCGCAGAGCACCGCGGCTGGCTCCGCGAGAAGTGGATCGGCACGCGACGAGGCTTTCAGCCAACATATCGAAAACGCCGCGCCTTCGGCGCGGCGTGACGGATCCGGCGAGCGTGTCGCGCGCCTTGAAGCTGAAGTGGCGGAGTTGCGGGGCGAGATTACGGCGCTAAAGGCTCAGTTCGCGGAGTTTCGGAAGCAGTTTGAGTAGGGGCGATGACGTGGAGAACTTGCGATGTATGGACTGAAGAGCGACATTGACCTTTCGTTTCTGGTAGGCCGGGAGATCATTCAGATTTCTGTGGGGAAAGTGCAAGTTATTCTTTCGTTCGATCACAATACGGCGATCAGTGTTGAGCAGCGATTTGAGTATCGGGCCGATGGCAGGAGCGTGGTGTGGAAACCGGGCAAGATGGATGCGGCTGGGGCGCTTTTGGAACTTATTGGTGGCGTGGTGAAGAGTGTGGGTGGTGAGACCAACGGCACGTTGACACTAGAGTTTTTGGCCGGAGAAGTCTTGATTGTGATGGATGCGAGCGAAGAGTTTGAGTCTTACACGATCACTCAGCCCGGAAGCACGATAGTGGTTTGATTCGTCGTCGCAAAAAGCGAGTAGGGGCGGGGTGCGGAGGAGTAAAGACAAGGGCGGCGCCGCGATGAGTGAGCGAGGGTGCTTGCATCGTACGAAGGCTTGCGCAGAAGGCGCGCAAGAGGAAGTGGGACGGAAGGCGTTTTTTTGTCACGGCTAAAGCCGTGACCTACAAGGCGACTTCGACGCCAGTGAGGCTGGCGATCGCTTTGGTCGCGCGGCGTGCCGCACCTCCGGGGCTCGGGCTTTCTGTTCAATTTGGGTCCCGGCCCTTGCGGACCGGGCTAACCTTTGCCGCGCCTCCGGCGCTGGATTTGTGCGGGAGTGGCGAGGGTGCTCGTTGTGGGGTACGTCGGGAATGTGAAATCGAAGAGAGATCCCTCGTCGGCGCAAAGGGCGNNCTCTGTCGGGATGACAACGAAAAGCTAGGCAACAGGCAACGACAACGGCTTGCGCCAAAACCAGGGCAAAGCCAACGACAACGACAAGAAAACCTAGGCAACAAGCAACGACGACGAGAACGAAAAGCTTGGCAGCAGGCAACGTCAACGCTTCTACAAAACGTTTTGCTCCGCTGGTAGAGTACCGGTCATGAATTTCGAGGGCGATGCGCGACTTCTTGTTCGAAGCGTTATTTTGATCTTGGCATTGGTGTGTGTAGTGGTTGGTGCGCGGACTCGTGGTGCTTGGCCATGGAGTCAGGCGGAAGCGGCGCAAGGTGCACCGGGGCAAACTGCCGATACGCGACCGACTTTGTTAAAGACACCTGCGCCTGGGGCGGCGCCGGTGTACGGCTACACGGTGGTGGGGCGGTATCCGCATTTGAAGTCGAGCTATACGGAGGGATTTTTTTATCTGGATGGATTGTTTTATGAGGGGACGGGGCGGGAGGGGCAGTCGGCGGTGCTGGCGATTCAGCCAGAGACGGGGAAGGTGGTGAGGCGGGTTTTGCTGGCGGACGAATATTTCGGCGAAGGGATTGTGGATTGGGGGCCGGAGATTTATGAGTGGACCTGGACGTCGAAGATTTGTTTTATCTATGACCGGGCAAGTTTTTGGTTGCTGCGGAAATTGACGTATGACGGCGAAGGTTGGGGAATGACGCGGACGGCTACCCAGATCGTGACCAGCGATGGGTCGTCGAATTTGACGTTTCGGGATCCGGCTACGTTTGCGAAGGTGCGGGTGATTACGGTGCACGATGGGTTGGCGAATATCGAGAAATTGAACGAGCTGGAATTTATTCATGGGGAAATTTGGGCGAATGTTTGGCATGCGGACCGGATTGCGCGGATTTCTCCGGAGGATGGGCGGGTGGTGGCCTGGATCGATTTGACGGGATTGTTGCCGGAGAGTCAGAAGGTGGATGGGGAGTCGGTTTTGAATGGGATTGCTTATGATGCGGCGAAGGATCGGATTTTTGTTACGGGGAAACAGTGGCCGACGGTGTTTCAGATTAAGGTGAACGAGAAGGCGAAGTGATGCGGGTGGAAGCGGCGTTGAGTGGGCGAGAGTGCTTGTAGCGTACGAAGGCTTGCGCCGACGGCGCGCAAGCGGAAGTGGGACGGAAGGCGTTT
>PMHK01000060.1:203-4086 GCA_003156635.1 Acidobacteriota bacterium | reverse complement strand
AAAATCAGATGCCGTGGCCCAGCACCCGCCTTCGTTTTCACCACGCGCGCCGTGCCCAGCTCTCCGCTCGACGCCTCAAACGGGTAAACCAATACCTCGTCGATCCCCAGGTCGGGCACCAGCGCATACCGATTGTCCGGCGACATCACGATCGCGTGCGCGTGCGGCGTTTCCTGCCGTTCTTTATTCGGGCCGGTGCCCTGATGCTGCGCAAAACCGGTCGACTCTCCAATCTTTCCGTCATCCAACAACCGGAAAGCCGCGACGTTGCCGCCATCATAATTCGCCGCCAGCAGATATCGCCCGCTGCGGTCCAACGTAATGAACGCCGGTCCACCGCCGCGCGATGAAACCTGGTTCAGCATCGTCAATTTCCCGGACGCCGCATCTACCGCGAACGCGCTCAATCCTCCGGTCGCCGCGCCGTTAAACTGATTCGTCTCGTTCGCGGCGTACAGAAATTTTCGGTCGCGGGTAGTGGCCAGGAAGGAAGGCTGTACTGTTTCAGCCGCGAGTCTCGGCGAACCCAGCCGCCCCGTCGCGCTGTCGAACTCGCAAACATAGATCCCCTTACTGCCGTGCTCCGTATACGTCCCGATGTACACCAAATATTTCCCCTGATCTGCCGCACGGGCGCTAATCACCGGCAGAAAAAACCAGCACGCCAGCCCCGCCGCCAAAAAATGCCGTTGTTCCATCGATCGGAATCTCCTCACCACTTCAATATCGACGATCGCCGCCCAGCCGCATCATTGTGGTTCGGGAATCGGCTCGATTCGTCGCAGCAGAAAAACATATCCCCCAATTCCCAGCAGCAAAATTCCGGTCGCGGCCGCAAACGCCGACGAAAACGCGTGCGTGACCGTCGCCACGTACCCGGTAACGATCGGCGCCGAAATCGCCCCCAGTTGCCCGCAGAAATTCACGATCCCGCCCAGCCGCCCCACGCTTTCGCGCGGCGCAATCAGCGACGGCACGGTCCACGCCACCGGCGCAGCCGACGCCAAACCTCCCAGCGAGATGCTGATCCAGAAAAGCGCCGCCCGCGGAGTAGGTGCGTGCGCTGCACCCAAAATCCCCAATCCAAAACTGGTTCCGATGACCAGTACCGTCTGGCGCACGCGGCTCGCGTCCCAACCACGTTGTATCAGTGCGTCCACCAGCCATCCGCCCACCACCAAATCCGTCAAGGTCGCGAACAGCCACGGCACGCTCGTGTACATCACCGAATGCAGTAAGTCCACGTGGTGCGCCAATGAAAGATAAGTGGGCAGCCAGGTCAGCAGCAAATAAAAACTGTAGTTGTATGCGCCCCAGCCCAATCCCAATCCGTAAACTTTGGGCTGCCGCAGCAAGTAACCCAGCGTCGCCCCGCCTTTCGGAGCGTTTCCCTCGCGCGAAATGCCCTCCGGCTGCACCCCGCCCCTCTTCATAAACTCAAACTCGTCCGCGGACAGCCCCGGATCTTCCCGCGGATTCAAATAAGTCAGATAAAACAGAATCAGATACAAAAAACTAATCAGCCCGGTGACCGCAAAACTCCACCGCCAGCCAAAACGCAACAGCAGCACGCCCAGAAACGGCACGCCGATCGCCGTTGAAAATTTCGCCGCCGAATCCGTAATCGCCGTCGCCAGGCTGCGTTCCGCCTGCGGAAACCAATAACCCAGCGCCTTGGCGTTTGCCGGAAACGTCGAAGCCTCGCCGATCCCCAGCAGAAAACGCGCCCCAAACAATCCGGCCAGCCCGCTCGAAATCGCCGCGCCAAAAGATGCCGCGCTCCACAGCAGCGTGCTGATCATTCCCACGCGCCGCACTCCAAACCGGTCCAGCAGCACTCCCGCCGGAATCTGCATCAACGCGTAGGTCCAACTGTAAGCGCTGGAAAGAAAACCAAACGCCACCAGCGATAACCCGAACGACGCATGCAGCGCATCCTGCGACACCGAAAGGTTCACGCGATCGAAAAAATTAACGAGCACCCCCAGCGACAGCAGAAACGCAATGCGCCATCGGCGCCGCGGTACCGCAGAAAAGTTGTCCACAGCTTGTACCAGAGAGACTCCACAACCGCGAACGAACGACTCAAGCGCGCACAGTTTCCCACGATCTATCTCAGGCGGCAATCAGCGGTTCACAGCGCATTGTCCCTTCACCAGCGACGGAGTAAGATTCCCGAGTGGAATTTGAGTGGGATCCTGGCAAGGCGTCTCGAAATCATCGAAAACATGGGATTACCTTTCACGAGGCTGCCACCACGTTTGGCGATCCTTTGGCGATTACCTATTCCGATCCAGACCATTCGTCGGCCGAAAAGCGTTTCATCACGATTGGCCAGTCAAAGGCTAATCGTTGTCTAATAATCGCCCATACTGATCGAAACGAAAAATCAGCGCACGCCGAGCTACACTACGAGAGCGAAGACAATATGAAGAAGAAACCTGAAAAAAGAGAATCAACCAACGGACTTCGCAGAGAGTACGACCTGTCTAAGCTTAAGGATGGCGTTCGTGGAGAGTATTTGGCCCGCTATCGCGCCGGTACGAATCTGGTTCTGCTATCCCCGGATGTCGCAAAACATTTTCCAGACGAGCGCGCAGTCAATGCGGCGCTGCGGCGCTTGATCAAGTTGCCTGCCCGGTCATTACGTCGAACGAACTGAAGTAATCGACGAGCTCTACCCGTCCTACCTTACAAACGTCAGCCCATGCGGAATCAAATGCGGGAAGACGTACGCGTACATCATCACAATCACNNGCCACGCATATCGACTGCGCGTCAATCATCTTGCCCATCACCCCGCCCGCGCTGTTCGACGCGCACATCAAAATCGGGCTCAAGTTCAACTGCTCCGCGGTAATCCGCTGCAAGCCTCCAAATAATGCGTTCGACGACGTGTCGCTCCCCGTCAGCGCCACGCCCAGCCAACCAATGTACGTCCCGAAAAATGGAAAGAACCACCCGGTCCGCGTAAACGCGAGTCCCAACACCGCGTCCATCCCGGAATACCTCGTCACATAGCCCAGCCCCAGCATAAATGTCATCGCGATGATCGCGAATCTCATGCGATATAGCGTGTGCCCGAAAATCTGCATCATTTTCTTCGGTTTCAATCCCAAAATAACTCCTGACAACAACGCCGCCAGAAAACAGCCGGTCCCCGTTGCGGTCAGCCAGTTGAAATCGAATTTCGCATTTTCCGCCGTCGGCTTGGTCACCACCGGCTGCGCGCGATAAACCGCTTTGTGCAAATACGGAACTTCCCATCCGCCGGTTTTAAATGCGGGCGTCGTTGCTCGCCCCATCGCCGCCTTCACCGCCGGCAGCCCCCACAACAAAACGAAAATCGAAAGAATCGCAAACGGCAGCCAAGCCTTGGCCACTTGCCCGCCCGTATGACGCACCGCCGGCACCGGCTTCTGCAATTCGCGAACATCCCATTCGTCGCCCATCGTATCTTCCACGATCGGACTCACCGCATCCGCCGGTGCCGCCACCTTGCGCCCCGTCGGCAACGCTTCGCGCTCGTCCTCGAATCTCCAGATTCGCTTCGGCTTCCAGAATCTCAAGAACACAATGATCGCGATCATCGACGTAATCCCCGCCGCGATATCCACTAAATTGCTATCCATATAATTCGACCAGAAAAACTGCATCCCCGCGAAAGAAATCCCCACCACCAGAATCGCCGGCAGCACCTCGAAGGTTTCCGACCAGCCGACCATCGCCCGCACCAGCCAGAACGGCACCAGCACCGCCGTAAACGGCAGGATCCGCCCGATCATCGCGTTCAAATCGCTTTCCGGCAGCGAAGTCACCGCCGCCAGCGTATGCACTGGCGTTCCAATCGCGCCCCAGGCCACCGGCGCGGTGTTCGCAATCA
>PMHK01000060.1:0-188 GCA_003156635.1 Acidobacteriota bacterium | reverse complement strand
TGCAGCCGCCGGTCCGGCGTGATCGTCGCGATCGATTGCTTCATGATCTCGAACTGCCCGGTATCCACCGAAATGTCGTACAGATACACCGCCGCGATCACGATCCACACAATCTTCAGCAGCCCGAACGACCCGCCGTATAGAAAACTCACCACCGCCAGCCTTCCCGGCATGCCAAACACCAACAT
>PMHK01000070.1 GCA_003156635.1 Acidobacteriota bacterium | reverse complement strand
TCGCGCAAAAGCATCGTCACCTGCATCGTTTCCGGCGTGCTGATGGGCCTGTGGGCGCCATTTTCCACCCGCGCACTCACTCATGGGCACGCGCTGGGTCCTTACAGCATCGCCGTCTTTCTCACCGGCGGCGCGCTGCTTTCCTGTTTTGTGTGGAATGTGTACTTCATGAAAAAGCCGCTGGTCGGCGAGCCCGTCGCGTTCAGCGGCCTTTTTCACGGGCCCGCCAGCGGCCACTTGCTGGGCCTGCTCGGCGGCGCCATCTGGGCCACCGGCACCGTTTTCAATCTGGTTGCCGGAAATTTTACCGGCGTAGCCATCTCCTACGCCATCGGCCAGTCCGCCCCCATGGTCGCCGCCCTCTGGGGCATTTTTGCCTGGAAGGAATTTGCCGGCGCGAACAAGCGCTCGCAAGCCTACCTGGCGATGATGTTCATTTTCTATATGCTCGCCATTCTGCTCATCGCCCGAGCCAACACCGCCGGCTAGTTCCGCGTTACGGCGATGCGAATTGAAATCTTACGCGATCGGCGGCGGACGGAATCCACCCGTGACTTGTTCGATTTTCGCGGCGACCGCCAGCACCGCTTCATCCTCCCACGGACGACCGACCACCTGCACTCCAATGGGCAGTCCTTCGGGAGATTTCCCCGCCGGCACCACCGCCGCCGGATTTCCCAGCAGGTTGAACCACTGCGAATAGCTCATCGCTTTCAAGTATTCCACCCGGCGCCCCTGTACCAACCACTCGCGTTCGCCCTGCCGAAACGCCGGCACCGCGCACGCCGGGCAAAGCAGGATCGGAAACTTCTCCATCTGCTCCAGCAGCTTCCCCCGCAAGGCGTCGCGGCCGATCATCGTATTCATCCACTCCTGACCGTCAAGCGCAGGTTGTTTAGCCACATGCTCGCGCCACGCGCGATGCATCGGGCTCAATTCGCTCTCGCGCCCGCGCACCGTGGGTTCAAACGCGGTCTGCACCGCGCGGCCAAACAGATTCCACCACAACTGCCAGACTCGCTCCAGATTCTGCGGCCGCCATGCCTCCACCTGGAATCCTTGTTGCCGCAAAGCCTCTGCAGCCGCGCGCACCGCAACCGCGGTTTCCGGCGTGACCGGAGTTACGCCGTCGTCCTCGAAGTATCCGACGCGCAGCTTCCTAATCTCGCCGTCGCTCCACTCGCGCAGCGCTACCGGCGCGGACGCGGGATCTTGCGGGTCATGGCCCGCCATCACCTCGAACAAACACTGAACATCGGCGATGGTACGGGCCATCGGTCCAACCACTCCCAGTTGCGCGAATGGTCCGGCCGACACCGGATAGTGGCCGGTGGAAGGAATGCGCCCGGGCGTGGGCTTCAGTCCGCAAATGCCCACGAAGTGCGCGGGGATTCGGATCGAGCCCCCGCCATCGCTGCCCACTCCGCCCGCCGAACATCCGGCGGCAATAACCGCCGCTTCGCCTCCGCTCGAGCCGCCTGGCGTCCGCGTCACATCCCACGGGTTGTTGGTGCGCCCGTACAACGAATTATCGGTTTCGTAGGACATCAAGAATTCCGGCACGTTGGTATTACCCAAAAGTATTGCCCCAGCCGCGCGCAGCCGCGCGACCAACGGCGCGTCCTCACTCGCCACGTAATTCTTGCGGAGCGCGCTGCCGCACTCGCAGAGCCAGCCGGCAACTTCCACCGAACTTTTCATCGAAAGCGGCACGCCAAACAAAGGTCCGAAAGAATCGCCAGCCGAATTCTTGGCGAGGGCCGCTTCCGCCGCACGCGCCTGCTGGCGCGCGCCAGCCGCGTCAACGTAAACGTAGGCATTCAGCTTCGGATTAAGCTGTTCAATGCGGGCCAGGTGTACTTCGACCAACTCGACCGGCGAGATTTGGCGCGAACGCACCAATTCAGCCATTTCGACCAACGATTTGTAGGAGATTTCACTCAACGAAACGTCCTCACCATATTTCAGCACGCGAATGAGTCGCGGGAGTCTAGCATGGCCGGACCGCGCAATCCGGCGGCCGCCTGGCCTAATGCAAAAATACTATTGACGGGCCACGGTGCCCACCGCAGACTTCTTCTTCGCACGCGACGAGCGATTCATTTTTCGAGCTTCGAAGCGTGATGGGTGTGCCCGGGCTCAGTTCCTAACATGAAGCGACTCATTCACCTCTTCCTCGCAATCCTGTTTCTCACCGCGGCGTACGTGTACGCGTGGCCTTCGGCCAATGTGCCGTATTTCGCGGCGATTGTCATTCATCTGGTTACCGGAATTATATTTTTGATTCTGCTGACCTTCGGACTCTCGCCCATACTCCGCCATTCCCCGGTGGCGTCGCGGATTGGCTGGATTCTGCTGGCCTTTGGCGGCGTGCTCGGAATCGTTTTGGTTTTTACCGGCACGCGGCGCGCGGAGTGGCCTCTGCTGTACATTCATATTGGAGCGTGCGTGACGGGCGGAGCCATGCTTTTTTCCGGCTGGGCCGGCAGACGCGGCTGGCTCNNGAACGGAATTCCCGCTGGCGTGGTCCGCAGCGCGATCTGTGTGATTGCGGCGGCGCTGATTGCGTCTGGCGCGTCCTGGCTGCGCACCGTTCCGTGGGAACGGTCGCACCACATCGAAAATCCGGCCATCGCTCCCGCGGCGATGAACAACGAAGGCGACGGACCGCAAGGCCCCTATTTTCCGAGCTCCGCGCAGACTTCCGATGGCGGGCACATTCCGGCGAATTATTTCATGGAGTCGGATTCCTGCCAGCGCTGCCATGCGGACATCTATAAACAATGGAAAAGCTCGGCGCATCACTTCTCGTCTTTCAATAATCAGTGGTACCGCAAAAGCATCGAGTACATGCAGGACACGATCGGGGTGAAACCATCGAAATGGTGCGCGGGCTGCCACGATCCGGCGCTGCTCTACAGCGGGATGTTCGACCGGCCGATCCGCGAAGTGGAAGATACCCCGGCGGGGCAGGCGGGACTCGGCTGCATGATGTGCCATTCGATCTCGCAAGTGAAAAGCACCATGGGGCAGGCGGATTTTCTGCTGGAGTATCCGGCGTTGCACAAAATGGCGGCGAGCAAGAATCCGCTAGTAGTGCGCCTGCATGATTTTCTGACGGAACTGAATCCAGAACCGCATCGGCGAGTATTTTTGAAGCCGTTCATGCGCACGCAGACGGCGGAATTTTGCTCAAGCTGCCACAAGGTGCATCTGGATGTGCCGGTGAACCACTATCGCTGGGTGCGCGGGTTCAACGATTACGACAACTGGCAAGCGAGCGGTGTTTCGTTTCAAGGCGCGCGGTCTTTTTACTATCCGGCGAAGGGGCAGAACTGCGCGGACTGCCATATGCCGCTAAAGCCATCGGACGACGCGGGAAGTTTCGCGCCCAAGCCTGCGGGGATCGGAGGCTGGTTCGCAAGTTTGGTCGCTTCGGCGAAAAACGGTTCGATCCATTCCCACAGTTTCGTGGCCGCGAACACCGCGTTGCCTTTTGCCAATGATGACAAGGTGCACCTGGACGAAACGGAGAAGTTCCTTACCGACCGTGAAGTGAGCGTGGATATTTTTGCACTCTCGCCGGAAAAGCGTGCCGGCGGAAAATCTTCCGAGACTGGTGAGCAAGCAATTGCTGGTGCGGGAGCCGCCGCGGTGACCACTACGAATCCGCCGGCGCCGTCTTTGCAAACTACTTTTGCGGTGGGCGAAGAGGCGGAGAGTTCCGTTCCGGTGAACGAATCGCCGGAATCGGCCACGCCAGTGGCGCTGCTAACCGGGCCCTTGAACAGAGTCACGGCCGCGGTGCGCCGCAACGGGACCTATCGCGTGAATGTGGTGGTGCGAACCCGCAAGCTGGGACACTTCTTCCCGGGCGGGACCGTGGATGCGTTTGACTGCTGGGTCGAATTGACCGCACGCGATGATAAGGGTCAAACCATCTTTTCCAGCGGTGAAGTGGAAGACGAGGGCAAAGGTCCTGTGGATCCGAGTGCGCATTTCTACCGCTCACTGCAAATCGATGCGCACGGAAATCCGATCAACAAGCGGAATGCCTGGGCCACGCGCGCGGTCGTGTATGTTCACCTGATTCCGCCCGGGGCTGCCGACACGATTCACTACCGGCTGCAGATCCCGGCGAGCGCCGAAGGGCACATTCACCTCGACGCGAAAGTGAATTACCGAAAATTCGCGTGGTTCGGGACGCAGTTCGCGTTCGCCGGTGTGCGCAAGGCGGATCAGCCGGCCGACGCGTTGGCACCGAGCTACGACGATTCGCATTACGAATTTACCGGTGACCCGAAGGATCTTCCCGGTGGCGCGAAAGGTATTCCCAATCTGCCAGTCGTGGTGATGGCCGAAAACAAAGTCGACTTGCAGGTGCTTCCGGCGGCCGCGGCCGAACCCGCGCCAAATGTAGTTTTGAATGGCGACGACTGGACGCGCTGGAACGATTTTGGAATTGGGTTGCTTTTGCAGGGTGATTTGACCGGAGCGGCGGGCGCGTTTGAAAAGATTACCGAAATTAATCCAAAGAATCCGGACGGCTGGGTAAATATCGGCCGAGTGCGGGTGCAGGAAGGAAATTTGCCGGCGGCGAAGGACGCTCTGGACCGCGCGCTGGCGCTGAGCCCCGATCTGGCGCGCGCGCACTTTTTCTACGCGAGGGTTTTGCGGCAGCAGGGGCAATATGACGCGGCAATTCCCCATCTGCAGCAGGTGCTGTCACAGTATCCGCGAGATCGCGTGGTGCGGGACGACCTGGGACGAATTTATTTCCTGCAACGGCGATACAACGACGCGCTGCGAGAATTTAGCGCCACGATCGCTATCGATCCGGAAGATCTGGAAGCGAATTACAATTTGATGCTCACTTATACGGGCCTGGGCCAGCCGCAGCAGGCTGCGGAGTTTCAGACGCGCTATTTGCGTTTTAAGGCTGACGAATCGGCGCAGACTCTTACGGGCCCGTATTTGCGCGCACACGAGCTTGACAATAACGAACGCCAGCCGATACACGAGCATGTTTCGGCCGCGCCGCAAAAAGCAAAATCTGAACCGCGGATCACGAAGAACGCTGGTGTCGCAAGGCCCTGCAAGCCCGGCGTCGCAAACTGTGGGGCCCCGATTGCCGTCGCCCAAATCCATGCAGAATCAAAGGTCCACGAATAGTGCCCGCCGTAAACAAGAAACGACCCAACCCTATTTCGCTTTTTGGATACCTGCTACTCGTTGCCGTTCTGGCGGTGCTTGGCGTTCGCGGAGAGACCAAGCCGACGCAGAACCGCGCGGCCACAGTGCTCTCGGCGACTCATTTTGAAGACATCACGCGCGCGGCCGGAATTCACTTCACGCATAACAGCGGGGCGATCGGAAGAAAGTGGCTGCCGGAAACGATGGGGCCGGGCGTCGCATTCATCGACTACGATAACGACGGCTGGCAGGACATTCTGCTGGTTAACGGAGCCGACTGGCCGGGGCACGTGCGCAAACGCAGCACCCTCGCGCTATACCATAACAACCAAAACGGGACGTTCACCGACGTCACGCAAAAGGCCGGGCTTGCGGTGGAAATGTATGGCATGGGTGTGGCCATCGGCGACTACGATAACGACGGCTACGACGATATTTTCATTACCACGCTGGGGCAGAATCATCTTTTTCACAACAACGGCAACGGGACGTTCACCGATGTGACCAAGCAGGCTGGGTTGTGGGGACCAAACGAATTCGGCACCAGCGCTGCTTGGGTGGATTACGATCGCGACGGAAAGCTCGATTTGGTCGTCGCGAATTACGTGCAGTGGTCGCCCGCGACGGATATTTCCTGCGAGCTGGATGGCAAGACCAAATCGTATTGCACGCCCGAATCGTATAAGGGCACCTCGGTGCGGCTCTGGCACAACCGCGGCGACGGGACGTTTGAGGACGCGACGCAGAAAGCGGGACTGTATGACATCACTTCCAAGAGCCTCGGGATCGCGGTTTTTGATGCGAATCAAGACGGCTGGCCGGATATCCTGATCAGCAACGACACGCAGCCCAACAAGCTTTACGTCAACAATGGTAACGGGACGTTTACGGAAAAAGGCGTGGCGTCGGGAATCGCCTACAACGAGGACGGCATTGCGCGCGCGGGGATGGGAGTGGACGCTGCCGATTATGACCGCTCGGGCGCGGCCAGCGTGGTGATTACCAATTTTTCAAACCAGATGCTGGCGCTATATCACAACGAACGCAACGGGTTGTTTGTGGACGAGGCACCGAAGTCGGATGTGGGCCACGCTTCCCTGTTGACGCTTGGGTTTGGTTGTTTTTTCTTCGATTACGACCTGGACGGCTGGCCAGATCTGTACATTGCGAACGGTCACATCGAAGACGCGATCGAGCGAGTGCAGCCGCGGGTGCACTTCGCCGAACCACCGCATCTTTTCCGGAATCTCACCGGCGGAAAATTTCAGGAAGTCACGCAATCGATGGGCGTGGCGTTTGCGTCGCCAAGAGTGGCGCGCGGAGCGGCCTACGGCGACATCAACAACAATGGCGCGCTGGATGTGCTGGTGGCAACCAATGGCGGGCCGGCGACGCTTTTCCGGAACGTGGGGACGACGAATCACAGCCTGCGCATCAAGCTTATCGGCACGAAATCGAATCGCGACGGCATCGGCAGCGACGTTCGCGTTACCGCGGGCACGGATGTGCAGACAGAAACTTTGCGGAGTGGCTCAAGCTACCTTTCCTCCAGTGAACTGATTCTTACGTTCGGGCTCGCCTCGCACACTCAGGCTGAGGCGATCGAAATCCGTTGGCCCAGCGGGCAAGTAGACAATTTTAAAAACATCGCGGCCGACCAGATCATCACGGTCAAAGAAAAAGAAGGCATCGCTGCGGCAAAGCCCCTGGCAAAACGGTAGAATACCCGCGAGGCTTCTTCGAATGCAGAAATGGAAGGCGGGGTTGGCGGCGACGCTTTTTGCCGGCATCGTGGCGTCGGCGATGGTCGGCGCGAGCCAACCGCGACAGGAAGCCCATCCGCAGAACCGGCCGGCCAAGAAAGCGGACGCGGCTCCCCCGGACCCAGAGCAGAGAGCCGACCCCCGCGCTGAAATCACCCGCGAAAATAATTTTGGCGTGGCACTGATGAACCGCCAGCAGTTCGAAAAAGCGCTGGGAAAATTTCAGCGCGCCTGCATCCTGGATCCCGAGACCGATCTGGGATGCGTGAACATGGGCATTGCGTTCCTAAACATGCAGCGTTTCGACGAAGCGCGNNATCGAGGATTTTAAGAAAGTTGCGCAGCTCGATCCATACGATGCCGACACGCAATATTTCTTGGGTTTGATTTATTCGCAACAACAGCAATACGACAAGGCGATGGTCGCGTTTCGCAAAGCGATCAGCCTGAACCCGTTTCAGGTTTCTGCGGAGTTCGGCCTGGCGCAGGCTCTGCAGCGGAGCGGCGATACGGCCGGCGCAAAACAGCATTTCGACAAGTTCCAGCACATGACTTCGGAGAAGCTGGGCAAGCCGATCAGCTTCATCTACGGTGAGCAGGGAAAATATTCGTTGGCCGCGATCATGCAGCCTGCACCGGAACCGGTGCCGCCGGCCATGCCTGTCCATTTTGTGAACGTAACTCCGGCGTCCGGCTTGCCGATGCGCGGAGAATCGGCACAGACGGTCGCGGCGGCGGAAACGCCAGCTGCTTCCCCTGCAGGCGGAAACACGCCGCGAACCAACGTTAGACCGCGGCACGCGCCGGTGAAAAAGAACCGTGCGGATTCGCTGGCGCGCTTTCTGGGCAGTGGCGCGTGCATCATCGATTACGACGGCGATGGCAAGCCGGACATTTTTTTGGTCGATAGCGACGGCAAGGGCAATTCGGCGTTATTCCGCAATCTGGGCGGCGGACATTTTGTAAACGTCACGCGCGAGGCCAAACTCGATTTTCGCGGCCAGGGGATGGGCTGCGCGGTCGGAGATTACGATAACGACGGAAAGCCGGATCTGGCGGTGAGCATGGACGGGCGCGTTCTGCTTTTTCACAATGAGGGCAATCGCACGTTCAAGGACGTAACGCAGGAATCCGGGATTTTCACCACCGGCCTGGCGCTTGGTTTGACTTTTATTGATTACGATCACGATGGCGACCTCGACCTTTACGTAACTCGATTTAATGACTTTCCCTTTGCTAATCCAACGGAGGCTTTTTCGTTCCCGATGGACGCGGCTCCGGCTGGGAACGTACTGTGGCGCAACAACGGAAACGGCACGTTCACGGATTGGACCAGCGAGACGGCGCTCGGCGGCGATGCGCCATCGGTGGGGGCGATCGGCAGTGACATCAACAACGACCGCGCCATCGATTTTGTGGTGACCGGCTGGCGGAAATCGCCGGTGGCTTATCTCAATCCGCGCGAAGGCGCGTTCAAGGCGACGACGCCGTGGTCGAGCGACATGCCGGCACCGACGGCGGGCGTGGTCGCGCTCGATTTCAACAAAGATGGCTGGATGGACTTGGCCTTTACGCATTGGGGATCGCCAGGGCTGAGTTTGTGGCGCAATGTGGACGGAAAATCGTTTGATCGTGTGCCACTGCCGGATCTGGACTGGATGCGCGGCTGGGGCGTCGCGCCGATTGACTATGACAACGATGGCTGGATCGATCTGGTTGCGGTGGGCGAGAATTTCGCGGGCGAAGGGCGCATAGTTTTGTTGCGAAACGAGGGGGCGGCGGGCTTTCGCGACGTTACGGCATCGACGGGGCTGGATAAAATCGTGCTGCACAATCCGCGCGCGGTGATCGCGTTTGATTTTGACGGCGATGGGGCCACTGATCTGCTGATCACTCAAAATGGACTTCCGCCGGTTTTGCTGAAGAATGACGGCGGAAACGGCTACAACTGGATTCGCATCGGGTTGAAAGGCGAGAACGACAATAAGACGGCGATTGGAACCAAAGTGGAGATGTTTGCCGGCGCGCTGCAACAGAAATGGGAAATTCCTGGAGCTTCTGGATATCTGGGGCAAGGTCCGGCGTCGATCGTGGCCGGTTTGGGCGTGGAGCGCAGCGCGGATGTAATCCGTTTACTGTGGCCCACCGGAGTTTTGCAGGACGAATTGGAAACCCCCGCGCACAAGGATGCGGCTTTCACCGAAATTGACCGCCGTGGAAGTTCCTGCCCGATTGTTTTCGTCTGGAACGGCACCAAATTCGAATTTCTGGCGGACATGATCGGTCCCGGGATCGTCGGGCATTGGACCGGACCGAATCAGCGCAACACTCCGGCGCCTGAAGAATATTTCAAAGTGACCGGGTCGCTGGTGCAGCCGCAGGATGGACTCATCCATTTCAAAATGCTGGAGCCGATGGAAGAGCTGGATTATCTGGATCGGGTGCGTTTGATCGCGATTGATCATCCGGTGGAGGTCGAAGTGTATCCTGATGCGCGATTCGCCAGCGGACCGCCATTCCCGAAGTACAAGGTGATCGCGAGTAGTGAGGCGCATGCTCCCGCTGGAGCGTGGGACGATCACAACCGGAATATTCTGCCGCTGCTGAAGGAGCGAGACCGCAAATACGTGACGAATTTTGGCGAAGCGCCGTACGCGGGATTTGCGGCGATGCACTGGATCGAACTGGACCTGGGTGACTGGGATCCGTCGCGACCGCTGCGATTGTTGATGGATGGTTTTACCGACTATTTCAGCGCCAGTTCGATGTACGCGGCGTGGCAAGCCGGCATCACTCCGGTGCCGCCGTTTGTGGAAACGCAGGACGACGCCGGGAAGTGGCAGATGGTCATCGCCGACATGGGGTTCCCGGCAGGATTGTCGCGAACCATGATTGCGGACCTAACCGGCAAGATTCCGCCGGGCACGCGGTTCATCCGCATCAGTACAAATTTGAAAATCTACTGGGACCGCATTCGCGTCGATAACTCGCCAACGGATCTGCAGTTCACACAAACTGAAGTGCCGCTGGCGAAGGCTAACCTGGCGTTTCGAGGTTACCCGCGGGTGGTGGAAGGCAATCCAAAGAACGATCTGACTTACGTGTATGAAGACGTGAGCGCCACGGGGCCGTATTCGCGGCAAATTGGAAATTACACGCGGTACGGAGACGTTTCCGAGCTGGTCAACAAGTCCGACGAGAAATATGTGATTTTTGGTTCGGGGGATGAAGTTTCGGTGGATTTTGACGCGACTCACTTGCCGGATATTCCGAATGGCTGGATTCGCGATTATTTTCTGTACGCGGACGGCTTCGCCAAGGATATGGATTTTTATGCGGCGCACGGCGATACGGTGGCGCCTCTGCCGTTCCACACTCCAGTGCCGTACCCGTATCCCGCGGGCGTGGCGTATCCCGAGGATCAGACGCACATACAGTACATGCTCGAATACAACACGCGGGGAGTGGCGGGACCGGCGGTGGATAATTTCCGGTTCAACTATCCGGAACCGGAAAAATAGCGGCAGGTGTTGCGTTCGCCGATCCAGGGCTGACGCACGCCGGGCGATTACTTGAATGGCCGCGATGGCCATGATAATTTTGTTCTTTCCACGAAATCACTAGAATTGTTACGTGACGATGTCGTTGTCTAATTCAAACGGCCAAAATCCGGAAATTCCAAATCAACCGCGACCCGCGTCTGTGCGCGAGCCTGTCTTCTGGCGGGTTGAGGGCAGCCTGCTGAATCTCACCGCGGTCCGCCCGGTCGGATTTTTTGCCTGGAACTCGCAGAGTTTTCTGCAGCGCTGGAGCCGCCGCGGTTCGATGGCGGCACTGGCGTTGGCCCGGCCATTTCTGTATGTGACGAATCGGGAATTCGCCACGCGCTTGCTGCATACGGTACTGCGCGGAGTGAGCCGCGATCGCCTGGATTTGCTGGGGGAGGAGTTTTTCGAATATTTTCTGAAGCCGCGATTAAAGCAGCGCGGCGTGGCGCTGCTTAACGAATCGATCGCGGAAAGCAGCGACATCGTGCTGGTTAGTCAGGGACTCGAGCACATCATGCGTCCGCTGGCCAAGCATCTGGGCGTGAAGCGGATCGTGGCCAACCGGCTCGACTTCCGCGATGGCAAAGCGACGGGACGACTACTCGATCCAGTGATTCGCCCGCGC
This sequence comes from Acidobacteriota bacterium, assembly GCA_003156635.1. Lineage (GTDB taxonomy): Bacteria > Acidobacteriota > Terriglobia > Acidiferrales > UBA7541 > Palsa-295. The sequence continues at coordinate 2,377 of PMHK01000070.1, read as the reverse complement.
GGCCTTTTCGCGCGATTTACCGGCGGACAGCCGAATGGCTTGGTGCCCCGCGAAAAACTTATTTCTGTTCTTGGATTCGAGAAGAATCCGGCAATTCTGGAAGCTGCGATTCAATCCGCCGAACGTCCCAGCCCTAAAGTGACTAAACCCGTAGTTCATTTTGATTCAGGCGCTGGGCGAAAATCGTTATCCGTCCGCCATACGCTGGCCGGAAAACATATTCTGCTGATTGGCGCGACGGGGTTCATCGGAAAAGTGTGGCTGGCCAACCTGCTTACCGATTTGCCGGAGATTGGCCTCATTTATTTGCTGGTACGGCACAACCGGGCGTCGACTTCGGTGGAACGTTACCAGCGAGCGCTGGAAGAATCGCCGGTGTTCGAGAAGCTGGCGCAAAGGCATGGCGATGGTTTCGCGGCATTTCTCCGCGAGCGAATTGAAGTGGTCGACGGCGACGTGAGCAAGCCCGGTCTCGGACTGGCGCCGAACCTGCGCCAGCGCCTCGCGCGATCGCTCGATGTGATCGTAAATAGCTCCGGTCTTACGGACTTTAATCCTGATATTCGCGACGCACTGGCGACCAACGTGCGCGCCACGGCGTACACCCTCGATTTTCTGCGCGAATGCGAGCATGCCGGGTTGCTGCATCTCTCCACGTGTTACGTGGTGGGACAGCGCGATGGCCGAGTGATGGAGGAATTACCGCACAACTACACTCCGCGCGGCTTAGCCGGGTACGACGCAGCTCAGGAATGGCAGCGCCTGGAAACACTGGTTCGCGATACGGAAGCGCGCGCGGAATCACCCGAAGTTACCGAAGAGCTGCGAGTGGCGGCACAGAAAAAGGAGCATGCAGCCAGAGATTTGCACGGGGCCGCGCTGGAAAATCAAATCCGTAAGAACCGAGTACGCTGGCTGCGGCAAACGCTCACCGATGCGGGCGCGGATCGCGCCCTCGAACTCGGCTGGCCCAATACTTATACTTACACGAAGAGCCTTTCGGAATCCTTGATTCGAAATTTTCTAGATGCGAATCCTGCGGCGGCGGTGGCCGTGGTGCGTCCGGCAATCGTGGAATCATCGCTGGAAAAACCCTTTCTGGGATGGAACGAAGGGATCAATACTTCCGCTTCGCTTTCGTACCTGCTCGGCACTTTTTTCCGGCAGCTGCCGACCAACGAAGCAAAGTGCCTGGACATTATTCCGGTCGATCTGGTGACGCGAGGGATGACGTTGATTTCGGCCGCACTGATCGAGCGGAGACACGCCGAGGTCTATCATCTGGCCACTTCGGTGGCGAATGCCTGCAACATGGGGCGTTCGATCGAACTCACCGGCCTGGGGCATCGCAAATTCTACCGGGCGCAGGACGACCTGGAGAATCGCCTGCGATTGAAGTTCGATGCGATTCCAGTTTCGAAGGCGCGTTACGAAAAGCTTTCGGCGCCGGCACAAAAAGCGATCGTGGAGACCATCAACCGCACGGCGGAGCCATTTTCATCGAAGCCACCTTTGGCGCGAGCGCAACGGGAACTCGAGAAAGTCATCAAGCTGATTTCGCTTTTCGAGCCGTTCATCCTGCACAACGACCATATTTTTGAAGCCGCCAACATCGAAAGATTATCGGCGGCGCTGGCGGAAAACGAACAAGCCGATTTTGGTTACGACGCGCGGGCGCTGGATTGGTGGGATTACTGGATCAATGTGCACATTCCGGCGCTACGCAAGTGGTGTTATCCTCTCATCGAAGGACGCCAGCTCCCGGCTCGCCCGAAGCGTTCGGTTCCGCTTATGGCTCCCAGCGCAGAGGTTGCGACGAAGGTCGCGGGTGCGGCTCCGGCCACAACGTCCTGACACTCAATCACTGTGCCTATTCTCCTTACAGGATCCACCGGTTATATCGGCGCGCATATTGCGTCGAATCTGCTTACCGGCCATTCCGATTCGCTGAATTTGCTGGTGCGCGCCCGCGACGAGCATGAGGCGCGCGAGCGGCTGTGGCGTTCCCTGCAGCTCCATCTGGATTTCGAGAGATTCGAGTCGTTTTTGAATTCGCGGATTCGAATTTTCCGCGGCGATTTGACCGATCCGCATTTTGGACTGGCCGATGACGACTATGCGGAGCTGGTGCGCTCGACCGATTCGATCATCCACTGCGCCGCGTCGTTGAACCGCAAATCGGAAAAAAGCTGCCTGAACGTCAATCTGCGCGGAACGCTGGAAGTGATTCAGCTGGCGTCGCGGGCGCGCGATCAACATGGATTGCGCCGCTTCAGCCACGTCAGCACGGTGGCGGTCGCGGGGCAGCGGGCCAACGAAGTGGTGCAGGAAGATACGGCGATCGATTGGAACCGCTCGGACTACGATCCCTACGCGC
>PMHK01000196.1 GCA_003156635.1 Acidobacteriota bacterium | reverse complement strand
TTTTGGCCGTCATCCAGAGGAGTGCCTTTTGCGACGAAGGATCTCTGTTCGATTCCCACCCTACTGCCCAATTTTCCAACGCAACGCCTAGGGGGTCGGAGCTTCAGCTCCGACATAAAATCCGCCTTCCGTCCAGTTTCCTTTCGCGCGGCCTTCTCGCGCGAGCCTTGCGTAACGTCCAAGCACCACCCGACGCGAAGCCTAGACCTCCCGCACCACCTCATAGGTCAACGAAACCACCCCCGACCCATAAATCCGATTCCCCACCAACCGCAACTTCGACGATCCCGTCGCGCCTCCCAAAAGCCTCGTTCCCCCTCCCAACAAAACCGGACTCACCGTAACCTCCACCGTATCCACCAATCCCTCCGCCAATAATTCTCGAAACAATTCCCCACCACCAAACAACCAAATATCCTTCCCTGCCTCCGCGCACAATTCGCGAACTTTCTTCGCCGCATCCTTCGCGATAATCGCCACGCCCGGAAAATCCTTCTCTCGCATCGTCCTCGAAAAAACAAAAATCTTCATCCCCGGCACACTCGTCCTTCTCGCCTTCACCATGGTGTCGTACGTTTTCCGCCCGATCAGAAAAGTGTCGAACTGCCCGAATAGCGCCGCAAAGTCAATTTCCGGCTCATGCACGATCCAATCCGCCCCACCCTTCGAATCGGCAATATATCCATCCAGACTCATCGCCACCACATATCGAATCTTCCGCGTCACGCCCTCCCCAACCCCCAAAAATTAAATTCGGCGCAAGCTTCCACCCACGTATACCAAATCGCCGACCAGATTTTCAAACGTAAGAAGCAAAGCTCAGGAAGAAAACTTCAAGCAGAAAACGAGGGAAATCAAAAACCGAAGTTCACCGCAAAAAAAAGCAGCCGCGAACCGGCGGCACTCACCACATCGCCGGCCCGCGACTGCCCGATTCCAATCCCAGATTTCGTTAAGACGTTGCGCTGGCCGTGACTTTCGAGCGGTTCGACTTGTCCGCTTCGTCGCCAGTCTTATCGATCTCGATCGAGCCCTTGAAATACGCTCCATCTTCGATCGAAATGCGCGCCGTGGTCAGATCCCCCACCACCGACCCGTCCTTCTTGATCTCGATCCGGTCGCGCGCCCGCAGATTGCCCTTCACGTTGCCGTAAACCACGACTTCGCGCGCAATCACGTCCGCCGTAACCTTGGCGCTCGCGCCTACGGTCAGCTTGCGGTCTTCCAGCTGAACCAGACCTTCCACGCTGCCATCGATCAGCAAATCTTCATTACCCGTGATTTCACCCTTTACATGCAGCGTCGAACCCAATCGCGCTGTGCCCGAACCGCTGTTGGAAAACGAATCGCCTGGTGCCATTGTTTTTGCCTCCCCAGAAAAAGCCGGTGCGTTTGCACTCGGAATTGGTGCTGTCGCCTTCTGCTGCCACTGCTTTTCAGTCGTTTCTTGAGCCGGTTGCTGCTTCGGAAGCGCACTGCCCGCGGGGATCGCCGGTTTCTTGTCTCCCCACATACTGCCTCCTCAAATCAATAACGCCCAAAAACGCCTACGCCATAAATATGACCGGGATTTGAATGTAGTCCGTTGCGGCACCCCTGCCAAATCCAAAATGGTACAGTAGTGTCCGGTGAGACAACTTCAAGTTAGAACTGCTGGGGACCCGCATCTTAAGCCCGACCCGCCGCCCGCCGCAACCCTAATTTCGATACAGGCGGACGTCGTCTATCAGTATCATGATCGCTTCCCCCTATTGGAAAAGGCATACATGGCGCAAAGAAGAAAAACCGCCGCTTCAAGCAAGTAGAATATGCCTTCCAACATGGGCCTAGTCTGTGTCAAGTGCACAATCGCCGGGATCTCTCGTCGATTCCCACCCTGCCGACCAACTCTACAAATATCGCTCCCGCAAAATCGCCATATGATGTGCGAAATGTCCCGCAATAATGTAAGCCAGCGCGTGCACCGTAACCGGATTCCCGCTAGCCACCCCGCTGCGCTTCCAGGCCTCCGCCGGAAAATTCCGATACAGCGCCAAGCTCGCCCGCCGCACATCCCCAAACTCCGCCACATGCCGGGCCCACGAACACTCGTCGGCCCGCGCCCCACTCGCGCTGATATTTTGATCGTAACTCGCCAGCGGATCGCTAAACCCGCGCCCAAACCACAAAGCGCGGTACGCGAACATGCGTTCCGTGTCGCTGATGTGGTTCAGCGTCTGCCGGATGCTCCACTTCTCCGGAGCATACCGATGCAAGGATTTTTCTTCGGAGATGGTCGAAAATAATTGGGAAGCTTCGCCGAGCTGCCGTTCCATCCCGGCGAGAACGTCAGCCTCGGGCACTCGATCGATATAGGTAAAGTAATACGCTGCTGCTTCGTCTTTTCCCGGCACGCTCATCGTGCCGCTATTCTAATTGTATTTGCGCAGGACGCCTACCACCCGGCCCTGAATCTTCACGTCCGTACCCTGCACAATAATCGGCGACATCGCCGAATTCGCCGGCTGCAGCCGCACTTTCCCGCCTGGCTCGCGATAGAACCTCTTCAGCGTCGCTTCGTCCTCGCCCACCAGCGCCACCACTATCTCCCCGTGGTTCGCTACCTGGGTCTGCTCCACCACAATGTAATCGCCGTCGAGAATATGATCGTCGCGCATCGATTCGCCCTTCACCTGCAGCACAAACGTGCCCTGCCCCCGCGCGAAATCCGCCAGCGAAATTGTCTCGTTCGACTCCACCGCTTCCAGCGGTTGCCCGGCGGCAATCCTCCCGGCCAGCGGCAGCTCCACCACATGCCGGTCCAGCACCTGCTCCCGGATCGGTTTGGGCAGCTGCACCACCTCGATCGATCGGCTCTGGTTGTACCCGCGCCGGATGTATCCCTTCTTCTCCAGCGTCGAGAGATGCTTGTGCACCGTCGCGAGCGAGGTCAGCTTCAGCGCGTGCGCAATCTCCTCAAAGCTCGGCGAATATCCGTTCTTGTTCAGGAACCCCACCAGGTAATTCAGCACTTCTTTCTGTCGTTTCGTTAGTGTCATTCCAGCCCCCAGGGGCGCAACTCGACCACTCCAATTTCCCGCCGATTGTGGGCGAATCTAAAGCGAAAGTCAATGGTACTTCCGGCCACCTGTACTTTTTCGAACCACCACCTAAGCTCCCTAATCTTCACCCACTTGCCGTTCCCGTCCGGCCATCCCCGCAAATACCATCGGCTGGCGAGGCGAAACTCTGAGGCGAAAGCGTAAAAGAGTAGACATTTGCGAAGTGCCGGGACGTGGACCCCGCAGCCCGACCCTCGTCTCGACAAAAGAATTGAAACCGTTATCATGGACGCGCGTCAAAGCCACCAGCGTGGTGCGGTTCCTAACTTCCCAAGGCCAGTGATCTTAGTTTTTCTGCGTCGATGCGGGCATCGCCTCGCACCGTAGACTTTCATGGAGGATTACGTTGAAGAACCTCAAGATTCTGCAAAGCGTTGCTCTGTCCCTAATCGTCGCGGCCCTGCTCCTCCTCACTTGCCGCCCCGCTTCCGCCCAGTCAACTCCCGCTCCTGCGGAGAAAACAAAGGCTCCCGCAGCCGCAACCTCCAAACCCGCCGCCCCGAAAATCCCCATTCCCGACATTCCTTACACGAAATTTGTCCTCGATAACGGGCTCACCGTCCTGGTCCACGAGGACCACAAAGCTCCCATCGTCGCCCTCAACACCTGGTATCACGTCGGCTCCAAAAACGAAAAACCCGGCAAGACCGGTTTCGCCCACCTCTTCGAACACCTGATGTTCAGCGGCAGCGAAAATTTCAATTTCACCTACATCAACGCCATGGAAAGCATCGGCGCCACCGACCTCAACGGCACCACGAACAACGATCGCACCAATTATTTCGAAAACGTCCCCACCTCCATGCTTGATTACGCGCTGTTCGCCGAAAGCGATCGCCTGGGCCACTTGCTTCCGGTCCTCGACCAGAAAAAACTCGACCTCCAGCGGGGCGTGGTTCAGAACGAAAAACGTCAGGGTGAAAATCAGCCATACGGCGTGACCCGCCAGCTCATCACCGAAAATACGTATCCGGTCGGCCATCCTTATTCTTGGACCGTCATCGGCTCCATGGCCGATCTCGACGCCGCCAGCATGAAGGACGTGCAGGAATGGTTTAAGACTTACTACGGCCCCAACAACGTCACCCTCGTCATCGCCGGCGACATCACTCCCGAAGTTGCCCGCGAAAAAGTCGAAAAATATTACGGCGCAATTCCCGCCGGCCCGCCCATCGCCAAGAACGAAGAATGGATCGCCAAGCGCACCGGAACCCATCGCGGCACCGTGCAGGATCGCGTCCCCCAGGCTCGTCTCTATCGCGTCTGGAACGTCCCGCAGTTCGGCTCGCAACTGGAACCCATCCTCGACCTCGCCGCCCAAATCCTCGGCGGCGGAAAAACGTCTCTGCTCTACAAGCGCCTGGTCTACAAGGATCAAATCGCCACCAGCGCCACCGCCAGCAACTTCACCAATGAAATTGCCGGCCAGTTTTACATCAACCTTACCGCCCGCCCCGGCGTCGAGCTCAGCAAAGTAGAAGCCGCCGGCAACGAAGAATTGCAGAATTTTCTGAAGAACGGCCCGACCCAGGAAGAATTGCAGTTGGCGAAAACTCAGATCTTCGGCGAGTACGCCCGCACCATGGAGCGCATCGGCGGCTTCGGCGGCAAGAGTGACATCATCGCCCGCTGCCAGACCTTCACCGGTAATCCGGATTGCTACAAGGATTACCTAAAAGAAGTCCAGGCCGCCACTCCGGCCAGCGTCAAGAAAGCCGCCGACGATTGGCTCAGCGACGGCGACTACGTTTTGGAAGTCCACCCCTACCCGACCACTTTTAAAACTTCCGCGCCTCTCGATCGCTCCAAACCGCCCGCGCTTGGCTCGGCCATGTCTCTGAAGCTTCCCCCGATGCAGACCGCTACGCTCTCCAACGGATTGAAAATTGTTTTGGCCGAGCGCCACACCGCTCCCGTCGTCAATTTTTCGCTCATGGTTGATGGCGGCTTTTCCGCCGATCCCATCGACGCCCGCGGCACCTGCAGCTTCGAACAGCGCATGCTCGAGGAAGGCACGCCCACTCGCGATTCGCTTCAGATCAGCGAACAACTCGCCGCCCTCAGCGCCGAATTTACCGCCGGCGCCAATCTCGACACGGCCACCGTCGATCTCGACGCCCTGAAAATAAATATGGACCAGGCTCTCAACATCTACGCCGACCTGATCCTTCATCCGGCCTTTCCCCAAAAAGAATTCGATCGCCTGCAGAAAGAACGCCTCGCCGCCATCCAGCGCGAAAAAGTCACGCCTAACGCCATGGCCTTCCGCGTCGGCCCCGCGCTGCTCTACGGCAAAGATCATCCGTACGGCGGCGCATTTTCCGGGATCGGCACCGAAGCCAGCGTGGAGCAACTAACCCGCGAGGATCTCGCCAAATTCCATAGCGAATATTTCAAACCCAACAACGCCACCCTGCTCATCGTCGGCGACACCACTCTCGCGGAGATTACGCCCAAATTCGAATCCCTTTTCGGCTCCTGGAAATCCGGCGACGTCCCCAAGAAAACCATCCCCGAAGTTTCGCAGCCGGCGCAAGACGAAGTCTATCTGATCGATCGCCCCGGCTCCGGTCAGAGTCTGATCATTGCCGCCCAGCTCGCCCCCCCGCAAAACAGTCCTGATGCTCTTTCGCTCGAACTCGTGAACGGCGTCTTCGGCGGGAACTTCATGTCGCGCATCAATATGAATCTGCGTGAGGACAAGCACTGGTCCTACGGCGTATTCGCCGGCATCCTCCCGGCGAAAAATCAGCGCCCCTACATCAGCTTTTCGCCGGTGCAAACCGACAAAACCAAAGAGTCCCTCGCCGAACTGGTCGCCGAGTACAACGGCATCGTCGGACCCAAACCCATCACCGCCGCCGAACTAAAAGACGAACAGGCCAGCGCCACCCTCGATCTCCCCGGCTCGTTCGAAACCGTCCAGCAACTCTCCGGCGCCTACGGCCAAATTCTCCAATACAGCCTGCCGCCCGATTATTACAACACCTTCACCGCCAAAGCACTGGCCGTCACTCCCGCCGACGCCAACCAGATCGCCCAGAAATATATTCTCCCCAATCATCTCGTCTGGGTCGTCGTCGGTGACATGAGCAAAGTCGAACCCGGCATCCGCGAACTCAACATCGGCGAAGTCCACAAAATCGACGCCGACGGCAACCCCGTAAAATAAATTAGCAACCGCCGCAAAATCGAAACCGTAGGGGCCGGTCTCAGACCGGCTCTCACTCAAACCATCAGCGCGCAGCGCCGCCCAAGAACCAACCCGCGCCACCACCCGCCCTTGGCCGTCGTCCCGAGGAGCGCAGCGACGAAGGATCTCTCTTCAATTGCAACCCAGCCACCACCACACCCACGCGCCTCTTAGTGGTCCTCTGTTCTATCTCGTCGCCGCGACCGTTTCTCTTTTCTTCCTCATCCGCGCCAGCACAAATCCCAGCGCCGCCACCGCCGCGATGCCAATCGTCACCGCCAAAGTCATTTCCCCATGCGCCAGCACTACCGCAAATATCTTCCGCCCATACGTCGCGCCCAGATACGCCAAAATGCAGTAGCGGATAATCCTGCCCAACGACATCGCCGCAATAAACTTTTTNNCTTTTTCGTCGAATATTGCAGCGCCCCCGCCGCAATCACGAACGGCACCATCGGCATCGGCGGCGGCAACAACGCCGGCACCGCAATCGCTCCAAATCCGTACTTCTCAAACGTCTCCGTCACCATTTTCGCGTTTCGCGCCGAAAGCCGCGCGTGCATCGCCTTATCCCCCTGCTTCCTCGCAATCCGGTACGTAATATAAGCGCCGACCACCGAACCGATC
>PMHK01000194.1 GCA_003156635.1 Acidobacteriota bacterium | reverse complement strand
GGCCAAAATCCAGAATCTTCACGTGCCCGCGCTTGGTGACGAAAATATTGGCGGGCTTGATGTCGCGGTGCACGATATTTTCGGCGTGCGCGGCGTCGAGCCCTTCGGCGATCTGCACCGAAACGTCGAGAACCGTCTCGACGTCCATCGGCCGTCCGCTGATGCGGTGTTTCAGCGTCATCCCGTCCATGAATTCCATGGCGATGAACGCTTCACCCGCATCCTCGCCGATGTCATGAATGGTGCAAATGTTGGGATGATTCAGCGCGGACGCAGCTTTGGCCTCGCGGCGAAAACGTTCGAGTGCTTGCGGGTCGCGGGCGAGTTCCACGGGAAGGAATTTCAGCGCGACAAAACGATCGAGGCGAGTGTCTTGCGCTTTATAGACCACGCCCATACCGCCACCGCCGAGTTTTTCGACGACGCGCTAATGCGAGATGGTGCGGCCAATTAAAGGCTGGGGATCGGCCATGCGGGCTGCATATTAATCTTGACGTAGCGGGCAAGTCAACGCAGACGCCGCTCTATTCGTATTGTTCAGTTACGGTTTGTTTTTTAGATAGCGATCGAACCAGTCGACGGTGCGCTGCATGGCATCGATCTGATTTTCGCGTTTGGCGAAACCGTGGCCTTCGTCGCCGTAGTAGTGGGCCTGCACGACTTTGCCTTCTTTCTTCAGGATGGTCTCGGCCTGCTCGGCTTCCTCTTTCGGGTCGCGAACGTCGTTGGCGCCCTGCAGGATCAGTAGCGGCGCTTTGGCGTCCTTGAAATATTTCAGCGGCGACGCGTCTTCGTAGGATTTACGGTCCTTCACCGGATCGCCCAGGATGGACTGGTCGTACTGCTGCAGAGTGGGTTCTTCGTGCTCCTGCTCGGTGAGCCAGTCGGTGATGCCGAAAAGTTCGACGGCGGCGGCCCAGACGTCGGGCGTGCGGCCGATGGCGATCATGGCCATGTATCCACCGTAGGAGCCGCCGGTGATGCCGATCTTTTTGGCGTCGACGTAGCCGGTGGCAGTGAGGAAGCGCGCGCCGTAGACCTCATCCTGCAGATCGCCGCCGCCCAGGTCTTTGTAATTGGCGCGCTGAAATTCCATGCCATAGCCGGTCGAGCCGCGGACATTGGGCGCGATGCAGACGTAACCACGCGAGGCCAGAGCGGCGGCCGCTTTGTTGAAACTGTCCACGGTCTGGCCGGTGGGGCCGCCGTGCGGCAGCACAATTCCGGGATTACTTCCGTCGCGTTTCAGGTTGAAGGGAACCCACAAAAAAGCGCTGATGGTTTTGCCGTCGAAGGTCTGGTAGTGCACCAACTGCGAAGCAGGCAAACGCGAAGGGTTCAGGCTGGCGATCGACGAGAAGGTCAACTGCCGCGACTGGCGGGTGCTCACGTCGTACACCCAGATGTCATCCGGCTCAGTGGAACTTTGGTGCGAGAGCAACAGTCGATCGGCGGAAGGGGAATAGGAAGTGGGAGTGCCGGCCGGAGAATTGATGCCCACCGCGAAAACGAGTTTGGTCCCTTGGCCGGACGCGCGGTCAACCATGTAGACGTCCGTGCGACCATCGGCGTTCACGGTATAGGTGAAGGTCTTGCCGTCGGGAGAAAAATCTCCGGCGCTCGCTTCCCATTTCAAGTCGGTGACCCAGGTGCGCTGCTTGCTGGCGATGTCCACCAGCGCGACATTTTGGTATCCACCTTTTTCGTCGGAAGTGATCAGCAGGGAGCGCTCGTCGGGAGAAACGGACGAGGGGATGTAAAGGATATCGCCCGGATGAGGAGTTAGATTTTCAAGTTTGCCGGTGGCGACGTCGATGCGATACACGTCGGAGTCGGTGCCCCCGGCATTCGCGCGGCCGGCGTAGATCGTTTTGCCGTCGGCGCTCCACAGCGCGCTATACCACAGGCGGTTCTTGTCTTGCTCGTTGGTGAGGTTGCGAACTTTTTTCGTTTTCCAATCGAGGATTGCGACGTCGATGGCCGAAGCGGTTTTGGGCCGGTACGAAATGGCCAGCGCGCTGCCGTCGGGAGACCAGCGCGCGTCGCGCTCGGATACCTCCGGCGTATTTGTGATATTGATCAGCTCGCCGCCGTCGCTCGATACCGCGAACAGGTCGTAGATTTCGCCGCCGGCCACGTCCTGCTCGAAGACAATCCATTTTCCATCGGGCGACCAGACCGCGCCAGATTGGCGGTCGTCGGATTGCAGCAGTTGAATTGGCCACCCTCCGGAAGCCGACACCTTCCACAGATTGGCGCGGCCCGTCAGGTTCGTAGTGAAAACCACTTCGCGACCATCGGGAGACCAGGCCGGCCCAAACGTGTTGCGGGTGTAATAGAGCTGGGGAATCAGCACCGGACCTGCCGCCGGATTGGTGGCGGAGACGATTGATTTAGGATCGGTGATTTGCCGCTCATCGGGCGCGGTGGCGTTCGCGGCAAGCAGGGTGGCCAGGCCGCAGCACAGTAACAAAGTTCGCAACACAGTTCGAAAGATGATCGGTGGGAACGTCGTTGCCGTCGCCAAGAGTGCACCTCCGCCGCGCCGTCGGTTATCTGGGTGGGGATAGTACAACGCGTCACGGCAATACCCACTGGAAACCAAAGGCTTGCCGGAAGCAAGCCACGAGCGGGCGGCTGGGGCGTGGACAAATGCCTTGAACTACAGTACCTTCAGTTATGACTGAAGTTGCCGAAGTTCCCGCCGTTTCGAAAGATTCAAAGCCGGCACTCTCGCCTGTCGCCCAGAAATTCATCCTGCATTGGGGCGAAATGGGCACTCGCTGGGGCGTCAACCGCACCGTGGCCCAGATTCATGCGCTGTTGTACCTCTCGCAGCGGCCCATGCCTGCCGACGAGATTGCCGACACCCTGGCCGTGGCGCGCTCCAACGTCAGCACCAGCCTGCGCGAACTGCAAGGCTGGCGCATCGTGCGCGTCGCGCCGATCCTGGGCGACCGCCGCCAGCATTTCGAATCGATGAAGGACATTTGGGAGATGTTCCGGGTCATCCTGGATGAGCGCAAGAAGCGCGAAATCGACCCGACCATTCGCGTGCTGGGCGAATGCGTGGCCGAAGCCGGGAAGGCCGGACCATCCGAAGCCTACGCCCGCGAGCGAATCAACGAGATGCTCGAATTCATCGCCAGCATGGATACTTTGTTTCAGGAATTTCAGCATCTGCCGCCGACCGCCGCGCGGGGCCTGATCAAGCTGCGCGGACGAGTAAAGAAACTGCTTCCGGGCTAGCGGAGCAGGTCCGTTGCTGAATTGAGTCGGATGCTGGATTCTTCAGCTTGAGGTCGCTTGGGGAAACGCGATTCGTGCCCGGCAACACATTGCCACCGTTCGTCGCGATCGACGAAGATGTCAGTGAACCGTGATTTTCCGGCAGGCCGGCCATTCTCTACGTGCACACCGACGCCACGGACGTAAGCCACGTGGCCATAAATGTGAGCATGCAAATCCTCTAACTCATCGTGGCCATTCCCAAGCTTCGCAGCGCGGCCATCATCGTGGACCGGTTGATGAGCGATCCGTCAGCGTCGGCCTCTTCGAATTCATCCGCCAGGATGCACGCCAGCGCTGCCGCGTGCTGCTGCTCCACGGCGCGTAGCCAGGTGTGTTCGATTTCAACCAAGGTGGCCTCGTCCTTCAGCTGGCCGGTCGGGCAAGCCGCGCCGTACGCCGGTGAACTCAACAGTAACAACAGGAACACGATCTTCATGGGGCACTTCCTCCGGAGATGCGCCGACCCAACTCTGCCAGTCGCCTCTGACGTCAAAAACGGCCACACGTGAGCGCTTTTGTGACAACTGCCCGGTGGCGCATCCTTCCGCGATACCCCGCAATGCTATGATTCGCCGCGAATGACCGTCAACCGCGCGAGTCGACTCCGACCCTTTCGAAAAACGGACACGGCACTCGCCAATCAAAACGGGCATTTGGAGACAAAATAGATGCAAGCCACTCTAAAACGTCTTCACAGTCCGGATGTTTGGGATTTGGAACACTTCCAACCGCCGGTGTGCGACAACTTCGGATTTCTTTTGCAGCTGATGGTTGGTTCGAGCGATACAGCCGGCGAGGATTCCTTTGACTTCGTAGTATGCACCCCCGACTGGCTCAAGCACCGTTATCAGCTAGCGGATATCGTCACTGGTCGACATTATTTGAGTATGTTTGAGTACGACTACCTGCGTTTGATTAATTTTCTAGAGAAATATATCGCCGCGTGTTCGGGCAATACTTGGGAAGACATTGCGCTGAAATTAAGTCGACTAGCGCATTGGGAATACGAGGACTTTAAGCCAGGGCCCCTGAAAACTGAGCCAACGGTAGAGTGAGACAGTTCCAGTCTGATCGGACCGGCTTTTTTG
>PMHK01000205.1 GCA_003156635.1 Acidobacteriota bacterium | reverse complement strand
GAATTCGTCGCGCTGCTGGGCCATAACGGAGCAGGGAAGACCACCCTGCTGCGAATCGCCGCGCTACTGATGAAACCATCACGAGGCTCGGTTTCCTTCAATTCGGCTGCCAAGACGCGGAACAGTGCGACCCCGGGCATCGACCGCGAATTCCAACCCAAATCCGCGATCGGCTTGGTCGGCCACAGCACGCTGCTGTACGACGAACTGACCGCCTTGGAAAATCTCAATTTATTTGCGAAGCTCTACGATTTGGACGATGTCGAAATACGCGTAAAGACTTCGCTCGCTGACTGCGGCCTCGAATCGCGCTCCGGAAGCCTGGTGCGCACCTACTCCCGCGGCATGCGTCAGCGTCTCGCCATCGCTCGCGCGCTGCTGCATGCGCCCACCCTCTTGCTGCTTGATGAGCCCGCGGCGGGCCTCGATCGTCAGGGCCTGGACTGGTTCAGCGCGAAGCTAACGAAATTGAAGCAAGCCGGCTGCACGATTCTAATGAGCACGCACGCGCGCAACGAATCGCTGGATCTAGCCACCCGCGCCGTGTCCCTCGCCGCGGGAAGCATTCAGCAGGACAGCGGCTCGGCTGGCGACCCGCGCCCAGTACTCGCCGCGCTGCGGGCCGAGGCCTAGCGCATGACCACCGTGCGCGCAGCCGGAATCCTGCTGGGCAAAGAACTGCGCCTGGAATTTCGTTCCCGCGAACTGCTCAGCGCCACAATTATTTTCGCGCTGGTCGTAGTCGTGCTCTTCAGTTTTGCCTTCGATCCCACCGCGGCCGAATCGCGGCGCTACGGTCCCGGCCTGCTGTGGATTGCCTTTCTCTTTGCCGGCTCGCTGATGCTGAACCCGTCGTTCTCGCGGGAGCAAAACAACGAAACGCTCGACGCCCTGCGCATGGCGCCGATTTCGCCCTTCCCGATTCTGCTCGGCAAGATGCTGGCGAATTTCATTTTTATGTCGGTGGCCGAGCTCATTCTGGTTCCAGTGTTCGCCGTGCTTTACAACATTTCCCTCGCGGGCATCGTCTGGCGCCTGGCGCTGGTCCTGATGCTCGGAACGATCGGCCTTACCGTGACCGGCACCGTATTTTCCGCGGTTTCGGCGCACGCCCGCATGCGCGAGCTCCTGCTGCCGCTGCTGCTCCTGCCGATTCTTACGCCGCTGCTGATTGCTTCAGTCGAATCGACCGCTTCGCTTTTTCAGGAGCAGCCCGCGCTCGACCGCACCTGGGTCGCGTTTCTGGCTGGATTTGATATTGTGTTTCTTACGGCCTCCTGGCTGCTGTGCGACTATTTGTTGGAAGAATGATTTTTGAATGAGAGTGAGGAAGCGAGAAAGATGAAGGCCCGCTGGTTTTTCACCATGGTCGTCGCCGCCCTGATTTTCTTCGCGGGGTATGCGGCGCTGTTCGTCGCGCCCGACGAAAAAACCATGCACGCCGTCCAGCGCATCTTTTACTTCCACCTGCCGAGCTGGATCGCCATGTTTTCCGCGCTGTGCGTCGTTTTCTACGCCAACGTGGCGTATCTCGTCACCAAGAAACGCAAGTTCGACGCGCTGGGTGTGGCTGGAGTCGAAGTCGGCGTGATGTGCTGCACCATCGGCCTGATCACCGGCCCGCTGTGGGCCCGCCCGGTGTGGGGCATTTGGTGGACCTGGGATGCGCGCCTGACCACCACGTTCATCCTGTGGATACTTTATATTTCGTATCTTCTGTTGCGCGGCCTGCTGGAAGATCCGGAAAAGAAAGCGACGCTGTCCGCAATTTTCGGAATCTTCGCGTTTCTCGATGTGCCGCTGGTCTATCTTTCGAATCGTTTGTGGCGCACCCAGCATCCTCAGCCGGTCATCGCCGGTGGAAACGGTTCGGGACTCGATCCGCTGATGGGCAAAGTTTTGTTGCTGTGCGTGGTCGCGGTATTCTGCGTCATGGTTCTGNNTTTACATCGATCGCTACCGGCTGGAACTGTTGCGTAACGAGTGTGACGAGCTAAAGTTTGAAATCGAATCGCGGAACACCCAGCCCGCGAATCTGGGTGCAACCTCAACCCGAAGGGCGGGCTCATGAAGAATTTCGAATTTCTACTAACGGCGTGGATCGTGGTCTGGGCCATCTTTTTCGCCTATGAAATCACGGTAGCGCGGCGCATCACCCAAGTGCGGGAAGAAATCGCCCGCTTGCGGCAGCAACTGAATGGAAACTAACTCGATTTTGCGTAATCATAGAAGCGGTTGTGAGGTGAGTCATGGCTGCGCCAGGCAGAGTTGCCATCGTCATGTTTCAGTTGGGCGGGCCGGANNGGTCGAGCCGTTTCTTTATAATTTGTTTTGCGATCCGGACATCATTAATTTTCCCGGCGCGTTTCTGGCGCGCAAAGCCCTCGCCAAATTAATTTCGACCACGCGCTCGAAAGTGGTCGGCCAGCATTACGCTGAAATCGGCGGAGGCTCGCCGATTCGCCGGCTCACCGAGCAGCAAGCCCGCGCGCTGCAGGAAACTCTCCGCCCGCATCTCAACGCGCGCACCATCGTGGCCATGCGCTACTGGCATCCCGACACCGCGGAAGCGGTATCCGCGCTGGAAAGCGAACCCTACGACGAACTGGTTCTGCTGCCGCTCTATCCACACTATTCCTTCGCCACCACCCGCAGCAGCCTGCGCGAATGGGACCGCCAGTACAGCGCCAAGCTGAAGAACAAGCCCGGCCCGAAGCCGCCCGTAAAACTCATCGACCATTTCTACGATCATCCGGACTACGTCGCCGGAATCGTCGAGCGCATTAACAGCGTGCTTCAAGAAGTTCCGGACCCGGAAAACGTACAGCTGGTCTTCAGCGCGCACGGCCTGCCGATGACCCTGGTGGAGAAAGGCGATCCGTACCCGCAGCACATCGAGCAGACCGTGCAACTCGTGCGCCAGCTGGGCGCCTGGCGAAATCCCTACGTGCTCTGCTATCAGAGCAAAGTGGGCCCGCAAAAATGGCTGCAACCGTCGCTGACCGGCACGATCGAATCGCTGGCAAAGTCCGGCGTGAAACGCATGTTGGTCATTCCCATCGCGTTCCTCACCGAGCACATCGAAACCCTGCACGAAATTAATATTGAAGCGCGCGAGCAGGCCGAGCATCTGGGCGTGAAGGATTTTTATCTCATGCCGGCGCTGAACGACTCGCCGCTGCTGATCCGCGCCCTCGCCGACTTGGTGCTGCGTGCGGTCGGCGTACGCAGCGGGGTCGCCTCATTGGCGATGTAATCGTTCGCCAATGTATTGAAATTCGCGGGAATGTCCCGGCGTAGTAACCGAACAGAGGCCCAGTCTTCTTGATCAAACGAATTCAGCTTTTATTTTCGCTCTGCATTGCTACTTTCGGGTTCGTTGGGTGCGGCACCCAGACTGGTAAACCCCCCGCGCCACTCGCGGCGCCCACCAAGAGCATCGATCCAACGACCGCGGGCTCCATCATTGGAAAAGTGACACTGCAGGGCGTGCCGCCAATCACCAAACCGATCGACATGAGCGCCGAGCCGTTCTGCGCCAATTTAAATTCGGCGCCGGTGATGCCGCAGCAAGTGGTTACCGGAGACGCCGGCGCGCTCGCCAACGTCGTCGTGTACGTAAAGGATTTTCCTGCGGATTACATTGTAGACCCGCCGCCCGCACCGGTGGCACTCGCCCAGCGCGGCTGCATGTACGACCCGCACGTCGTCGCGTTGCGCGTCGGCCAAACCCTCGAAATCAAAAACGAAGACCAAGCCACGCACAACGTGCTGGCGATGCCCGCCCAGAATCCGAAGTGGAATCGATCCGAGACGCCGGGCGCGGCACCCCTCGAGGAAACTTTTGCGATTCCCGAACTTGCCATCCCGCTGCGCTGTAACGTCCACCCCTGGATGAAAAGTTATCTCTTCGTTTTCAGCCATCCCTATTACGCGGTCACCGGGAAAGACGGACAGTTCGAACTGAAAAATCTGCCTCCAGGAACCTACACGATCGAAGCTTGGCAGGAAAAATACGGCGTTCAAGAATCGACAATCACGATCGGCGCGAAGGAATCAAAACCGCTAAATGTTACGTTCAACGCGGCAAGCGGAGCAGGGAATTAGCGGAATTCGAGCGGTTTCGGCTGTCGAGGTCGATTGCCACACGCCGCCAAACCCATCCAGTAAGGTCGAACCGCGGCCACGTTGTCATCCCGACGCGCAGCGAGGGATCTGCTTGTTACGCTCCGCCATCACCAAGGCCGCCGGCTTAGCCACACATGAAATCCGCTCGACGCTGTGATATTTTAGATGCGCCTTCACCGTGCAGAATCGGTCGATAAGGAAATTTTCATAATGGCGGAAGCAAAAAGCTCAACTCCCGGTGTGCCGCTCAGCGTCCACCGCTTCGCCTTTTTCCTTTCCGGCTGCGTGGTTCTACTCCTAATGGCTGGCGCGCTGGTCACCAGCAACGACGCCGGACTTTCAGTTCCGGACTGGCCAACATCGTTTGGCTACCTGGTAAAGGTCCCGCATTTCGTCGGCGGCATACGCTACGAGTGGAGTCACCGCATGGTGGCCGGCACCCTGGTCTCACTGACTCTGGCCATCGCAATCTGGACTCNNTTGTCCTCGCCATCCTGCTCGCGCGCAGCGAACCGCGCCGCTGGGTGCGTAATCTGGGCTGGACCGCTCTGGGTTTGGTGATCGCGCAGGGAATTCTAGGCGGCCTGACCGTCAAATTCCTGCTGCCGCCGCCGATTTCCACCGCACACGCCACGTTGGCGCAGCTCTTTTTCATCACGATCGTCAGCATTACGCTCTTCACCAGCCCATGGTGGCAGAGTGACCTGCACCAACTCGACGATACCGGCTCGCCGCGCCTCCGACCACTGGTCACGGTC
>PMHK01000133.1 GCA_003156635.1 Acidobacteriota bacterium | reverse complement strand
CTCGGGTTCGAAGTGCGCCACGAGCCCATCATCCGCACCGACCTCTACCTAGCCGATGAGGCGTTCCTGACCGGTACGGCGGCGGAGGTCGTGCCCATCAGCTCGGTGGATGACCGCGCCGTGGGATCCGGTCGTCCCGGACCGATCACGCTCGAGGTGCAGCAGACGTACTTCGCCACCATCCGCGGCCAGGTGGATCGCTACAAGGACTGGCTCGACTATGTCGACTGAGCACGGACGGCCCGGTCACACACACCGGGCCGGATCGCACGACTTCACCATGCCCCGCTGGCCCGAGGCCGTCGACGTCTTCGACACCACGCTGCGTGACGGCGAGCAATCGCCTGGATTCTCCATGCATCGCGCGGAAAAGTTGCAGCTGGCGCGCCAATTGGAAGCGTTGGGTGTCGACGTCCTCGAAGCTGGCTTTCCCATTGCTTCGCCGGGTGACCTCGATTCCGTGCGCGCCGTCGCCGCCGAAATTACTGGATGCCGCGTCGCCGCATTGGCTCGCGCCCGTCAGGATGACGTGGATGCTGCGCTCCGCGCGCTCGAACCGGCCGCCAAGCCGCGCCTGCACATTTTTCTCGCCACTTCCGATCTGCATTTGAAGTACAAGCTGCGCATATCGCGCGCCGAAGCCCTCAACCAGATCGTTTCGATGATTCGTTACGGCTGCCAGCACTGCGAAGACGTGGAGTTTTCCGCGGAAGACGCCAGCCGCACCGATCGCGACTTCCTGATCGAAGTCCTTCGAGCCGCCGCCGAAGCTGGCGCGAATGTCATCAACCTCCCGGACACCGTCGGCTACACCACGCCCGAGGAATATGGCCAGATTTTCCGAGCGGCGCGCGCCGCACTGGCGAGCCATCCGGAGGTAGTGTTGAGCGCGCATTGCCACAACGATCTTGGCCTCGCGGTCGCCAATTCGCTGGCCGCGATATCCGCCGGCGCCCGCCAGGTCGAATGCACCATCAACGGCATCGGCGAGCGCGCCGGAAATGCGTCGTTGGAAGAAATTGTCGTGGCGTTGCACGTGCGGCAGGCTCATTACTCCGCCGCCACCAATATCTCGCTCGAGAAAATTTATTCCACCAGCCGGATGCTCAGCTCGGTCACTGGCGTTAGCGTCCCGCCGAATAAAGCGGTCGTCGGTGCTAATGCCTTCGCCCATGAAGCCGGAATTCACCAGGACGGCATCCTGAAAAATCCGCTGACCTACGAAATTATCGTTCCGGAAAAGGTGGGAGTTTCGTCGCGCCGCCTGGTCCTGGGAAAACATTCCGGCCGCAATGCTTTGCGCTCGCGCCTCGATGAACTCGGCTACTCCATCACCGACGAAGAGCTCGCGGATTGCTACGGACTGGCAACGGCGCAGGCTGACGCCGCCAAACAAGTTACCGACCGCGACCTGCTTTCGATCATTCACAGCGTGCGGCGCAATCGCTCACAGGCCTTCGCCGATCAAGCCTCAGCAGCCGCTGCGCAATAAACGATCAACGCCGCGACGAAATTTCGAAGGAGATTTAACCCATGGCTGGCGTAACCAAAACGATTGCGGTGCTCAAGGGCGATGGCATAGGCCCGGAAGTGACCAGCGCCGCGATCCAGATCCTCGAAGACTGCGCGAAATCATTCGAGCACAAATTTGAATTCCGCGAATTTGCCTTCGGCGGCGCAGCCATCGATCAGTTTGGCGATCCACTGCCGGATGACACGCTCGCTGGCTGCCGTGCGTCGGACGCCATCCTGCTCGGAGCTATCGGCGGCCCCAAATGGGATTCGCTTCCTCTCGGAAAGCGCCCCGAAGCGGGCCTGCTGAAAATCCGCAAGGAACTTGGTCTCTACATCAATCTTCGCCCGATTCGCCTGCGGCCTGCGCTGCGTGGCATTTCACCGCTCCGCCGCGAACGCATCGCCGATTGCGATTTCGAAATCATTCGCGAGCTGGCCGGCGACATTTATTTTGGCGCCCACGAACTGCACGGCACCGGAGCAAAAGCCTACGCCCGCGACGTCGCCGAATATTCCGTAGCCGAAATCGAGCGCATCGCCCGCTATGCCTTTGGACGCGCCGAATCTCGCAATCGCCGCCTGGCCAGCGTGGACAAGGCCAACGTGTTGGCCACGTCGTCATTGTGGCGTCAGACCGTGTCGCGCGTCGCCGCCGATTTTCCCAGCGTCACCGTCGAACATCTTTACGTCGACAACGCCGCGATGCAGCTTCTGCTGAAACCTGCGCAATTCGACGTGATTCTTACCGGCAACATGTTCGGCGATATTCTCAGCGACGAAGCCGCCGCTCTCGCCGGCTCGATCGGTCTGATTCCTTCCATGAGCCGCGGACGCGACGGTTTCCCGGCGCTCTACGAACCGATTCACGGTTCCGCGCCGTCGCTCGCCGGCAAGGATATTGCTTGTCCGCTGGGCTCGATCTTTTCCGCCGTGCTGATGCTGCGCGAATCCTTCGGCCTCGAGCTCGAAGCGCAATGGATCGAAGCAGCCATCGACCACGTGCTCGACCATGGCTTCCGCACCATCGATATCTCCGAACCTTCGGCGCGCAACCTTACCGCCTCCGAATTCACCGGTCACATCCGTGCGGAGCTGCACGACGCACTCGTACACTCCGAGCGCTACGGCTGGGGCGTCTAGAATTATTTAATTAGTGCGCAGAACAAACATCGGTCATCCCGAAGCGCAGCGAGGGATCTGCTTTTTAGCTTCCGTCTACCACAGACTCAATATTTAGCTCAAGTTTCAGCGCTTCCTGAGCACCAGGCAACTCGCGATCATGTCGTGCAGCGCCTGTTTCTTTTCCGTGAATCCCGCCATGATGTAGCCAATCCCCAGCGGAATTAAACCGGTAATGATCTTGGCGAAAAATCGGCCAGTGGCCCGCCCGAACGTGACCGGTTGATCGTTCAAGTCGGTCACGATCAATCCCAAAGCCATCTTCCCCAGCGTCCCCTGATACTGCGAACTTTCCATCCAGGCGTGATAAATCCAACTCACCACCGCCGACAGCAACGCGGCGATCAAGATCGCCGAAACCAAGGCCACCGGGAATTCTCCATTCCCGTCCTGCAAGCCTTGGATCATGGCACGAAAATAATCCACGCCAATGGCCGCGATGGCTAGCAATGCGACAACTCCGAAAATCACGCCGAGCACGATGTTGTCGATGATGTAGGCGAGAAAACGCAGCCAGAATCCCGCGTACGCCGGAGGCACAAAAAGCATCGCGCCAGTCGCCGGCGTATATCGAGCCACCGCACCCGGCGCCGCAGTCGCAACGGGCGCGTAATCGGGCAATCCCGGCGCGGCGCTACCCGCAACCGCGGCAGCAGCGCCGGCCGGCGCAACAACGCCCGTCGCTTGTCCGCAGGCGCTGCAAAATATTGTGTCGTTGGTTAACTGCGTCCCGCATTTCGAACAGTACATTTCGCTCCTGACCGTCAGTGCGTCGTTACAGCTTGCGCAGTACCAAACAGCTGGCGATCATGTCGTGAATCGCTTGTTTCTTCTCGGTGAATCCGACACAAATGCAATCGACCAGGAAATAGGTGCCGCCCAAATATGGAATCGAACCTGCCCCGCGACCGGCCCAAAACCGCCCGCTCGCTCGCCCAAAACTGATTCGCCGGCCCTCGAGATCCGTAACGATAATTCCCAGCGCCTTTTTGCCCAGCGTCGCCTGCCACGCCGAACTTTCGCACAGCGCCCAGTAGAGCCACGACGCGATCGCGGTGACGAAGAGTATCAGCCCAATCTTAGGTCCGATGATCGTCAAGATACCCGCCGGGTCTTGCCTTCCTTGAAAATCTTGTGCGTGCCGGAACATGTCGATGAAAACGAGGAAAAAGACGGGCATCAGCGGAATCGAAATCACGATGCCATCGATAATGGCCGCGACCAGCCGCAGCCAGAATCCGGCGTACCCGATATTCGATTGTGCCGCGGAAGCCGGCAAGCTGGGGGACCCCGGCGCAGCGTAAACCGGAGCGGCGCCCGAAGGCACCGAGCCCGATGCTGGCGCGTTCGCCACCGCCTGGCCCACCGCGTAACCCTGCATGGGCTGTCCGCACGCGCTGCAAAACGGCCTGCCTTGTTCTACATTCGCTCCGCATTTTCCACAGAACATAAGACTCCCTATGAACGGCGACCGGCGATTGCCCCTACAGTTTCCGGAGCACCAACGTTCCGGCGATGATGTCGTGCAAGGCTTGCTTCTTCTCGGTGAACCCCGCCATCATGTAGCCGATGAACAGCGTCAAACTGGAAAGAATCTTGGCGAAATAGCGTCCCGTCGCACGACCGAAACCGATACGCCGCCCTTCGAGGTCGGTCACCGTCAAACCCAGCGCTTTTTTCCCCAGCGTCGCCTGCCACACCGAACTTTCCATCAGTGAAAAGTACAGCCACTGCATGATCGCGCTGATAATCGCGACGCGGATGAGCATACCGAGCATCGGCGCGATTTCAGCAAAGTCCCGCGGCTGCCTTCCGTGAAAAACACCTATTCCCATCCCCATGCCGATTCCAAATGGTTTGAAAAGGATTGCCCGAACCGCATAAATCACAATGAAATCGATGATCACGGCGACGAAGCGCAGCCAAAAGCCCGCGTAGCCTACAGTTGGTGGGGGAGGAACAGCCGCCGGAGCTTGCCAAGTCTGCGTGGGAGGTGGAACGTACGCGGCTGCCGGAATTCCGGCCGCGGCAGGATTTGCACCGGAATCCAGCGCAACCGTTGGACTCGGCTGGCCAATGGAGTATCCGGGAACGGGTTGGCCGCACGCCGCGCAGAAAGCTGCCCCTTCCGTAACGTTCGCGCCGCATTTCGAGCAGAACATCGTGCCTCCTACGTCGCGTCCTTGGGCGTTCGCCGCTTGGCTGCGCATCGTAGCGAACCCGCCAGCAACGGGTCAACAGCGAAATCGACGCACCAACGCCTCATTTAGCTCTGCGTTCGTCCGTGTGCTCACATTGCGCCGCGCTCGCCGTCTCACTTACACTCAAGCGCTATCATTTCGGTTCGATCGAGGAGCGTGTATGCAAATTCATTTCAGCCGTGCGACGAAAATTCTGGCGGGATCATTCCTGGCGGCCACGCTCTTTGCCTCCGGTTACGTGGCCGGCCAAAACCGCTTTGGCCAGCCCAAAACCATCCTCCATGTCGTCGAGCTGAAATGGAATCCCACGGCCACCGATGCCGATAAGCAGCGCGCGATCGAAGGCATCAAGGACATGGCCGGAAAAGTGCCGGGCATCAAGAACATTTGGATTAAGGGTGAGCGTATGCAGCCGCGCGATTTCAATGCCGCCTACGCCATCGAATTCCGCGATCGCGACGCCGCTGATGCCTACGCCGAAAGCAAAGCCCATGCCGCCTGGGAACTGCAATACGTTCCGCTGCGCGAAGCCAGCGTTTCCATTCAAGTCACCAATCCCTAGCGCTTGCTGCCGTCCGTTGGAATTTTGAACGGTCCCAGACCTTTCTGTAAGTAGTAGTTCGTCGGCCTACAATTCCCTTCGTGATTTGAATTGCCGGTGCTACGCTGCCGCTGCGAGGGCATCCTAGTGGCCTTCGGATCGCTTTTCCACCTGCTCCAACCGGCCGGGTTGTCTAAAATCGTGAGGTGAATTCCATGAAGAAACTCGCACTGGCCACGATCGCGGGTTACGTCGCGTTGATGGCCACCAACTACGTGGTGCATAGCATTTGGCTGATGGCCGACTACGCGGCGATTCCCGCCAGCCATCGCTCGCCGGAAGGTATGATGCACCGATTTTGGGCCATGCTGATTGGCCAATTCTTTTTCGCGGCGCTGTTCGCCTACATTTATCAGCGCGGCATCGAACCCAAACCATGGCCGGGCCAGGGAATTCGCTACGCGATCATGGTCACATTCCTCACGGTGGTTCCATATTCGCTCAGCGATTACGTGGTCTACATCGTCCCTTACCAGCTGGTGATCAAGTGGATGATCGCCGGTGGCATTCAACTCGGCATCATGGGTTTGATCGTCGCCGCCATTTACAACAACCAACGAACATAGAATCGCTGACGCGGCTTTCTTCAGTTCTTTGGCGGAGTTTTGTCCGCGTTCGCGGCGAGGTCTTTTTGGCGCTCCAGCTCTTTCTGGAAGTCTGCCTCTTTTTGCGCGACGTAGGCCTGATACCCCGCCGGATCAATGAAGGGATTTTTTTGCGCGCCATTTTTTAGCGCTTCATATTTTTCAGTCAGATCGAAAAACTGCCCGTGTGCGCCGAGGAACACATCGCACGATAGCGATTTCCAAATTCGAAACGACTTCTCGTAATCTTCAGCGATCCCCGGATAGCTGGCCGGGTGGCCCGGGCGCGCCACGAGGACGTAACCATCCAGCACGCTCGCGCTGCAGAAAAAAACCAGGTTGTAGTCCTTACCGGCTTCCTCAGCGGTCATCGTCCAGGTGGTGCATCCGCGCGTATGGCCCGCAGTCAAATGAGCGGTCAAAGTTGTTCCGCCCAGGCTGACCGTATCGCCGTCGTGAATCAAGCGATTGGGCGTGACCGCAGGGAACAAATCGGCATCGCCAAAAAAGAAATCTCCGTGCCCGCCGCGTTCGAGTTGTTTGGCATCGGCTTCCATGGTCACCAGGGACGCGCCACTGCTTTTCTTCAACTCCGCCAGCCCGCCGGCATGATCGAAATGCGCGTGCGAATTTAGCAGGATCTTCACGTCGTCCAGTTTGAAACCCAGCGTCTTGATGTTCGCTTCAATTTGCGGCGCAGTTTGAACCACGCCGCCATCCAGCACGATGTCGCCGGCGGGAGTATGAATCAGGTACGACGTGACGTCCGAGGCTCCGACGTAATACACGTTGCCGATAATTCGAAACGGAGCAACCGGCTGGTTCCATTCCTCCAACTGTTCCTTGGTTTGCGCCTGCGCGATTTCCGCAGCTGCGATCGAGAGCAGGAAACACGCCATCACGATACGAATCCCAATTCTCAAGTATTTCATCCCAGCGATCCCCTCGGTGGCTTTTGCAAAACAAATTGCGGTTCTGCGCCGCGCCGAATTTCCATTCGAGGAAAACACAAATCACCCGCGCCTGCCTACAGCGCAAACCGTATTGATGACGTAAGAGTGATGCGGATAATTAACAGTGGAGGGAACGATCGTGATCAAAAAAGTAAAAGAAGGCTACAAAGTTTTGTCCGAGAAGGGAAAGAATCTCGGCGGCCCGTACAAGACGCGCGAAGAAGCGGCCAGGCGTCTGCGCCAGGTCGAATATTTCAAGCACAACAAGTAAGCGCGAACAAGTTTCATCTCGGGACGCACGTTCTACGAGCGCCGATTTCCACAGAACTGTCGAATATCCACAAGAAGTCTGCGAAAAAAATATTTCATTAATACTTGACCTTTTTCTGAAAGGTGCTATATTCTCCTGATGTCAGCGGGTGTCTGCGAAAGCAGATTGTCGCAGGCAGCACCGGTTTAGCCTTCCTCTTCTTCGAGGTGAGTTTGGGTACAAACACCGGGTAGACAGCAATCGAGCTTCGAGCACTTCCGTCCTTAGTGGCCAGCGAACGACGCGGCCCGCAGGCAGGACGGATTCGCCCGGCGCTTGTTGCCGGGTTTTTTCTTGCGCAAAAGGGTTTTGGGCTTCGGCACAGAAAACCTTGGCGCACTCCCCCGGGAGGGGAGACGATCCAGTCGGAAGTTGTTGACGGGATTGGGGTTCTTTGACAACTGAAGGAAGCTGGCA
>PMHK01000028.1:49383-54519 GCA_003156635.1 Acidobacteriota bacterium | reverse complement strand
ACGCAGCCGACGTGCGGGCCGACCTGAAGCGGTTGAAGCGGGAGACGGATTCGCCGCACCTGGTAACGGCGGGTTCGGCCAGTTCGACCGCAGTGGCGGCCGATAGCGATTCCCGCCTGGTCGCGCAGCCGGCCGCGAGCGCGACGAGTGCGGTTTCGACGGTTGGCGCGTCATCGTCGACATCGTCGCCGTCGACGTCCACTACTACGCCAGCGGCGGGTATTCCGGCGGTTGGCTCGGGGAATCTCTGGAAGATTCTGGGCGGCGCAGCCGCGGTAGTGGCGCTGATTGCAGGTGGGCTGTACTTCCGTGCGCAAGGAGCGAAGCCGCTCACCGAAAAAGATACGGTGGTGCTGGCGGATTTCACCAACACGACGGGCGACACGGTGTTCGACGGGACCCTGCGGCAGGGACTCGCGGCGCAACTCGAACAGTCGCCGTATCTGAATATCGTTTCAGACGACAAAATCGGCGGGACGCTGAAGCTGATGGGCCTGGCGCCTGACGCGCGATTGACCCGCGAAATTTCGCGCCAAGTGTGCGAGCGGAACGCTTCCGCAGCGGTGATCGATGGATCGATTGCCAGCATCGGCGGACAATACGCGATCGGCTTAAGCGCGGTGAACTGCAAAACGGGCGAAACCATCGCCACCGAACAGGTGACCTCCGCAGACAAAGCGCACGTGCTCGACGCTCTCACCAAAGCGTCCTCGCAAATTCGAAACAAACTGGGCGAGTCGCACGATTCACTGGCCAAGTTCGATACCCCGCTGGCCGAGGCGACGACGCCTTCGCTCGAAGCTTTGCAGGCCTACAGCCTCGGATTCAGAGCGCAGCAGATCCAAAACGACCAAGTAGCGGCGGTGTCCCTGCTAAAGCGGGCGATCGAACTAGATCCGAATTTCGCTATCGCCTACGCGCGGCTAGGCACAGCCTACAACAACATCGCCGAACCGGGGCTGGCATCCGACAACCTGAAGAAGGCCTACGCGCTGCGGGACCGCGCCAGCGAGCGAGAGAAAATTTACATCGATACGCATTACTTCCACTTTGTCACCGGCGATCTGGACAAGGCGGTGGAAGCCTACAACCTTTGGATCCAAACCTATCCACGCGACGAAGGACCCCGGACCAACCTCGCCGTGATCTACGGTATTCTCGGCCAGCCCCAGAAAGCGCTGGAGACGGCGAAAGCAGAGTTCGACCTGGATCCTGCGAGCGGGCTCAGTGCCGCGAATGTCGCGGGCAACTATCTCGCGACCGGGCGCCTGGATGAGTCGCGCTCCACGATTGAGATGGCTCAATCGAAGAAGCTTGACTCGTACGTCCTGCACGCCGATCTCTACAACATCGCATTCCTGGACAAGGATGCGGCGGGAATGGCCAAAGAGATTGCCTGGGCTACCGGCAAGCCGGGCGTGGAGGATCTTTTCTCGGGATTGACGCCAACGGCGCCGCGGCCCACGGAAAGGTTTCGAAAGCGCGAGAATTGACAAATCGCGCGGTTGGTTTGGCGGAGCACGCCGACGAAAAAGAAACGGCTGCCAGCTACGAAGCCAACCTGGCCGAGTTTGAAGCTCGCTTGGGCAACTCCGCGGAAGCGAAGCAGAGGGCTGCCGCAAGTCTGGCGCTAGCGAGGAATCGTGACGTTGACGCAGCCGCCGGGATAGCGCTAGCCATATGACCGCGAGCCTACCCGACGATACCATCGTCAAGTTCATATACGTGCCAACGATCCGGGCGGCTGCCGCAGTGCATCAGGGAAACGGTAGCAAGGCGATCGAATACCTGCAGGTCACCGCGCCTTACGATCTCAGTAGCAACCTCGCCTTGCTCCCGGTGTATCTGCGCGGCGACGCGTTCCTACTGCAGAAGGACGGCCCGGCGGCCGCGGCCGAATTTCAGAGGATACTGAATTATCCTGGCATTGTTGGGAATGATCCCAGCAGTTCGCTCGCGCGTCTCGGCCTCGGCCGCGCGTACGCGCTCGAAGCCGCGTCGGCGCAAGGCGCCGAGGCCGACGCCGCCCGCGCCAAAGCCCGCACCGCCTACCAGGATTTTTTCGCGCTGTGGAAAGACGCCGACCCTGACGTGCCCATCCTGAAACAAGCCAAAGCCGAATACGCGAAACTGCAGTAGCGATCTGGAATTAGTGCATTGCGGAAGGCGATGCGTTCGTTGACTTGGCCGCTTCGCAAAGTCTAAGATGTGCGGCTCATGGCCGATCCTCCTCCGTTTGTTGGCCGCACGGTTTCCCATTACCGCATTGTCGAAAAGCTCGGCGGCGGCGGTATGGGCGTGGTCTACAAAGCGCAAGATACGCGCCTGGATCGTTTCGTCGCCCTGAAATTCCTTCCCGTGGAACTGGCGCGCGACCCGCAGGCCCTCGAACGGTTTCGGCGCGAAGCCAAGGCCGCGTCGGCGCTCAATCATCCCAACATTTGCACCATTTACGACATCGGCGAGGATGCCGGCGAGGCGTTCATCGCCATGGAGTTCATGGACGGGGTGACGTTGAAGCACCGTATCGGCGGGCGCCCGATGGAGACGGAAACCGCCCTCGAAATTGGAATCCAGATCGCGGAAGGACTCGACGCCGCGCACAGCGAAGGCATCGTCCATCGCGACATCAAGCCGGCCAATATTTTCATCACCAAGCGCGGCCACGCCAAAATTCTGGATTTTGGTTTGGCCAAGCTGGCGCCGAAGGCTGAAGCCTCCCGAGCCTCGGACGCAACGCTAGCCACGAACGACCGCGGCGGAATCGACGAGGAAAATCTCACCAGCCCGGGGACCGCCGTGGGGACGGTCGCGTACATGTCTCCCGAGCAGTTGGGCGCGAAAGAATTGGACGCGCGCACGGATTTGTTTTCGTTCGGCGTAGTGCTCTACGAGATGGTCACCGGCACCATGCCGTTCCGTGGCGACACCTCCGCCGTGATCACCGAAGCGATTCTGAATCGCACGCCGGTGCCGGCCGTGCGGCTGAATCCCGATGTGCCAGCAAAGCTGGAGGATGTGACCAACAAGGCGCTGGAGAAGGACAAGAAGCTGCGTTACCAGAGCGCAGCCGACCTGCGCACGGATTTGCAGCGCGTTCGACGCGATACGGAATCCGGACGCTCGGCGGCCGCCGCCGCGGCAGCAGCGGGTTCGCTCACTTCCGCATCGAGCAGCGCCACTTCGACCGGCACTACGGCGGCAAAGCCAGCGGCGCGCTGGAAAATCATTGCGCCCGTCGCGGCCCTGGTAATTCTCGGCCTGGGCATCGGCGGCTGGCTCTACTTCACGCACCAGGTTCACGCACTGAAGGCCAGCGATACAGTAGTTCTCGCCGACTTCATCAACAAAACCGGCGACGCGGTTTTTGACGACACGCTCAAGCAGGCGCTCTCGGTGAGCCTGGCGCAATCGCCGTTCCTGAATATTCTCTCCGACGGGAAAGTGCGGAGCACGATGAAGCTGATGGGACGGTCTCCAGGTGATCCGGTTCCGCCGGATGTGGCCCTGGATCTCTGCCAGCGCAGCGGCAGCGCCGCCGTCTTTTCCGGCTCGATTGCCGCGCTGGGTAGCCAATACGTGGTGGGCCTGAATGCCGTGAACTGCCGGAATGGAGAAACGCTGGCGCAGGAGCAGGTGCAAGCCGCGCACAAAGAGGACGTGTTGCAGGCGCTGGACCAAGCCTCGGCCAAACTGCGCGAGAAGGTGGGCGAATCGCTGGGCACCATCGAGAAATTCGACACGCCACTCTCGGAAGCCACGACGTCTTCCCTCGACGCGCTGAAAGCCTACTCGCAGGGCAGGAAGGTAGCTCATTCTGGAGACTACGCCGGTGCGATTCCCTACTACAAGCGCGCCATCGAACTCGATCCCAAATTTGCGGTGGCCTATACGAATCTGGCCATTCAGTATTCGAACCTTTTCGAATCCGGAGCGGCGAACGAAAACTTTACCAAGGCTTTCGAACTCCGCGAGCGCACCAGCGAGCGGGAGCGGCTGGTCATCGAGGCCCACTACTATACTTATGCCACCGGAAACCTCGAGAAAGCACGAGCGACCTATAAGCGCTGGGCGCAAGCGTACCCGCAAGACAACGCGGCCTACGGCAGTCTGGCGGCCATCGAACTGGAGACCGGGGACTACGACCAGGCCATGAAGAACACGCAGGAAGCGGTGCGCGTGTCGCCCGATTCCAGCACCGATTACGGAAATCTCGTGGGCTTGTCCGTCGCGCTGAACCGTTTCGACCAGGCGAAGTCGCTCTACCAGGTCGCTGTGGCCCAAAAGTCCGAAAACTTTTCCCTGCACGCGAACCGGTATGCTTTAGCTTTTCTCGAAGGCGATCGAGCCGAAATGGACCGGCAGATGGCTTGGGCTGCCGGAAAAGCCGGGGCAGAGGACAATCTGCTTTCCATCGCCTCCGATACCGAGGCGTACTACGGGCGCAACGCCAAGGCTCTGGAACTTTCGCGCCGGGCCATTGATTCGGCCAAACGCGATGACCAGAAAGAATCGGCCGCAGAGTGGCAGCTGGAAGCGGCCCTGCGCGAAGCGGAATTGGGAAACAGCACGGACGCCCGAGAGCAGGTGAAAGCCGCACTGACCCTGGCGTCCAATCACGATTTGCAGATTCTGGGCGCTCTGGCTTTGGCGCGCGCGGGCGATTCCGCCCCGGCCGCCAAGCTCGCCGACGACCTGGCAAAAAAATATCCGGAAGACACGCTCTTGAATGACTTTTGGCTGCCCACCATTCGGGCGTCGATCGAAATCGGCCGGAACAATGCGGACCAAGCGGTTGAGATTCTTCAGGCCGCCCTGCCCTACGAGCAAGGCTCGCCCAACGCCGGTGCGGCCGCCGGCGCTACGCTTTACCCGATATACGTGCGCGGCGAGGCGTATCTGAGATTGCGCCAGGGAAAAGAGGCCGCCGCGGAGTTTCAGAAAATCCTCGATAAACGGACCATCGTGCAGAATTTCATCACCGGCGCGCTCGCGCATCTGGGGCTCGCTCGCGCATACGCGCTTGAAGCTGCGTCCGCCCAAGGCGCCGAGGCCGACGCCGCCCGCGCCAAGGCGCGCGCCGCCTACAACGACTTCTTCACGCTGTGGAAAGACGCCGACCCCGATATTCCCATC
>PMHK01000028.1:39581-49356 GCA_003156635.1 Acidobacteriota bacterium | reverse complement strand
GCTCGGCGCCGCCGTTCCGTCGGACCATTTTTCAACGCCTACCAGGGACACGACCAGCGGAGGAAAGCTCTTCAGCTGCGGATACGCGTCCGGGGACATCGCCCAATAATTAACGCAAACCATCACCCAAGAATTACCGCAAACAGGTTCCTTCACGGAATCGTAGAACATCAGGTGCGGCATATTGTGGCCGCCCTGATCGGTAAGATAGGAGGCCTTGCCCATCATGTAGCACACGGTTCCCGGCTCCAGCGCCGGCAATTGTTTCTTTTCGATTGCCGTCGCCATGGCGGCGACGATCTCCGCTTGGGAGTGCCCGGCCAGCACGAGTTCGGTGCGTTTCGTATCCAGCGGCAACACCGACCGCGCGCCCGGTGGATTCAGGCAGCCCGCAGCGCGAACTTTCGGATTCCAAAATTCGGGATTATCGAACATGCCGCCCCAGGCACGGCCGACCCAGCACACCCAGCCATTTTTGCCTTCGATGGCGGTTTCGTAGCCGTGCCGGGTCAGGACGAGGATCGTGGCGTCGTGCGAGATGGCGTCCGGAGCGGCGCTGCGGGCCAGCGCGATTTCCGCATCGCGATCCATCAGATATTGTTCGAGCGGGGCCATGGTGGCATACGGGGGTTTGACGTCTTGGTTTTTCTGGGCGCCATCCTGGGCGGCGACTGGCCGCGGCGCGACGAGGGCGGCGAGCACCAGCGCACCCGCCAAAATGATGTGCAGCTTCTTTGGTTTCATTGGTTTTCTCCGGTTCGGTCCGACCGCGACCTAGTGCCGTTCGACCGGGCACTCGTCGCGCGCTTGCCGGGCGAATAGTTGGCCTTCACTCGAGCGTCGAACGGCGAGACCGGAAATCGACAAATCTTCCAAAAAATTGGGCCTTAAACGCGCGTCGAACAATCTAAAATGGCGGCTAATCCAATCATCACCTGAACCTGGCCAGGTTACGGAGGAGCATAAAAGCATGAAGCCCAAGAACACGATTTGCCTCTGGTATGACCAAGACGCGCTGGATGCGGCGCAATTCTACGCGGCCACTTTTCCCGACAGCAAAGTCACCGCGGTGCACCAGGCGCCGGGCGACTATCCCGGCGGCAAGGCCGGCGATGTGCTGACCGTGGAGTTCACCGTCGTCGGCATCCCCTGCCTCGGGCTCAACGGCGGCTCGATGTTCAAGCCTAACGAGTCATTTTCTTTTCAGATCGCCACGGACAATCAGGACGAGACCGACCGCTACTGGAACGCGATCGTTGGCAACGGCGGCGGGGAAAGCCAATGCGGATGGTGCAAGGACCGCTGGGGCCTTTCCTGGCAGATCACTCCGCGTGCGCTGGTCGATGCGCTCTCGGCCGGTGGTGCCGAATCCAAGCGCGCCTTCGCGGCGATGATGACCATGAAGAATATCGACATCGCCAAGATCGAGGCCGCGCGGCGCGGCTGAACTTAACATCGCGCTGCCCGGCGATTCGAATTGAATTCCCTGGAAGCTAGGGAAAAGCGGCGAAAGGCTCGGCGGTGGCCAGCTCGGGGATTTCGATGTGGATCTGGGTGCCTTCGCCTTCCTTGCTGCGGATATTCATCTTGAACTGGTCGCCGTAGAGCAGACGCAGGCGTTCGTGCACGTTGGTAATGCCGATTCCGCCGCCATAAACCTCGGCCAGACGCTCCGGCGAAATGCCCATACCGTTGTCTTCGATTTCGATCAGCAGGCGGCCATTCACATTGCGCGCGCGGAGATGAATCTGTCCGCCTTCGAGGCGCGGCGCCAGGCCGTGCTTGATGGAATTTTCCACCATGGGCTGCAACAACATGCTGGGCACAAAAGTTTCGAGCGAATCTTCGTCGATGTCCTTGAAGATTTGCAGCTTGTCGCGGCCGAAGCGGATTACTTCGATGTCGAGATAGTCGTCGATGAAGGCCAGTTCTTCGCGCAGCGGGACGAAGGTCTCATGCTTGCGCAGCAGCCTCCGCAAAATATTCGAAAGCTTCAACACCACGCCCCGGGCCATGTCCGGATCGAAGCNNTGCGCGTGTTGTTCCAGATTTTGATGGCCATGGCCACGCTCATCATCGAGGACATCACGACCAGCAGCGAGTAGCCCCAGTTGGTCGGGTGCCAGGAGAAGAGCCAGTGGCGCGGAACGGCGTCGGCGAGTTCGATTTGGCCCACGGTCAGCGCGACGCAAGTGAACAGCGGCAGCATGGCCCAGTTACCTTTGCGAAAACGGAAGTAGCGCCAGATCCACTGCGGAATATTGACGAAGAGAAACGGGCCGAAATGCCAGATGTCTTCTTTTTCAGGCATCACCTCGCGCACGGTGCCGGCGATTAAACCTACCAGCGCGGCCAGCGGACTCGAAAGCCATTCGTGATTGCCGAAGGCGGGCAGGCTGATCAGCGACCCGCCGAGCAGGCCGACGATGCGGCCGCCGATCAGGCCCATCAGAAACGAACCTTCCAGGGTGAGATCGAAAAACCGGTAGCCGCCCACCAGGCGCAGCACCACGCCGATGGCCAGCGGCGGCGTGAGGAACAGCAGCAACATTACTTTTTGGTCGGAGTCGCGGATTTCGGTGAACAGAAGATTGCGGAACGGGCGGAAACGCACCAGCAGCGCGGCCAGGGCGGCGGCGAAGCCGACCTTCAAAATCATCGCAAAAAGTAGGTCTTTTCCGGAGAAAAGTGGATCCATTTCGCTCGCGCACCTGCCCGCACTGCTCCGAGCTACGTTAGCCAAAGCGGCCAGCGATGTAAAGCAAGCGACGTGGTCGTGCGTCGATTCATGTAGCTTCCGCTTGCGGCTGCTGCCGCGCTGCCGTCATGATGTAAGCACATGGAGCCACTGTGGAGTGCCAAGGATCAAGCTAAGCGCCTGGCGGAGCTGACCGCCGGCACGGGCGATCCGGAAAAAGAAACGCCGCTGCGGCGCGACGTGCGCTCGCTGGGCGTGCTGCTGGGCCGCGTGCTGGTCGAGCAGGGCGGCGAAGGGTTACTGGAAAAAGTGGAGGAACTGCGGCGGCTTTTGATCCAGCAACGTGAAGAAGATCCGGGCACCGCGGCGACTGCGAAAAATTCGCTGATGACGCACGCCCGTGATGTCATTGGGAAAATGGAGTTGCACGACGCGTATCGCGTGACCAAAGCGTTCGCGATTTATTTCGAATTGACCAATCTGGCTGAAACCAATCACCGCAAGCGCCGCCGCCGCGCGGCGAAATTGAACACCGGTCAGCCGCCGCTGGCCGGATCGTTTCGCGGGACCCTGCTGCGCATGCGTGACGCGGGAATTCCCGCCGCCGACGCGCTGGCCGCGCTGCAAAAAGTAAAAATCGTGCCGGTTTTTACCGCGCATCCCACCGAAGTGGCGCGGCGCACGGTGTTGATGACTCGCCGGCGGATCGCCCAGCATCTGGAAAATCTGGATCGCCTGCCCTTGCCCGAAGCGGACGCGGTAGATCTGGAAACATTGATCCTGGCGGAAATTACTTCGCTGTGGCAGACCGACGAAGTGCGCATGAAAAAGCCCGGGGTGATAGACGAGGTCCGCATGGGCCTGGATCACTACCCGATGACCCTGTTTGAGACGCTGCCGAAAGTGTATGCGGAGTTCGCGGAATCGTTTCGGGCGGTCTACGGCGCCGAGTTGGGGCACGACGAAATCGGCGAGGTGATTCGTTTTGGTTCGTGGATTGGTGGCGACCGCGACGGAAATCCTTTGCTGACGCCGCAATCGACCGCCGACGCGCTGGAAATGGCGCGGCGGGTGGTGCTCGATTCTTATTTGCAGGAAATTGCGCGGCTGATCGATCAGTTGAGTTCGTCGCTGCGGCAGACGGGATGTTCGAGCGAGTTACGCAGTGCGCTGGGTTCGTACCAGTCGATCATGGGCGATGAACCGTCGCTGGGAAAGTGGATCTCGGAGACGGAGTTGACCCGGCAGTTCGTGGATTTCGTGCGGATTCGTTTGCAGTACAGCCGCGATGAATCGCGGAATTCGCGCGCGTACCAATCGCCGGATGAATTGGTGCGCGATTTGGAATTGGTCCGGTCCAGCCTCGCGGAAAATGGCGGCGAGCGGCTGGCGGAATTGATCGTCGATCCTTTTTTGCGCACGGTGAAGACTTTCGGGTTCCATCTGCACACGCTGGACATTCGCCAGCACGCCAAAGTGCATGCGGCGGCGCTGGCCGAAATTGCCGCGGCGGAAACCGCGAAGCCGGGTTCGGGGCTGGCGGTGAAAGCGGAACGCACCCGCGACGTGCTCGACACCTTCCGCATGGTGGCGAAACTGAAAAAATTGTATCCGCCCGAAGCGATCCGTCTTTACGTGATCAGCGGGACCGAATCGGCGAACGACATCTTCGACTGGCTGAGACTGGCGAAACTTTGCGGCGTGCAAGTAGCTGCTTCGGGAGACGATCCCGGATTGATGCCGGTGCCGCTTTTCGAATCGATCGATTCGCTGCGCGACGCAGGAAAAATCATGCGCGCGGTCTGGACCTCGCCGGAATATGCGCCGCTGCTCGATTCCTGGAACCGCGAGCAGGAAGTGATGCTGGGCTATTCCGATTCGAACAAGGACGGCGGGATGATTACCAGCACCTGGGAATTGCAGAAAGCGCATCGCGAGCTGCACCAGGTGGCGCGCGAGTGCGGCGTGAAACTGCGTTTGTTTCACGGACGCGGTGGAACCGTGGGCCGGGGCGGCGGCCCCACGCATCGCGCCATTCTGGCGCAGCCGGTGGGCGATTTTTCGGGCGAGATTCGCATCACCGAGCAGGGCGAAGTGCTGAACTGGAAATATTCCGACCCGGTGCTGGCCGAATGGAATCTGGAGCTGATGGTCGCTGCGTCCCTCGAGGCCTTGACCCGGCCGAGCGGGCGCACCGCGCACGACGATCGCAAGTGGGACGAGGCGATGGAGGAAATTTCCCGCGACGCATATTCGTTTTACCGCCAACACATCGCCGAGAATCCGCAAGTTCTGGAGTATTTCGAGCAGGCCACGCCGGTGAACGAACTGGTTTTTGCGCGCATGGGCTCACGGCCGGCGCGACGGTCGCAGAGCCGCGAACTCGCCGACCTGCGCGCGATTCCCTGGGTGTTTGGATGGATGCAAAGCCGGCATGCGGTACCCGCCTGGTTTGGCGTGGGCTACGCACTCGATCGCTATGCGGCGAAAAGTCCGGAGTACGTGACGCGGCTGAAAGAAATGATGAAGTCGTTCACTTTGTTCTCGGATCTGGCGCGCAATGTGGAGATCGCCATGGCCAAAGCGGATATGGAGATCGCGCATCTTTATGCGACGACTCTCGTGGCCGACGAAAAATTGCGGGAAAGCGTGTTCGGCGTGCTCTCTGAGGAATTCGAGCGCACCCGGCGCATGTTGTTGACGGTAACTGCCCAGGATGACCTGTTGGAAGGCAATTCGGTGCTGGCGCAATCGATCCGTTTGCGGAATCCATATGTAGACCCGATGAGTCTAATCCAAGTGGAACTGCTGCGCAGGAAGCGCACCGGACCACAAACCGATGAGCGCGACAACGCATTGGGCGCCACGATCAACGGCATTGCCGCCGGTCTCCACAACACAGGATAGGTTCGCGCAGCGCCGGCGGCGAATCGTCGACCATGGCAGGCTGGGCCCGCCTGTTATACTCAAGGATTCCATGAAGCGAAAAATCAAAACCAGCAAGAAAGGCGCGGTCCGGGTCGTCGCGGCCGCGTCGTTGCCTACCGGTTTCGGCAATTTCCGGATTTTCGGCATTGAGGGAAAACCGGGCGAAGAAGCCGTGGCGATTCAGCACGGGAAAATCGCGAGCGGAGCGAATGGCAACGACAAGAAGGCGCCGCTGGTACGAGTACATTCGCAATGCCTGACCGGCGATGTTTTCACTTCGCAGCGCTGCGATTGCCGCGCACAACTGGAATTTTCGTTGCGCAAGATTGCCAAAGAACCTTCCGGCCTCGTGCTGTATTTGCCGCAGGAAGGCCGCGGAATCGGGTTGATCAATAAATTGAAGGCGTATGAGTTGCAGGACGCCGGGCTCGACACGGTGGAGGCGAACCGCAAACTCGGCTTCGCCGACGACGCGCGCGATTATGAATTCGCCGCCGAAGCGCTGAAGTCTCTCGGCATTCAGGCGGTGCGGCTGCTTTCCAATAATCCGGACAAGGTGACCCAGCTCGAGCAGGGCGGCATTCGCGTCGTCGAACGAGTTCCCTGCCGGCCGCGCACCAGCCATCATTCGAAATCGTATTTGCGCACCAAGCAGGAAAAGATGGGGCACCTGCTGCCCGATCTCTAGACCTCTTTACCCCAACCGATGCTAAGTCCCAAGTTTCCTCTTGACCGCGGTCGGCTTCGGGACAATACTAAACCATATGGTTAACAATCAACGGGCGCTGGATTCGACCTTCGCCGCGCTGTCCGACGCGACCCGCCGCGGCATTCTGGCGCGGCTGGCCACGGGCGAAGCTTCGGTGACCGAACTGGCCAAGCCCTACGACATGTCATTGCCTGCCGTATCGAAACATTTGCGCGTGCTGGAATCGGCGGGCCTGGTAGCCCGCAGCAAGGACGGGCGAGTGCATCGTTGCCGGCTGGAGGCCGCGCCGATGAAAAGCGCCGCCGACTGGATGGCGCACTACCGCCAATTCTGGGAAGCGCAGCTCGATTCGCTGCAACGCTATTTGGAAAATTCCACCGAGAAGGAGAAACAGCCATGGCCGAAGCACAAAAAATCGCGTCGCCGCTGACTCTGCGCTTGAAGCGCACCATGCCATTCCCGCGCGAACGCGTCTTCGCGGCGTTTTCCCAGCAGGAGCAGATGAACCAGTGGATGTGCCGCGACGCGAAGAATCACGAGATCCGCTACACCAAGTTCGACTTCCGGGTGGGCGGCGGCTTCGATCTGGAGATTCGCACGCCGAACGGACAGGTCTACGCCATGCGCAATACTTATTTGGAAATCGTGAAGCCCGAAAAAATTAAATTCAGCTGGAGCTACGAACATTTGGGCCCGGACGGAAAACGATCGGATGACGGGCTCGAAGGAACTTTGGTAACTTTCCAGTTTCACGACCGCCAGGGCTCGACCGAAATCGAACTGACCCACGAATTGCTGCCGAACGCGAAACAGGTCGAAGATCACCAGCGTGGATGGACCGGTTGCCTGGATTCACTCAGCGAGCTACTGTCCAAGCTGCCGGCCTGATCGGAATCGGATTCCGGAGGTGCGAAATGAAAAAAGGATTTGCGTCGATCGTGGGTTCATTGCTGCTCATCGCGATTGCGGCTTACGCGCAATCTCCGGCCAAAGCCACGGACAGCGGATTTGACCGGCTAAAAATATTGGTGGGCGACTGGGTCGCAACCGGTGAGGACGGAAAACCGTTTACGAATAATATCCGGCTAGTGTCGAATCGCACGGCGCTGCAGGAGACTTTTCAAACCGGCCAAGACAATCAAATGATTACGATGTACTCCGCCGATGGCAGCCGGGTGGCGCTGACCCACTACTGCTCGATGGGCAATCAGCCGCGCATGGAAACTCCGGCGGTAGCGGGCGCTACCGACGAATTTGTTTTTTCCTTCACCGGCGCGACGAACCTGCCGACTCCGGATGCGTCGCACATGCATCGCCTGGTGCTGCAGATTGACGATGCGGATCACTTCAGTGAGACCTGGACGTTTCGGGAAAAGAAGGGCGACAACAAACGCACGTTTAATTTTGTGCGGAAGAAGTAATCCAGCGATGCGCGGCGGGGCCTTGGTGGAACCGTAGAAATTTGCGGGAGGCGAAATGAAAGTCAAATTTACGATGCTGGTCACGCCGATGATTGTCCTGTCTCTGGGCACACTGCACGCGCAAACTCCGAGCAAGCCCGCAGGCGGTTTCGATCGGCTGAAAGTTCTGGCGGGCGAATGGCAGGGTACCGACGAAAGCGGCAAGCCGGTGACCAGCACCTTCCGGCTGGTTTCCAACGACACGGCGCTCGAAGAAACCTTTCAAAGCGATAAGGACAAGGAAATGGTGACGATGTACACGCCGGACGGAAGCCGCGTGGCCTTAACGCATTACTGCTCGAAGGGCAATCAGCCAAAAATGGAAAGTCCGGCGGTAACAGCGACAGCCGACGAATTCGCGTTTACCTTCACCGGCGCGACGAATCTGGCCAGTCCGGAGGATACGCACCTGCATCACCTGGTGTTGCAGATCGATGATGCCGAGCATTTCACCGAAACCTGGACGATTCACGAAAAAGGTCACGACACGAAGAGGGTGTTTAAGTTCACTCGAAGAAAATAAGGGTCGGAGTTTCGGTAGCGCTGCTTAGCCGCCCCCGACAAAATGCACAATTTCGAAAGTGTCGTTGGCCTGCACCGCCGTGGCGTTCCATTCGGTGCGCGGCAAAATATCGAGATTGCGTTCGATCGCCACGCGCTTGTTACCCATCCCCAAATGTTCGAGCATGGCGGTGACGTTCAGTCCCTCCGGAATTTCCTGCGCTTCCCCGTTGATCTTGATCTTCATCGGAAAATTCTCACCCTATAGCGGCTTGGTGGCTTCCGCTTCGGCGGGTTTTTGGCGGGTGCGCATTGAAAAACGAATTTCGTCCTGGTGGGCATCGGCTTTGGCTTGAATGACCAGCGCGAGATCGCCCTTGCCCAGCGGCGGCAGCGGAAACTGAATTTGCGCGCGCCCCAGTTCGTCGCTTTGGGTGGAATGGGTGCCGTCGCGCAATGCGCCTTCGATGATGGCGTCCACCTGGGCTCCGGGCTGTGGGCGGCGGTCAGTGCGGCGCGAAACCTCTAACTCCAGAGACACTTTCCCGGCGCTCAGCCAGGACCCCGGATTCAGCAACTGGATCTGGATGCCGGCCGGACGCGCCGCCGCCGGGCTGGAGGCTTCCGTCGCGGCGACGATTTCAGCGTCCAAAGCGCCGGAGCGCAAAGCTTCTATCACCGCGCGGTGCTGGTCCTGTACCCGCTGGTGCAACAATTCGGGAGTAAACGACGGCGAACCGGCGAAATCCTCATAATTAGAAGACTTCCGGTGCAGGATGCGCCCACTTTGATACACCAGTGTGTCGATGGCCGGGTGGCTGGGGCCACGATCTTCGGTCTGCACGTGAAAAACCTGCTCGCCGACCTTGATGTCCGTGTTGAAGCCGGAGCTCATTGCGCCGCGACACCTTCTTTCCTTCGCGCCGAATCAAAAGAAACGAACAAATAAAATTTGAAGTTAACGAGACTTCATTTGACCGGCTGCGTTTCGCTCGTTATTATACCAGCGCCAAGAAAATGAACGCTAATTACCTCGACAGTTATGGCCCGTTGTTGCTGATGTTTATACTCGCCTGCGGCATGGCGGGAGCCCTGCTGGTGCTGTCCACCCTGGTAGGAAAACACAAGCGTTCGCGGGAAAAAGACATGCCGTACGAGTGCGGCATCAAGCCCACCGGCGATGCGCGCGAGCCGGTCCACGTGCAGTTCTACATGGTGGCGCTGCTCTTTATTCTCTTCGATATCGAAGCAATTTTCTTGTACCCCTGGGCGCTGGTTTATAGCGACTTAAAGGTGTTCGGATTCATCGAAATGGTGCTATACATCGCCATTCTGCTGACCGGTTACATTTATCTCTGGAAGAAGGGCGCGCTCGACTGGAGCCGCTAAGCCGTCCGGGAGAAATAAAAGCAAAGTGGGACCACAGGAAACCGATAAAAACCCAGTGGTAAAGAAGCTGCGGGACTGGGACGCGAAAGC
>PMHK01000028.1:39374-39559 GCA_003156635.1 Acidobacteriota bacterium | reverse complement strand
CGGGGCGAAACGACGGTGGTCGTCCCCCGGGAAAGTCTCCGTCGCGCCTGCGAGTATCTGTGTACTGAGCCCTCCCTGCGTTTTTCGCTGCTGGCGGATATCACGCCCACCGACCGGTTCCCCATGGAGCCGCGCTTTGAAATCAATTACCACCTGGTTTCCTTGGACCGCCGCGAGCGCATCCG
>PMHK01000028.1:12214-39287 GCA_003156635.1 Acidobacteriota bacterium | reverse complement strand
CGCAGCACCCGTCGACGCACGGGGTGTTGCGCGTGATTTTGGAGATGGACGGCGAAATCGTGGTCAAGGCCCAGCCGGTGATTGGGTATTTGCACACCGGCATCGAGAAATCCTGCGAGGCGAAAACCTATTCGCAGATTGTGACCCTGACCGACCGCATCGATTATCTGGCGCCGCTTTCGAATAATCTGGGCTACTGCCTGGCGGTGGAGAAGATTTTGGGCGTGGAAGTTCCGAAGCGCGCGCAGTACATCCGCGTGCTGCTGGCGGAATTGACGCGCTGCGCTTCGCACCTGGTTTGGCTGGGCACGCATGCCATCGACCTGGGCGCGATGACCGTCTTCCTTTATACCTTTCGCGAGCGCGAAGAAATCCTGAAGATTTTCGAATATTTGTCGGGCCAGCGAATGATGACCAGCTTTTTCCGTCCCGGCGGCCTGGCCCTCGAGCCGCCCGCCGACTGGCTGGATCGCGTACGGCGGGTGATCAACAACCTGCCGGGCCACATCGACGAATACGAAGACCTGCTGACCAAAAACAAAATCTGGCTGGGCCGTACGGTAGGCGTGGGGCTGATGAGCGCCGCGGATGCGATCGCGCTGGGCTGCACCGGCCCGCTATTGCGCGCGAGTGGCATCGCTTACGACGTGCGCAAGGCGTTCCCCTATTCGAGCTACGAAGAATTTGATTTCAACATTCAGACCCAAAATGCCGGCGATTGCTACGCGCGTTATCAGGTGCGCGTCGCCGAAATTCGCGAGAGCATCAAGATCGTCAGGCAGGCCATCGACAAAATCCCGGCCGAGGGGCCCTTCCGCGCGGAATTGCCCGGAATCATTGCGCCGTCGCGGGAAGAGATGAAGACCTCGATCGAAGGGCTGATTTACCATTTCAAGATTTTCACCGAAGGCTTTACCCCGCCGGCCGGCGAGGTGTATCAGGCGATCGAATCGCCGCGCGGCGAGCTGGGCGTATTCGTGAAGAGCGACGGTTCGGCCAAGCCGGCGCGCGTAAAGTTCCGCACGCCTTCATTCGTCAATTTGCAATCTTTGCCGGCGCTTTGCGAAGGCCGGTTGATCGCCGACGTCGTGGCCTGCATCGGCACGACGGATATCGTGCTCGGCGAAGTCGATCGCTAGTTCGTCCTGGTTAGCACCAATACAAAGGGATTTATGCAACTGCCTGCAGCACTCGAAGAGAAGTTTAAAACTCTGATCAGCCGCTACCCGCCGGCGCAAAAGCGCTCGGCGCTGATCCCGATGATGATGTACGCGCAGGATTTTTTCCCGGCGCTCAGCGACGAATTGCTGGAAGACATCGCCCAGCGGCTCGACCTGAAC
Organism: Acidobacteriota bacterium; assembly: GCA_003156635.1. Classification (GTDB taxonomy): domain Bacteria; phylum Acidobacteriota; class Terriglobia; order Acidiferrales; family UBA7541; genus Palsa-295. The sequence continues at coordinate 37,947 of PMHK01000028.1, read as the reverse complement.
ATGACTCAGGTCACCGAAACCCTTTCCTACTATTCGATGTTGCGGCGCAAGCCGGTGGGCCGGAACCACGTGCAGGTCTGCACCAACATTTCGTGCATGCTGCGCGGCGGGAATGAACTGTACGCGCACGTGCAGAAGCGCCTAGGCATCCGCAACCGCGAAGTTTCCCCTTCCGGCACGTTTTCGCTGGAAGAAGTGGAATGTATTGGGGCCTGCACCGGCGCTCCCGCGATTCAGGTGAATTTCGATTTCTTCGAGAACCTCGATAATGACAAAGTCGACGTGATTTTCGAGCAGATTCAGGATGGCAAGAAGCCCAAGCCGGTGCCGGTTATTTCCGGCGCGCTGCACGAACGGAACCCGAACGAAGTGGTAGTCATCAGCCAGCGCTTTGGCATTCCCAATTCGCGCTCGATCGACGTTTACCTGCAAAACGACGGCTACAAAGCGCTGGAGAAAGCGCTGAAGCAGATGACGCCCGAAACGATCATCGACGAAATGAAAAAATCCAGCCTGCGTGGGCGCGGCGGAGCCGGCTTCCCTACCGGACTGAAATGGAGCTTCGTTCCCAAAGATAATCCCAAGCCGAAATACGTGCTGTGCAACGCGGACGAGAGCGAACCCGGAACTTCGAAAGACCGTCCCCTGCTGGAAATGGATCCGCACCAGGTGATCGAAGGCTGCATCATCGCCGGACGGGCGATCGGGTCCAATCAGGGCTACATCTATATTCGCGGCGAATACCGCTACATCATCGACATCATGGAAACGGCGCTGGCCGAAGCCTACCAGCGCGGCTATCTCGGCAAAAACATCATGGGCTCAGGTTTTGATTTCGAGCTGGCCACGCATACCGGTGCGGGCGCGTACGAATGCGGCGAAGAATCGGCGCTGATGGAATCGCTCGAAGGCAAACGCGGCTATCCGCGCATCAAGCCGCCCTTCCCTGCGGTCGTCGGGCTATACGGCTGCCCCACGATCATCAATAACGCCGAATCGCTGAGCACGGTCCCGGCAATTATTCGCAAAGGCGGCGACTGGTACGCCAGCCTGGGCACGCCGAAAAACGGCGGAACGCGGCTCTATTCGATTTCCGGCCACGTGAACAAGCCGGGGATTTACGAATTGCCGCTGGGCTTTCCGCTGCGCAAGCTGATTTATGACGTGGCTGGCGGCGTTCGCAACGGCAAAAAACTAAAAGCCGTGGTTCCGGGCGGCAGTTCCTGCCCGCTGCTCTCCGCCGACGAAATCGACGTAAACCTCGATTACGATTCGGTGGCCAAGATCGGCTCGATGCTGGGTTCCGGCGGCACCGTGATCCTGGATGAAGACACCTGCATGGTCGATTTCGCGCGGCGCATCATGCATTTCTATGCGCACGAATCCTGCGGCTGGTGTATTCCCTGCCGCGAAGGCACGGCCTGGCTGCGCAAGTTGCTCGACCGCTTCCACGATGGCGGCGGGCGCAGCGAAGACATTCCGTTGATCGACGAACTCTCCCAGAATATGCTCGGCCGCACCTTTTGCGCTTTGGGTGATGCTGCGGCCATGCCGACCATCAGCATCGTGAAAAAATGGCGCAGCGAATTTGAAGACCATCTCCACGGCAAGTGCGCGTATAAAGACGCCGGGAACCTCGTGGGGGCTGACTAGGAAATTATGGCCGACCAGAAACAGATTACGTTCATGCTGAACGGGCAGCCGGTGACCACGGCTCCGGGCTCGCTGGTAATCGAAGCCGCGAAGCAACAAGGCGTCGAAGTTCCTTCATTTTGCTATTACCCGGGCTTGTCGCTGCAGGCCGCCTGCCGCATGTGCCTGGTGGAAGTGGAAAAAATGCCGAAGCTGCAGACCGCCTGTACCCTGGTCGCGACTGAAGGCATGGTGGTCAAATCAGACACCGAGCAAGTCCACAACGCGCGCAAGAACATGATCGAGTTTCTGCTCTCGAATCACCCACTCGATTGCCCGGTCTGCGATAAAGGCGGCGAGTGCGAACTGCAGGACATGACTTTCCGTTACGGCCTGGATCACAGCCGCTTCACCGAAGAAAAGCTGCACTGGCCCGAAGAAAAGTGGTCGCCGCTGGTGTATTACGACGCGCCGCGCTGCATCATGTGTTTCCGCTGCGTGCGCGTTTGCGATGAAGGCATGGACGTGAAGGCGTTGGGCGTGGCCCAGCGCGGGGTGAATTCGGTGATCATCCCGAACGAACCGGGCAATCTGGCTTGCGAAGAATGCGGCATGTGCATCGACATCTGCCCGGTAGGCGCGCTGACCAGCGGGACGTATCGGTACCAAACGCGGCCCTGGGAAATGACTTACGTACCAAATCCCTGCACGCACTGCTCGAATGGCTGCAAGACCACGTTGAGCGTGCGCAACAACGAAATTCTGCGCGCGAACAATCGCGATCATTCCGGGATCAACGGCGAATTTTTGTGCGGCAAGGGTCGCTTCGGTTTCGACTTCACCTCGAATCCGGAACGCATTCGCCAGCCGCTGGTCCGCAAAAACGGCAAGCTCGAACCCGCCAGTTGGGAAGACGCGCTGGAGGAAGTGGCGCGGCGTTTGAAGCAGGTCAAGGACCAGCACGGCGCGAACGCGATGGGCGTGATTGGTTCAAATCACACCACCAACGAAGAAAATTATCTACTGAACCGTTTCGCACGCGCGACGCTGGGCACCAATAACATCGATCATCACCGCACCGCGGACTACGCGGGTCTCGCTGCGGCCTTGGGTCCCAACGCGAAAAATGCGCTGGGCACCATGGCAGATGTCTACACCGCGCAGAATATTTTACTGATTGGCAACGACGTGACCCAGCAGAATCCGCTGGTCGCCTGGCAGATTCGCACCGGTGTACGACATCACGCGACGCAGTTGTTCGTCATCAACGGCATGGAGAGCAACATTTTCCGCCAGGCGGCGATCGTCGCGGAAGTCGGCAAGAATGGCGAACGCAACGCGGTTGCCTGGCTGGCCACCGGCAAGGGCGACTTCCCGGAGCGTGAGGCGCAATCGCTGGCCAAGATCAAGGAAGCGATCGAGAAGGCCTCCGATGTTCTGATTATTTTCGGCGCTGGCATTCAGGGCGCGGCGATTCGGGATCTGGTCGCTTTCGGTTCGCGCCTCGGCGGCAAAACGAAGTACCTGGCGCTCGGCGATTACGCCAATTCGCGCGGCGCGGCCGATATGGGTGTGCTGCCTGATCGCCTGCCGGGCTACGCATCGCTCGCCGATGCCTCGGAACGCACCCGCTACGGCAAGATTTGGGGCGCGGAAATTTCGGCGACGCCCGGACTTACCGCTCGCGCGATGATGGAAGCAGCGGCCGCCGGAAAATTGAAAGCGCTGTATGTCGTCGGCGCGAATCCAGTGAAAACTTTCGCGGTTTCGCAGCCAGATCGCCTGGCCGGCCTGGAATTGCTGGTGGTCCACGACATGTTCCTCACCGAAACCGCGCTGCGCGCGGATGTGGTGTTGCCCGCCGCTTCGACTTACGAAAAAGACGGCACCATGACCAACACCGCGGGCGAAGTGCAGATGACCCATCGCTCGATCGATCCGCAGGGGCCGCGCAGCGATTTCGACTTGATCCGCATCCTTTCGCACCAGTTAGGGATGCTGGGCCTCGGCGCGCCGATCAAATTGCGCACGGCCGAAGCGGCCTTCGAAGAAATTCGCCAGAATGTTCCGGGTTATGAGTTGTCCATGGCTGCCTTGCTCTCCGGTCGCGCGCAGGAATCCACTGCCAGCTGCAAGTCGACCGAAAATTCGTACGACGTGCCGCTGGAAAATATTTTTTCGTCCAACGATTTTCTCTTTACGAGCGGCACCCTGGGCCGTTACTGTTCCAAGCTCGCATCAACGAAAGAGGCCAAAGACACACCGTGGATTTCATCACCAACCATCCAGTCCTGGTGGTATCGCTAGTCAAGATCGCGCTGCTTTTATTTATTGTTCTAACGGCGCTGGCGTACCTCACCTGGTTTGAACGCAAACTGATCGCCCACATCCAGTCGCGATGGGGGCCGACGGAAGTTGGCGCGCATGGACTGCTGCAGCCGCTGGCCGACGGAGTGAAATTCCTGTTCAAGGAAGATCTCACGCCGCCCGGTGCGGACCAGTTTCTCTACATCCTGGCGCCGTTTCTGGCCCTGGCCCTGGGCCTGACCACCATTGCGCTGATTCCCTTTGGCCCGCCGAGCCTTACCTGGATGGGCGTGCCGATTTTCGTGGTCTCTAACACCGGCATCGGGTTGATGTTCGTTTTTGCCATCACTTCGATCGGCGTGTACGGCGTGGCGCTGGCCGGCTGGTCGTCGAACAGCAAATATCCGTTGATGGGCGGGCTGCGCAGCTCGGCCCAGATGATCAGCTACGANNTTGTCGGTGGTCGGCGTGGTTTTGCTGGCCAATACTTTGAATTTCAACACCATGATCGAAGGCCAGCGCGGCTACTACCTGCATTTCATCCCGCGCTGGAATATCGTGCCGCAGATCATCGGCTTCCTGTGCTACTTCACTTCGGCGGTGGCGGAAACCAACCGCGTGCCGTTCGATNNTTCGCCATGTTCTTCATGGCCGAGTACGCGAACATGATTACGGTGTCATCGCTCGCGACGATTCTGTTCCTGGGCGGCTGGCTCTCTCCGTTCCCCGATAGCTGGACGTTCATGGTCTATTTGCCCGCGGTGTTACTGGCGTTGTTGGCAATTTACCTGATCTACGACACGTTTGTGGTGGCGCGCGGTATCGCCAAGATTCAGCTGATCGTCATCACCGCCGGCGCTCTGGCCATTACCTTGGGTTGCTTCATACCGGTGGTGCGCGACGCGATTCAGGGTCCTTTCTGGTTCTGCGTGAAAATCGGCGCGATCATGTTTTTTTACGTCTGGATGCGCGCCACGCTGCCTCGCTTCCGCTATGACCAGCTCATGGCTTTTGGCTGGAAATTTTTGTTGCCTGTTGCGCTGGCGAACCTGGTGATCACGGCCCTGATCAAAGTGTGGCCGCTGTTGGTAGGTCACGGATGAGCCTGCCCTTCATCGTCTTTTTTGTTTTCGCCTTCATCGCCGTGCTGGGCGCGCTGATGCTGATCGTCGCCAAGGAACCGATTCATAGCGCGCTGGCGCTGGTGCTGGTGATGATTTCGCTGGCGGTGCTGTACCTGATGCTCGGCGCGGAATTCATCGCCGCCGTGCAGGTGATCGTTTACGCCGGGGCGATCATGGTGCTGTTCGTCTTTGTCATCATGTTGCTCAACGCCGGGGCGGAAGAACGCACCGACTGGAGCAAGCTGGCGAAATATGCCGGCTTGCCGCTGGGCATTTTCCTGCTGCTGGAATTCGCGCACTGGATGTTCCGTTCAGCGATCGGCCAGGAAATCGCCAATGGTTCGCTGGCCTCGGCTACTTCCGTTTCCACCGAAGAAATGTCGCGGATGCTTTTCAATCAGTACGTGTTCCCTTTTGAGGCCACTTCGATTTTGATTCTGATTGCGATTCTCGGCGCGCTGGTCCTGGCCAAGAGGGACGACCCCCAATGATGAGCGTGGTTCCGGTCTCCTACTATCTGGTGCTCAGCGCGATTCTTTTCGGCCTGGGCGTCATCGCGTTCGTCTTCAAACGCAACATCATCACCATTTTCATGGCGATTGAATTGATGCTCAACGCGGTGAACCTGGCGTTCGTGGCTTTTGCCCGCGCGCACAATCAGCTGGACGGCCTGGTCTTTGTGTTTTTTGTGATCGTGGTAGCGGCGGCGGAAGCGGCGGTGGGCCTCGCGATCGTCATCACCGTGTATCAGAACCGCCAGACGCTGAACATCGACCGCATCAACTTGCTCAAATTCTAATGCCGATACTCGATCATCTCTGGATCATCATCGCGCTGCCCTTGCTGGGCGCGGCCCTGAATGGCCTGCTGGGCAAAAACTGCTCAAAGCCGGTGGTCAACTCCATCGGCATCGGGTCCATCGCGCTCGCCTTCCTCACCGCCATGGAAGCGGTTCGCGAATTCGCGCAGCTTTCGCCGGAGCAGATTCCCTGGATCCGCAACTACTTCACCTGGATTACCGCGGGAATTTTCAAAGTTGACTTCTCGCTGCAGGTCGATCAGCTCACCGTGGTCATGCTGTTCGTGGTCACTTTCGTCAGCCTGCTGGTGCACATTTATTCCACCGGCTACATGGCGCATGAAGACGGCTACTACCGTTTCTTTTCCTACCTGAACCTGTTCGTATTTTTCATGCTGACGCTGGTGCTGGCCTCGAACGTGGTGCTGATGTTCGTGGGCTGGGAAGGCGTGGGCCTGTGCAGCTACCTGCTGGTCGGTTTCTGGTTCCTGAAGCAGTCCGCGATCAGCGCCGGCAAGAAAGCTTTTATCACCACGCGCATCGGCGACTTGGGATTCACCATCGGCATTCTGTTCCTGTTCTGGACTTTTCATTCCGTGGATTTCGTCACGGTTTTTAAGCAAGCCGCGGGGATGCCGGTCGAAGCCTTTGGCCCCGCAGGCGTGTTGACCGGAATCAGTTTGCTGCTCTTTATTGGCGCCGTTGGCAAGTCCGCGCAGATTCCGCTGTACGTCTGGCTGCCGGACGCGATGGAAGGCCCTACGCCGGTCAGCGCGCTGATTCACGCGGCGACCATGGTTACCGCCGGTGTGTACATGGTGGCGCGCATGAATCCGCTGTTCTCGCGCGCGCCGTTCGCCATGTTTATTGTCGCCATGATCGGCGCGCTCACCGCGTTTTTTGCCGCGACCATCGGCTTGGTGCAGACCGACATCAAGAAAGTATTGGCGTATTCCACGGTTTCGCAGCTCGGCTATATGTTCCTGGGCCTCGGCGTCGGCGCTTACGCTTCGGGCGTGTTCCACTTGATGACTCACGCGTTCTTCAAGGGCCTGCTGTTTCTCGCGGCCGGCAGCGTGATTCACGCCATGGGCGGCGACCAGGAAATGCCGCACATGGGCGGCCTGCGCACTAAAATTCCGATCACGTTTTGGTGCATGTTCATCGCGACGCTGGCCATTGCGGGTATTCCGGGTTTCGCCGGATTCTTCAGCAAGGACGAAATTCTGGAAGCGGCCGAACATTCCAATCTCTGGTTTTACTGGCTGGGGCTGCTCGGCGCGGGCTTCACTTCGTTCTACATGTTCCGGTTGATCTTCCTCACTTTCTTCGGCGAGCCGCGCTACGACGAACATAAAGTTCACGTGCACGAATCGCCGTACAACATGACCGTTCCGCTGATTTGCCTGGCGATTCTTTCCACCGTGGGCGGCTGGGTCGCCGCTCCGCATCTGGTCGGCGGCACCGAATATTTCGATAAATTCCTTTCGCCCGTTTTCGCCGCCTATGCCCCCGCGCAGGGCGACACGGTAACCAGGGTCCTCAACCCCGAACTGCTTCCGCCTGACTACACTGCGCCGAGTGCGGGCATGGACCTTCTGCACGCACTCACCGGCATGCCGGTGATCATCGCGCTGCTCGGGCTGCTGCTCGCCTGGTGGTTTTACATCAAGAGCCCGGAGACGCCCAAAAAGCTGGCGCAGAGCGTACGCGGGCTGTACACGCTGGTGCTTCACAAATATTACATCGACGAACTGTACAACGCGGTCATCGTCCAGCCGCTGCTGTGGATTTCCACCAACGTGCTGTGGCATGTGATCGACGAAGGCGCGATCGATGGCACGGTGAATGGCATCGGGCGCGGCATGCGCGAATCGGGGGCCCACGTGCGCCAGATTCAATCCGGTAACGCGCGCAGCTACGCCACCTGGGTGGTGATCGGCGCGGTGGCCGTCACGGTATTAATGCTCGGAATCTGGGGAATGGTGCGCTAAGTGGCTACGGCCTCTCACTGGCTTTCGTTTATCGTTTTCCTGCCCTTGCTGGGCGTGCCGGCGCTGCTCTGCCTGCGCGATGAAGATCACGTTTGGATTCGCCGCGTCGCGCTGGTGATTTCGCTGGTGGAATTTGTGATTTCGCTGTTCCTGCTGCCCGGCTTCCGCATGGGCCAGCCCGATTATCAATTCGCGGAATACGCTAACTGGATCGGCAACGCCATCCACTACCACATCGGCATCGACGGTCTCAGCCTGTTCCTGGTGCTGCTGACCACGTTCTTGACGCCGCTGGCGATTCTCTGCTCCTGGACTTCGATCCACGAAAACGTGAAAGGCTTCTTCATCGCGATTCTGGTGATCGAAACGGCGATGATCGGCGTGTTCGTCTCGCTCGACCTGTTCCTCTTCTTTCTTTTCTGGGAACTGACCTTGATTCCGATGTACTTCATGATCGGGATCTGGGGCCACGACCGCCGGATCTACGCCGCGGTGAAATTTATTCTGTACACCATGTTCGGCTCGATCCTGATGCTGGTGGCGATCCTGTGGCTCTACAACCTGAGCAACGTGCACGGGACCGGCACGTTTGACCTGCCCACCCTGCAGGCGCAATTGCAGCACGGCATAATTTCGCTGCCGCCGACCACCGAACTATTGCTGTTCTGCGCGTTTTTCCTGGCCTTCGCGATTAAGGTTCCGCTGTTCCCGTTCCATACCTGGCTGCCTGACGCGCACACCGAAGCGCCCACGGCCGGTTCGGTGATTCTGGCCGGCGTCATGCTGAAGCTGGGCACCTACGGCATCATGCGTTTTTGTCTGCCGCTGTTCCCCTACGCGGCGCACCGCCTGGCACACATCATCGGCGTGCTTGCGCTCATCGGCATTATTTACGGTGCGCTGGTCGCGACCATCCAGCCGAATTTCAAACGCCTGGTCGCCTACACTTCGGTCAGCCACTTGGGATTCGTGATCCTCGGAATTTTTTCGTTCACGACCATTTCGTTTCAGGGCGCCATCTTCCAGATGATCAGCCACGGCGTTTCCACCGGCGGGCTGTTCCTGGGCCTGGGGATGATTTACGACCGCCGCCACACTTACGAAATCAAGGAATTCGGCGGCCTGGTGAATCCCATGCCGATCATCATGGCGTTCTATCTGTTCATTGCGCTGTCGTCGCTGGCGTTGCCGCCGTTGAACGGCTTCATCGGAGAATTTCTGATTCTGATCGGCGTATTTCAATACCATCACGTCTGGGCCGCGTTCGCTTCGAGTGGCGCGGTGCTTTCCGCGATTTATTTGCTGTGGTCCTACCAGCGGGTGGCGCTGGGCGAAGTGACCGTGGAGAAAAACCGCAGCTTGACCGACGCCTCCGGCCGCGAACGCGTGATTCTGGTCACCATTGCCATTGCTATTTTGTTTATGGGTATCGCTTCGCCACTGTTCACGCGCCGCATGGAAGCCACCACCGATAATCTGGTGCGCCAGACGCAGATTGAGGGCGCGCCGCAGGACGCCAAGGCGCCAACGCCAACACGTATTGCGCCGCCAGCCGCGACCGAGTTCGGAGCCCCCAATAGCGCCGGGAATCGGCTTACGCCCGCGGCTCCCACGCAGGCGCGGCTGGTCAATGCGACGACGGCAGCGCAGGTGAATCCGTAATGCACTTCTCCGCCGAGCAGGTTTCCAATTTGCACCGGCTCGCGCCGGAAATTATCCTGTGCCTGTTCGGCATCGTGATCATGCTGCTCGATCCGTTCCTGGGCCGCACCCGGCAGCGCGCGCTGGGCTGGGTGGCCTTCATCGGCACACTTGCCGCGGCCGCTTCCCTGCGGCTCATGTATCTGGACCAGGGTTACGCCTACAACGAACTGATTCGCGCCGATCTTTTCAGCATTTTCGCGCACGCCGTCGTCATTGGCGCGGCGGCGCTGTGCGTGCTCGGCGCCATCAATTACCTCGACGACGAAAACCTGCAGCGCGGCGAATTCTACGCGCTGGTGCTCTTCGCCACCGCGGGCATGGGGATCCTGGCCGGCGCGAACGAATTGCTGACCGCATTCGTCGGCCTGGAAATGAGCTCGATTTCGAGCTACATCCTGGCCGGGTTCCGCAAGCGCGCCACCAAGTCGAATGAATCGTCGCTCAAATATTTCATTCTGGGCTCGTTTGCCACCGCGTTTTTCCTGTACGGCATCGCCATGGTTTACGGCGCCACCGGCACCACGCGCATCGATCAGGTCCAGCCCGTGCTCGATCAGCTCATCGCCAGCGGCCATCTGCCCGCACTTTCGATTCTGGGCCTCGCGCTGATCTTCGTCGGCCTCGGATTCAAGGTGGTCGCCGCGCCGTTTCACATTTATGGGCCGGACGTATACGAAGGCGCGCCGACTCCGGTCACGGCGCTGCTCGCTTCGGGGCCCAAGGCCGCGACCTTCGCCCTAATGCTACGGATTTTCTACGTGGCGTTCCCCGGCGAAGTGCATTTCTGGTTCTGGGCCATCTGGGGCTCGGCCATCCTGACCATGTTCGTCGGGAATCTGGCGGCTATCGTGCAGTCCAACGTGAAGCGTATGCTGGCGTATTCTTCGATCGCCCATGCGGGATACATCCTGGTCGCGTTCGCGGCGGCTACGGTTTACGGCGTGTCGGCCGTACTGTTCTATCTGGCAGCGTATACGTTCATGAAAGTCGGGGCATTCCTGGTCGTCACGCACCTCGGCCAGCAGGATGAAAGACATCTCGAAATCACGGACTACGCCGGCCTCGGCACGCGGCAGCCGGCGCTCGCGGTTTGTTTCTCGCTGTTCTTGTTTTCGTTGCTGGGCCTGCCCGCGACCGGCGGTTTCCTCGGCAAATTCTTCGCGTTTCAGGCCGCACTCGATTCGCACGCGGCGTTCGGCCCAGCCATCGTCTGGCTGGTGATCATCGCGGCGATCAACAGCGTGATCGGCGCTTACTATTATCTGCGCATCATCATCGCCATGTATTTCTGGGAGCCGTCTAAGGATTACACGCCCTCGAAAGTTCCTCTCGCGGTCGGTACCGCGCTGGCGATAGCCGCCATCGGCACGTTGTATCTCGGCATCCTGCCCCGCGATGTCCTGCACGCCGCCCTCGCCGCGGCCACCTCGCTGATCGCGCGCTAACCCGCCGCCCGCTTCCACCGCATCGCGAAAATTAAACGAACGCCGAGAACGCTCGCCTGCGATTTCCGCCCATTCCGAAACGCAAAATGAACGCCGAGCGCGCCCGCCGCCACCTGTAGCGGCCGGCTTTAGCCGGGCAGATTTCCTTCACCCCGCCGCGCCCTAAACAAAATCACCACAAAAACAAAAAGGCCCGGAAGCTCGAACTTCCGAGCCTCCGGGCCAAAAATCCAAAACTGTTTCTTAGTACCCGACTTTCGCGAAAACGATGGCCAGCGTGAACAACGCCAAGGTCTCGATGAATACCAGGCCCAGAATCATGGCCGTACGAATTTCTCCCGCTGCTCCCGGATTGCGCGCGATGCCTTCACAGGCAGCCGCCGCCACGCGTCCCTGACCGAGTCCGCAGAACGCCGCGGCAATGGCCATGGACAAACCGGCTGCGATGGCAATCGCCGTCGCCACGTGCTCGGGCGGCTTGCCGGCCGCTGCTTCCTGCGCGAACGCCGGCATGGCCGACATACCCGCGACCATCACCAACGCGAAAAGCCCTGCTAGTTTCTTCATCTGTTTCTCCCTTTATAAAAGTGCCGCCAGGAGGTGGTTCCCGTCATCCTCGTGCAGCCGGTCTCACACTGGTCGGCGATCAAGCCCGAATGCTATGAATCCAGAATTAAATTGACCCAGAATTAAATTAGTGCTCGTCGGCGGTAGCCATGCCGATGTACAGCGCGGGAAGAATGGTAAAGACGAAAGCCTGCACAATTGCCACAAACATATGCAGGGCGATAAACGCCACCGGGATCAACAAGGGAAAAATGTCCAGTGCGACACCCCAGGCGGGATGCGAATGCCGCAGCGCTTGGGCCGGCGCCAAGCACAAGCCCAAAAAGATCACGTAAATCAATTCGCTGGCGAAAATGTTGGCCCACAGACGGACGGTCAAGGAGAGCAAGCGCGCGGTGTGGCTGATGATTTCCACCGGGAAAATCAACCAGGCGAGCTGCCAGACCGGGCCCGCAAAATGCTTGGCGTACCGCACCGGCCCGTGGTGGTGCAACCCGGTCCAGTTGTAAAAAACGAAGGTGAGCATGGCGCAGGCCAGCGGCACGCTAGGATGACCGGTGGGCGACTCAAACGCCGGCACGACGCTAATCAGATTGGCGAACAGAATAAAAATGGAAATCGAGCCGACCAACGGCAGATACTGCCGCGCGCCATGCTGAATGTTCTGTTCCAGCAGGTCGCGGATGCCGAGGCCCATCGGGTTGGTCAGCATCATTTCCAGAACTTGTTGGGTGCCACCGGGGCGATCGGCGGAAATCCGCGGACGCAGCCACAAAAAGAAAAGCGAAGTGAGCAGCGCGACGGCGATGGAGGCCGCGACAAAATTCGGGATGGGATGCGCGGCGTCGGCCGGAGCGACGTGCACCGCTTTGAGCAGCGCATTGGCCGCGCCGCCGAACCAATTATTCAGAAGAATAGTGAACCAGTTGAGTTGCTCGTTCATTCGTTACCGGGACCCGGAGATGACTTCGTACAGACCTTCCACTGTGACGGCTAAACCCAAGGCCATTAGGCCCACAATAAGCCACAAGGCAGGGACTGCAAGGAACTCAACAATACCATATAAAGCTAGTCCTATCAACAAGTAACGCCCTCCAAACTTGAAGTAAGTGGAGAGCGGAACCTGCGGCTTGGGCCGGCCTTCCTGCGCCGCCGAACCGGTCACAAACGCGCTCAGGCCCTGGTCCAGCCAGCGGTAATTGAGCCAGGCCAGCACCGCGCCCAGCGCGATGCCGTAGCCCGCGCCGTGCGATTTCCGCAGGCCGACGGCCAGCGCGGCGGCGAAACCGAGCACGATGGTCAGCCATTGCACTCGTTTGGAGAATCGCCTGTGGGCGCCGTCGTTGTTGTTGGGAGATGGCGTCACTGCGTTGGCGGTACGGTAGGGCTACTTTTTTGCAGCCGCCGGAGCATGTCGCGAACGGCGGCGAAAAAGCCCAGCGCGCCCACGATGATCATCAGGTAGGGCTTGGTGTGCAGCCAGTGATCCAGAAAATATCCGATAAGTCCGCCGACCAGCGCGCCGCCCGCGACCAAAAATGGCAGTTCAGTAGCCAGCGCCAGTTGGCGCATGGTGCCGCTGGACGGCTTGCGTGGGAGCGGACTTTGTTCGCTCATGCGCGGGGTGCGGTCACAGGCCGAAGGATCCGAGGATCGAATATTTCGCGAATCGCAAGAATTGCTCCGGGAAAATTCCAGCGGCCAGCGTAATGGTGGCGGCGGCCGTCAGCGCGAATTTCTGAGTGACGCCAATGACCAGCGGCAACTGCGCTGCGTCGCTTCCGTCAGTCGTCCACATGGCCGCGACGATTCGGAAATAGTAATACACTGCCGGCAAAATGTAGAGCGCGCCCATGAGCGCGAGATACGGGTGGCCGGTTTCGAGCAACGACCAGAAAATCAGCAGCTTGGCCACGAACCCGGCGGTCGGCGGCACGCCGGCCAGCGACAGCACAAAAATCAGCATGAATACTGCGGCGACGGGATGGCGGTGAATCAAACCATTTAGATCGTCAATCTCGTCGCCGATCACCCCTTTTTGCCGCAGCAGGATAATCACGCCGAAGGCTCCGGCGCTGAAAAACGCGTAAGTGAAAATGTAGAACGCCGTGGCCTGCAATCCGCGTTCGTGCAAGGTGCCGTCGCGATTCACGCCGGCCACGAGACCAAGCAGAATGTATCCGGCCTGGGCGATGGACGAATACGCGAGCAACCGCTTCAGGTTGGTTTGGGTGATCGCCGCAAACGTGCCGAGGGTTAGCGAGAGCACCGCCGCGACCGCCAGTACCGCGGCCCAATCCAGGTTCACCGGCCAAAAAACGGTCAGGAACAATCGCAGTAGCAGCGCGAATCCAGCCACTCTTGATCCCACGCTGATGAAGGCTGCCGCGGGCGCCAGCGCACCTTGATCCGCGTCGGGCGCCCAATGATGAAACGGCACCGCCGCAATTTTGAACAGCAGCCCCGCGGTGATCGTGCCCAGCGCCAGAAATGTCAGCAAGTCCGCGCCGGGAAAGTCGGCGTGGCGTTGCTGCACCGCTCGCTGGATCAATTCCAGATTGGTCGAACCGGCAATGCCGTACAGAATCGAAAAACCGTAAGCCAAAATGGCGGAGCTGAACGCGCCCTGCAGCATGAATTTCAGGGCAGCTTCATTCGCGCGCCGCTCGCGGGTCAAGTATCCGGTGAGAACGTAAAAGCTTATTGCCACGGTTTGCAGCGCCACGAACAACACGACGAGATCGTTGCCGCAGGCCAAAAACATCATGCCAGCCGCCGCCAACAATACCAGCCCGTAGTATTCGCCGCTCTGCTCGTCTTCCACTTCCAGGTAGCGCACCGAAAGCAGAATCGCGAGGGCCGTCGCCGCCAGCAAAATGCTTCCGAAGAAAATAAAAAACGGATCGATGACGATCGAATTCGAAAACGCGGTCTGGTGTTCGGTAGCCGGGCGAACCAATAACCACAGGGATGCGCCGCTGAGCAGCACGCCAAGCATCGCGGTCAGCGCGTTCCAGGATTTTTGCGGCTTGGTCAGCAGGAAATCGGTCAGCAGGGTGGCCAGCCCGAAAAAAACCAGCATCGCTTCGGGAAACAGGAATACCACGTCGGTGCGGGCCTGATCGAAAATCGAATGCCAGTCCATTACTTAGCCTCGCCTGTCGGCAACGTTGGCTTAGGCGCAGGCGTTCTCGCCGCTGTTTCATAACCGCTGGTGCCCAGCCGAAGGTGCGCCGTACTGCGAAATTCCGGATGAACTGCGCTAACGATGTTCTCGACCGGCCGCTGCAATGCGCGAAATAACGGCGTCGGATAGAGGCCGATCCAGAGTGAAAGCAAAATCAGTGAGAGCAGCAGAGCTAACTCGCGTCGATCTAAATCCAGCCAGTCCGTATTCGCTGGATTCGCTTCGGCACCGAACATGACCCGCTGGTAAAACCACAACAGCGAACCCGCGGCCAGAATCACGCCGAGCAGGCTCCACGCGGCCCAATACCAGCGCACTTCATACGCGCCATGCAAAATCGTGAGTTCGCCGATGAACGCGCCGAATAACGGCAAGCCCAGAGACGCGAGAGTCACCGCGGCGTAAATCGCCGCGAGTTTGGGCATCGGCTTGGCCAGGCGGCCGAATTCGGAAATCAAGCCCGTGCCGCGACGCTCGTAAAGAATTCCGGTGACCAGCAACAGTGCTCCGGTGGCCAGACCGTGGCTCACCTGCAAAATAACGCTGCCGTACAGCCCCATGGGCGTCAGCGCAAAAATTCCCAGCGTGCCCAATCCCATCTGGCTGATCGACGAATACGCGAGCAGCCGTGCCAGATCTTTCTGCGCGACGCAGATCAGCGCGCCGTAGACCACCGCGATCAGCGACAAGCCGACCAGCAGCGAACGAAATTTCCACATTGCGTCGGGAAACATCGGCACCGAAAAGCGCAGCAGACCGTAGGCGCCAGTTTTCAACACCACGCCGGCGAGCAACAGCGCAGCCGCGGCCGGTGCTTCGGCCAGCGCGTCGGGCAGCCAACGGTGAAAAGGAAACATGGGAACCCGGACCGCAAAAGCGAGAACAAATCCCACGAACAGCCAATTGCCGACGTGCCCATCCTGCGCCGTGAACGGGTGCAGCAGAATTTCGCGCACGTCAAACGTGCCGCGATGAGCATAAACCGCCAGAATCGCCAGCAGCATCAGCACCGAGCCGGCTAGCGAGTAAAGGAAAAATTTGATAGCGGCCGAAGCTTGATTCTCGCTGCCTCCGGCGACGATCAGGAAATACATCGGCACCAGCATCAATTCCCAGAAAGCGTAAAACAGCACCAGGTCGAGCGACATAAAAACACCTAGCACCGTGGTCTGCAGCAACAGCAGCAGGATGTAGTATTCCTTCTCGCGCGTCTGAATCGCGCTCCACGACGACGCGATCGCAATTGCGCCGAGCAGCGTGGTCAGCAGCACCAGCACCACGCTCAATCCGTCCACGCCCAGCCGGAAATGCACGCCGAGCGACGGAATCCAGCTCGCGTCGGCGATGAATTGAAACGGTTCGGCGGAAGCTGATTTGGATTTCCAGAGTAGCGGCAGCGAAACGATAAATCCCAGCAGCCCAAAGGCATTCGCCACCTTGCGTTGCAGATCACCGAGGCCATGCGGCATGAACAACAGCACCAGCGCGCCCACCAGCGGCGTGAACAGGACTGTCGACAAAATGTGATGTTCAGAAAAAAAGAACACGCGGTCCCCGTTTTTACCGAATCGAATGGCGCGCCAGGTACAAGTAATAACCAAGAAAACCGATCAGCCCCATGACCATCGCGAACATATAGCTGCGCAGCGAACCGCTTTGGATCATGCGCACTGGAATGCCAACGGCCCAGATCGTTCCCGCAACAATTTGCAACATGGCGCCGACGACCCAAGCGTCGAAGCTGGCCGCCAAGCGCGAAATCATCCGCAGCAGGCGGGCTGCGCCGCCGACCACGACGCGATCGAGAAGATCGATATCGAACGCGCCCAACGCGGCGCTGAATCCATTGATCGTGCTGGCCGCGCGAAGAAAACTTTTCCGCGCAAAGTAATGGGCGAGCCCCGCGGCGGCCAACAGCAGCAAAACGTAGAAGCCGGAACGAGCGAAGGAAACGCTGAGTGGGGCGGTCATGCGCCGTGGCTCACCATTTCAGCAGATCCATATCTTCGGAGTTCAGCGTCTCACGGCCGCGCCCGACAACCAAAATGATTCCCAGTCCCACCACGGCTTCCGCGGCCGCAGCCACGATAATGAAAACCGCAAACGCCTGACCGTCCACGGATCCGTGCAGCCTGGAAAAAGCGACCAGGTTGATGGTCACCGCGTTGAGCATCAGCTCGATCGACATCAGCATCACGATCACATTGCGCCGCAACAGCACGCCCCCGACGCCGATCGCGAAAAGCGCCAGGCTCAAAACCAAATAGTGCTCGATCGAAAGCATCAGACTCTCCGCCGGGCCAGCACCACGGCGCCGATCATTGAGACCAAAAGCAAAAGCGAGGCAATTTCAAATGGCACAATAAATTGGTGCAGCAGCGCAGTAGCAATCGCTTCGGTATTTTGCGGCGCAATCTCGGTCGCCATGGCCGGCAGCCGCAACGACCCGCGCCCGACCACGATGGCGAATAAGATCTGACCCGCTACGACCAGGGCCAACGCGGCGCCAACAAATTGTGCTCGACCCGAGGGCGGCGCCAGGCGCGCCGTGGCCTGCGGACCCGCCAACGCAATGACAAAAACGAACAAAATAACGGCTCCGCCGGCGTTGAGCAACGCCTGCAGGGCAAAAATAAATTCGGCCCGCAGCAGCAGAAATATTCCGCCGGTGGCGAGCAGCGTCGTCACCAGGAAAATCGCCGCATGCGCGACGTTACGGCGCGTGATCATCGCCAGGGCCGACGCCACCGCCAGCGCGGAGAAAAAATAAAACAGAATCGTGTTCAGCGCGCTCACTCGCTCGCCGCCATTTGCGCCGCAGACTCCGTGGGCGAGATGGTGGACAGCCAGATCCCCGCGCCTAACGTCACGCCCGCCCCCAGAATCGTGGTCAGCCGCATGGGCAGGCCGGTATATTGCGTGGAAACGATGGCCATGGCCGTTGCGAGCAAATTCACCAAAGCCATCGGCACGAGAATGCGCCAACCCAGATTGGTCGATGGATCGGACCGGTACTCGGGAAAAGTAATACGGACCCACAGGCAGCAATACACGTAGGCGCTAACTTTCATCACAAACCAAAACGCCCCGTGGACCCCGGTCATGATCGCTTCCGGCGCGAACAACGTACCGATCAGCGCCAACGCGGCAGTTCCCCAGACGCCGCAAGCCCAGAGCATCACGCGCTTGCGGCTAGCCTCCTGCTGCTTTTGCGCGGAGCGAAAGCAATACACTGCAATCGCCGCGACGGCCGCGCCCGGGACCACGTCGAGAATTTGCACCGGCGTGCCCGGGAAACGATCTCGATAGCTCGCGAGTGGGCGTAGCCAGCCGCCCAGAAAAACCGTGATCGCAACTCCCGCAGCCACAAAGATTTTTGCATAGTCGGTGAGCGAATCGAGGGCCCAGCGAAAATGGAGCGGCGATTTTTGCTCTCGGTCAGTAATTTCCGAATCGGATTCCGGCATCGCGATCGCAGTGCGATAGGTCAGCGCGATGGAGGCAAGAAAGAAAATCCCAAAACCCACCGGAACATAAAAAACAAACCATTGGCCCTGATCGAGTTGCGCCTGGACGATTTCATTCATGGATAGCGAGCCGGTCAGCAGCAGGGCGGACACCAGCGCGAGCGCCGACGCCGTTTCGTAACTTAAAAAATGCGCGGCGGTGCGCATGGCCGAAGCTAGAAGCTTTTCCGTACGCGCCAGCCAATTTTCCAGGACCATGCTGTAAATTCCGAGCGAACCGATGGCTAGAATGAAAAGCAGCCCGATATTTAGGTCGGTGGTTTGGAACGCGGGGCCAATCGGGACTATTAAGTACGCCAACAACGCGATGGTTATCGCGAACCACGGCGCGATGGTGAGTACGACGCGGTTCACGCCGTTCGCCGGCCACTGCTCGGGCTGAATTAAAATTTTTACGGTGTTGGCCAGCGGCTGCAGCACGCTAAGGCGGGGATGCAGGAATTTTTCGTTCGCGGGAGGAACCACGGACTCCAGATCGCTTGGCGGCGGAACTTCCGATCCTGCGGAAACGGCCTCCGGCGCTTGAATTTCTGGTTCGGCCGCGCGGTCATTCAATGGAGGGTTGTCGTTCATGGATTGCGAGTGCTCGCGTGCTTTTCGCTCGACTGCCCGGCGAATCGCCTCGCCTGCGCCTACCTCCAGTCGAGCGCGCCTTTTTGGTAAAGCCACGCGTAACCGGCCAGCAGTATGCCCAAAAAGGTCAGCATGACCAGCAGGCCGTACCCTCCCATTTGCGAAAACTGAATCGACCAGGGAAACAGGAGCCCCATTGCCGCGGCGAAAATTACAAACAGCGCGCCGGCGATGTAGAACTTCACGGAACTTCCGTCCGACGCCATATCTTCGGTTGCAGAGCCGCGGATTTCTTGCGCCTGAGTCGCCTCTGGAGCCTGCGGTGGCAGCGCCGAAGCGCGCTTCAAAATCGCCAGGGCCGCGAGCGGAAAAAGGCCCGCAACCATCGCCACCATCAGAATCGGAATGTATTGCGCCGGCATTTTTCTACTAACAAAAATGCTAGCACGGCGGTAAAAGGCCAACCAGAGCGAAGGCCGGAGCGATTTCGAGGATGGAAACTACCCGTGGTGGCCGCCGTGCAGCACATCCACGGCGTGAGGCAACAGCGCGGCGATCGCGTCGAGCGAATCGACGGCGCCGGCGGGACTGCCCGGCAAATTGACGATAATCGTAGTGCCGCGGATCACCGCAACGGCGCGCGATAGCACCGCGCGGGGTGTTTTTTTCAACCCCATGGCGCGCATCTGTTCCGCGAAGCCGGGGATGTTTCGCTCGGCGACGCTGAGCGTCGCTTCGGGTGTGACATCGCGCGGACCGACACCGGTGCCGCCCGTGGTCAGCAACAAATCGCACTGATTCGTATCGGCGGCATTTTTTAGAAATGCGGCAATCGCGTCGCGGTCATCTGGCAAATTCGCGGAGGCCACGATTTCCCAGCCCAGTTCCTGGCATCGCGCCAGCACAGCCGGACCGGAACGATCCAGAAATTTTCCAGTTGCCACGGAATCGCTGACGGTGAGGATCAGAATTCGCATGAGAGGAGGTTTGAAAGTCTAGCTGTCGGAGACGATGGCGTCTTCGCTCTGCCCGTCGCGCTGGCCTTCATCGATCAGCCGCAAGCCTTCCATCAGCAGGCCGGTGGTGGTGCGGGTGATCGTTTCGCGCGAGGCGGTCTTGTTGAAATCGATCTCAAATTCGCCATCGGTCCATTTCACCGCGTTGAACACCGCGTTTTCGCCTTCGACGTCGCCCATGCGCGCGTCTTTGCATTGCCCCGACGCGAAAAACAATTCGCCGGTATCGTCGCCGCGCCGGATCGTCAACTGGCAACTCTTCTGGCCCATTTCCAGCGACTGCATCAAATCCATGATCGACATTTCTTCCAGCCGGCCTTGAATCACGCCGGGACGCACCTGCCGCCTTTGCAGTTTCTCCAGTTGTAGGCGGTCGACTACTTTCTTGGCGCTGCGCACCAGGTCCTTCAGGAAAAACGGCTTGGGAATAAATTCTTCCACGCCTTCCACGATCGGCCGCAATTTTTCTTCGATGTCGCTGCGGCTAGCCAAGAAAATAAATGGTATCGATTGGGTTTGCTGCCGGCCGCGAATCTTTTCGTACAGCTGGCGCCCATCGAGGCCGGGCATGCGATAGTCGCAAACCACCAGGTCGGGAGGATCGTCCACAATTTTCAGTAGCGCGTCCGCGCCGTCGGCCGCCGCCCGCGCGTCACAATGCGGCATCAGCCCGCGCATCAGCAGATCGAGGATCAACGCATTGTCATCCACGATCAGGACTTTGACATCCTTCATCGGTGTCATTGCTTAGTTCCGTTTCCTCGGGCTGGGACGCACGTAGCGGCCGCTTCGACCGCCGGACTTTTCCAAGACGTACAGTTGCGTAATTTCCATGCCGCGCTCGAGCGCTTTGCACATGTCATAAATGGTCAGCGCCGCCACCGAAGCCGCCACCAGCGCTTCCATTTCCACTCCCGTGGGACCGGTGGTGGTCGCCTCGGAAGTCAGCTCAATTCCATTCTGGCACAGCTCGGCACGCACATCTATGTGAGTCAGCGGGAGGGGATGACAAAGAGGAATCAGCTCCGCAGTGCGCTTGGCCGCGGTGATTCCGGCGATGCGCGCGATTTCCAGGGGATTTCCCTTGGGATTCTTGATCCGCCGGATGCTGGCGACCGTCGATTTCTTCATGCGAATAAATGCGTGCGCGGATGCAGCGCGCGAAGTGGAAGGCTTAGCGGTTACGTCCACCATGCGAACGCGGCCTTTTTTGTCGTAGTGTGAAAGTTTCGCCATGGATTTCGCGGTGCGCGCGCGGATCAGCGCCTGTCCACGCACGTCAACCGAGCAAGCCTAGCAGAAATGGTAGCTCAGAATAAGCCGCGGCGCGGCAAGACGCTGGCCCAATCTCCCGCGGCGTAGGTGAGTTTCGATTCGTGCACCGCCAAAAAACAATTACCGCGGACCACCGAGCCAATATCACCGGAACCTTCCCAGTGAATTACTTCGACCGTCGGCTCGCCGCCGGGCCAGGTCACGCGCGCCGGCAAAAAATGCGCGAGCGGCGGTTTTTCGTTGATCGGATGCGCGAGCTTGGCCTTGAAAAGCGCTAGCGGATGCGGCGAAAAGCCGCTGAGCAGTTCGATCGCCGGCACCACGAACAATTCGAAAGTGACCATGGTCGAAACCGGATTGCCGGGCAAGCCGAATACCGGAGTTTTGTTGCAGAATCCAAAAACGGCCGGCTTACCAGGCCGAATCGCCACTGCATCGAAATAAAAGTCGCAGGCCAGTTCGCGCAAAACTTGCTCGACGTGGTCGTACTTCCCTACCGAAACTCCGCCGGTCAAAATCAGGATGTCCGCGTCCAGCGCTTCTTCGATTTTTGCGGTCAACTTGCCGACGTCGTCCGGCACATTGCCGAGCATCAACGCCTCGCCGCCGGCCAGCGCCACCTGCGCCGCCAGCGAAATGCTATTGGTGTTACGAATCTGAAATTTTTTAGGCGGCTGGTCGACTGGGACGATTTCGTCGCCGGTCGACAGGATGGCGACTCGCGGTTTTTTTGTGACCAGCAGGCGCGAACGGCCGACCTGCACTGCCATCGCCAGTTCGGCGTAGCCCAGCCGCGTGCCTTTTTTTACGACGCTTTCTCCGACCCGCGTTTCCTGCCCTTCCAATACAAAATGCGCGCTGGCGCGTGCGGGCTTGCCGACGACGATCGTTTCGCCTTCCACCTGCGCGTCTTCCACCATCACGATGGTGTTCGCGCCGCGCGGCATGGCCGCGCCGGTCATGATGTGCACGCAGGTTCCAGGCTCGACGGTGCCGTCGAATGGCCCGCCGGCCCGGCTTTCTCCAATCAGCCGCAACTTTGAACCCACTTCGGCCGCGTCGGCGGCGCGCACGGCGAAGCCATCGCGCGTGGCGCGATTGAACGGCGGATAATTGCGGTCAGCGGGAATATTTTCAGCGAGAATGCGGCCCAAGACTTTCTTGGGATCCGCGGCGAACTCCACCGTTTCAGTGGCCGGAGGCGGGGCGCAACGCCGCGCCCGAATCACTTCCATGACTTTGGCGCGCGCGGCTTCGTAGGAAAGCATGAAGATTTAGACCCAGGCCGCGAGTTTGGTGCCGCGCGGAACGATGGTGGCGTCCCGCTCCGGCCCGGTGGAAATCATGCCGATTTCCACCTGCAGCGCGCTGGAAATAAAATCCAGGTAGTCGCGCGCCGCTTTGGGCAGGCCTTGCACGTCTTGAATGCCCGGCGTCGGCGTTTGCCAGCCCGGCAGCGTTTTGTATTCAGGCTCCACTTGCGAAAGAGTCTCCACGTCCGGCGGCATTTCCCCCAGCGTTTTTCCTTTGTAGCGGTAGCCGGTGCAAATTTTTATTTCGGGCTGGGTGTCGAACACATCGAGCTTGGTGACCACCAGCGAATCGATGCCGTTCAGCATTTTCGCGTATTTCAGCACGACCAGATCCAGCCAGCCGCAGCGCCGCGGGCGTCCGGTCACCGCGCCGAATTCTTTGCCGCGTTCGCGCACCGCTTGCGCGTCCAGGTCCGGCATCTCGGTGGGAAATGGGCCGCTGCCGACGCGCGTGGTGTAAGCCTTGGTCACGCCGACCACTCCTTGAATCCGCGTAGGCGCCACGCCCAATCCGG
This sequence comes from Acidobacteriota bacterium, assembly GCA_003156635.1. Classification (GTDB taxonomy): domain Bacteria; phylum Acidobacteriota; class Terriglobia; order Acidiferrales; family UBA7541; genus Palsa-295. Next base: position 14,969 of record PMHK01000028.1, on the reverse strand, counting down.
TGGCCACTCCGCCACTCGTTGCATTGGATGAAGTCACGTAGGGATAAGTTCCATGATCGATATCCAACATCGTGCCTTGCGCGCCTTCGAATAAAACCGACTCGCCGTTATCCAGCGCGCGATTCAGCAGGACGCAGGTATCCACCACGAAGCCGCGGATGTGCGCGGCGATTTCCAGATATTCATCGAGCAGGCCCGCGGTTTCGAGCGGATGCCCGTAAGTCGCGCGGCTGATCGCGTTTTTTTCCTCGATCACGCGCTCCAGCTTGTTCTTGAAACCGTCGGAGTTGAGCAAATCGACCACGCGAATCCCGCGCCGCGCCATTTTGTCTTCATAGGCTGGTCCGATTCCGCGCGACGTGGTGCCGATCGCCGCGGCTCCGCGCGCCGACTCCGCCGCTTTATCCATTTCGCGGTGATACGGGAAAATCAGATGCGCGCGATCACTGAGAAACAGGCGTCCGCGCGTTTCGATTCCCGATTTTCTAAGGTTTTCCACTTCGACCAGCAAGGCCGCGGGGTCCACCACGGTTCCCGCGCCGATGACCGCCTTCTTGCCCGGCCGCAGGATTCCGCTGGGGATCAATTGCAGGACGTATTTATGATTATCAAAAATAACGGTGTGGCCGGCGTTATGTCCGCCCGCGTAGCGGGCCGTATAGTCGAACGATTGGGCCAGGTAGTCGACGACCTTGCCCTTGCCTTCATCGCCCCACTGCGCTCCCACCACGACAATCGCTTTGGCCCGTGGCTTTTCTGTCAAGTTTCAACGCCCCCCGGCCCTGCATCGGGCCGCACCTTCTCTTCCCATGCCAATCCACAACAGAGTCCGTACAGGCGGGTCAAATCGAAAATCGCAACAGGTAATCCTAAACCCCGGAGCACATGCAACGCAAGAGCACGCCGCCAGGCTTACTAACGGACGAAGCAGTCGGCGGCGTGATCGTTCACCATGCCGGTGGCCTGCATGAAGGCGTAGCAGATGGTGGTGCCGACGAAGCGGAAACCACGCTTCTTCAGGTCTTTGCTCATGGCGTCCGATTCCGCGGTACGCGCCGGCAACCGGTCCGTGCTGTTCCAGTGATTCTTGCGCGGCTTGCCACCCACAAATTGCCAGATGTAGCGGTCGAACGAGCCGAATTCTTTTTGGATTTGCAAAAATAACCGAGCGTTGGAAATTGTCGACGCGATCTTCAACCGGTTGCGCACAATTCCGGCGTTGGCCAAAAGCTCGCGCACCTTGCGTTGGTCGTAACGCGCGATTTTCCTGGCATCGAAACGGTCGAACGCTTTGCGGTAGTTTTCGCGCTTGTTTAGGATCGTTTCCCAGCTCAATCCGGCCTGCGCGCCTTCCAGAATTAAAAATTCGAAAAGCACCCGATCGTCGTGGACCGGCCGGCCCCATTCGTTATCGTGATACTCGATCATCGCCGGCTTCTGCGCCCACTTGCAGCGTTGCCTGGCTTTCGCGGTTTTGGTCATAGCCATCTCAGGAGCCCTGCTGCGTTGATTCCGCCGCTTTGGCGAGGCACGCCGAGCACACGCAATCCGAAAATTGGGCGCACAGCGCGGCCACCGTCTCGGGACTCAGCTTCACGCCGTCACACCAGCACCTACCGATGGATGCGCCGCAGGAGAATTTGGTTCCACAGGCGGCGCACGCCTTCGCGGCCGGCTCACCTGCAATCGAATTTCGATTCGGCAAGCCGGCGCTCATGCGGATTCACTTTTCGTGGGAACGCGCCTAGGCAGTGATGTGGCGCTGAATGACTTTCACGATCTGGTCTTTCGGTACCGCTCCAACCAGCTGGTCCGCTACCTGGCCGCCCTTGAATACGAGCAGCGTCGGAATTCCGCGAATGTTGAACTTGCCCGCGGCGTTGCTGTTCTCATCCACATTCAACTTCACCACTTTCAGCTTGCCCGCATTCTCGCGCGCGACTTCTTCCACCGTGGGCGAAAGCATGTGGCACGGGCGGCACCAGTCGGCCCAAAAATCGACCATGACCGGCTGGGTCTTGCTGGCTTCAATCACATCCGCTTCGAAACTCGCGTCGGTTACTGCCTGAACATTGTCTGCCATTTGGTTTCCTTGTGACGCCAGCCTGTTGAACCGTTGCCCAGCTCTTGCTCAGGTCTTTGGCGTTAATGTTTAGATGTTACAGCAACCGTTGGGATTCGAGACCGCTTAGCTGCTTCATATAGTGTGACATACGCGGCCGCAGAAGCCTTCCAAGAAAAATCCTTGGCCATACCATTCCTTTGCAGCTGCTGCCAGACCTTGGGCTCACGAAACACCTGCAAAGCCTCGCGAACTGCTTGCAGCAACGACGGTCCGTCGTAATTTACGAACTTGAAGCCGGTGCCCTGATTCGTTTTGCGGTCGAATTCCTGAATCGTGTCGTCCAGGCCGCCNNGGCTCGTAGCGCGAAGGCATCAGGAAAATATCGGAGCCCGCTTCGATCTTGTGCGCCAGGGCGTTGTCATAACCGATTTTGAGGCCCACGCGCGCCGGGTATTTTTCGGCGAGGCCGCGGAAGAGGCGCTCGTATTCCGCCTGCCCGGTGCCCAGCACCACCAGCGACAGGTTTTCCTGCATCAATTCGGTGGCCACCTGGGCGATCAGATCAAAACCTTTCTGGTCCGCAAAGCGCGAGACGATTCCGATCAGCGGCCGTTCCAGATGTTCCGCTTTATCCGTGGGCAGCTTGAAATACTGCAGCAAATCTTTCTTGCAGACTTTCTTCCCTTCCAG
>PMHK01000028.1:8396-12137 GCA_003156635.1 Acidobacteriota bacterium | reverse complement strand
AGCGCGTAGCGGCGGCTGACCGTAGAAAGATAATCCGCGAAAAGTATCCCGCCCTTCAGGAAATTCACCAGGCCGTAAAATTCCAGTTTATCCACCGTGAACAAAGATTCCGGCAGGCCGGTGGCTTTCAGGGCCGCGCGCGGAAACATGCCCTGGTAGGCCAGATTGTGAATCGTCAGCACGACCGGAAGGTTGCGCGTTACCGGATCTTGNNAGTCGTGGCAATGAATCACGTCGGGCAGCCAGACCCGTTTTACGAATTCGATCGCGGTGCGCGAAAATTCCGTGAACCGCTCGGCGTTGTCGGGATAATCGATGCCCTTCTCGCCGTAAAGCTGCTCGCGATCGTAGAAGCCGCGGTCAACCACAAAGAAATAGCGCACGCCGGCCACCGCTGCGCCTTCGGCGATCGCCGGAAAACGCAACTCGTCGCCCATGGTGATGGTGACGCTCGAAACCAGCGTGGACGCGATCTTGTTTCCGCGATAGCGCGGCAGCAACACCGCCACTTCATGGCCCATCTCAGCCAGCGCTTTGGGCAGCGCCTGCACCACGTCCGCCAGGCCGCCGGTTTTCGAGTACGGCAAGCCTTCCGAGGATAAGAAGAGGATTTTCACGTTGCCTGATCGCGTTCGCGCCGCGGGAAAACGGTAACGGAACCGCTAGCCTCCGTCAAGCGTACCGCAGCATCCTCGTGCTGATGCGGCGCGAATCGCGAGGCGGCAATTGTTTGCTATTGCCTGCATTGCTACACTCGCTCCATCCATGGCCAGGCAGCGGCTCGGGCAACATTTTCTCGGCGACATCGGGTGGCGCAAAAAAATCCTGAAGACCCTGCCGCTCGCGCCGGGCGAAACCTGGTTAGAAATTGGCCCAGGCCATGGCGAATTGACGCAACTGCTGGCTGGTGACGGGCGCCGCGTCGTCGCCATCGAAGCCGACGGCAACCTGGCCGCCGGAATTCGCGCCGGGATCGAAAATGAGCCGGACGCCTGGCCCGGTGTTGAGATTATCTACAGTGACGTGCTGCAGGCCGACCTCGGCAAACTCGGCGGCGAACGTTTTCACGTCTACGGCAATCTGCCGTACTACATTACTTCGCCGATCTTGCACCATCTTTTTCAGTGGGCCGCGCAGATCGCCTCGATCCACATCGTGATTCAACTGGAAGTCGCCCAACGCATCGCCGCGCATCCCGGTGTTCGCGACTACGGATATTTGTCGACGCTGTGCCAGTTCTACGCCCAACCGAAAATTTCGCTGCGCATTCCGCCGGGAGCGTTTCGTCCGCCGCCGAAAGTGCATTCGGCGCTGGTCGCGCTGACCCTGCCCGGCGATGGAGCGGCGCTGGGAATAAGCGACCCGCCGGAATTCCTGGAATTTGTGCAAAGGTGTTTCGACCAAAAGCGTAAAACGCTGCGGAATAATCTGCTCGAAATTTCCGATGACGCGCACATTCACGAAGCCCTCGCCGCCGCAGCGCTAAGGCCGGATGCCCGCGCCGAGCAGCTCTCGCTCGCGCAGTTCGCCGCGATATTTCAGCAACTCACCTAAAGTCCTGGCGTCATCCTGAGCAGCGCAGCGACGAAGGATCTCAACCCTGCTGCCGCGTGCGAGTCATTGCGAGGAAGACCACGCCCGACTGAAGAGGCCTGGGCAGAACTGTATTGGATGAGATCCTGCGCTTCGTTCAGGATGACGTCAAAGACGAATTGGTAGCTGAAGAGTGGCCGCAGCTAGACCATGTCTTCGAGAATCGCCTGCAGCCGGTCCGGAAAATTCGTCATAATGCCGTCAACTTTCGCGGCAATCATGGCGCGCATGATTTCCGCATCATCGACCGTCCAGGTAGCCACCTGCAGATCCAGCCCGTGGGCCTGCTCCACCAATTCCGGCGTCACCAGCGAATGATGCGGGCAGAGTTGCCGCACCCCCAATTCGATGCCGGTTTTCGCATAATCCTGATTCGGCTCGTCGAAAAGCAAACCCATCATCGCCGAAGGGTCGACTTGCCGCAGCGCGGTCAAGGCCGATTCGTTGAACGAAATAATAATGCTGCGTTGCGCGCCCCCCGATTTTCGCAGCGCGCCGATCAGCGAATGATGCATGCCCCAGGCCGCTTCGTATTTCAGTTCGAGATAAAAAATCACGTCGTGCTTGGCGGCGAATTCGACGATCTCTTCCAGCGTGGGCACGCGCTGCCCCATGAACTCCCGGTCGAACCACAATCCTGCGTCGAGCCTGCGAATCTCCGCCAGCGTAAAATCTTTAACCAGCCCCTTCCCGTTGGTGGTGCGCTCCAGCGTCGGATCGTGAATCGCCACGAAGCGCGCGTCGCGCGTCAGGTGCAGATCGGTCTCGATGAAACCGGCGCCCAGTGCCACCGCGCGCTCGAACGCCGCCATGGTATTTTCCGGCGCGTGTCCGGAAGCGCCGCGATGCGCGATGACCCAGGGTTTCCTCATGAAGGTTCATCCTAACAAACAAAATGAACGGCGTTACCGGCGGAACGGGCGCCGTTGTGGAAGTTACCACCCATGCAAACCGTTGCTCATTAGGGACAATGTGTCGGCTGAGCGGAAGCGTATTCGCCATGGACCGCCCGCCGGGGCGCGCAACCGGAAAACCGGCTCCAATCTCAGCTCGGTTATTTCTAGTGTTTTGATGCACATATGCGCTTCGCGACTATTTCGATTTAGCGTCGCCTTTGGAAGGCTGATTGCCAAACCCTCTCGCTACTCTCAGAGCAAGTGGCGCTCGTGGTCGGACCCGTCCCCCGGTCCGCAAGCTGCCAGCGTAGTCCCAGTACTGCACGCCAGAAATTTTAGGTGAATGGGCGTTCTTTCGAATCGTGGGCCGGAGTTTCGGAATCTATGGCGAGTACGAGAACCACCTTGGGAACCGAAAACGAATTGTTGCACCCAAAAAATAGCGCCCCCGCCGGATTTAATTCGTCGCGCGATTTGCCCCAAGGCTTCATCGAGTTCCTGTTGCCGCTGCACCGCGCGCTGACCGCCCATCAGCGGCAGCTGATCGCCAAGCGCGAATCAAACCTGGCCGCCGCCCACCAAGGCCACCTGCCGAATTATCATCGCCCTTCGCCCGCGACCACCGAAGCGTGGCGCATCGAACTCCCCGCATGGTGCCAGGACCAGCGCAACCAGATGACCGGCCCGGCCGACGACGCCGAGCTGGTGGTCAAGATGCTCAATTCCGGCGCGCCCGGCGTGATGCTGGATCTGGAAGATTCCACCGCGAATACCTGGGAACACACTACCCTGGGCGTGACCAATATTCTGGGCGCGTTGCGCGGCGACCTGAGCTACGAAGATCGCAAGCGCAACCGTACGGTCACGATTCAACCGTCGAACGCGGTGATTTCCATTCGGCCGCGCGGTCTGCATCTGCACCAGATGGGCGTGCTGAATGGCGAGCGGCTGCCGGCTTCTTTATTCGACGTCGCGCTGATCGCGTTTCAAGTCGACCCGCAAAAATTGAAGCATCCGCTGACGTTTTACATCCCGAAATCCGAATCCGCCGACGAAGCGATTTGGTGGCGCGATCTGTTCCGAGCGATTTCGCGCGCCCGAGGCTGGGCGCCCGATTACATCCGTTGCATGGCCCTGGTCGAATCGCACCCCGCCGCGTACGAAATGGAAGAGTTCGCCTACCACCTGCGCGACCACCTCATGGCGCTGAACCTGGGCCGCTGGGATTACATGGCCAGCCTGATCCATTTCA
>PMHK01000028.1:0-8336 GCA_003156635.1 Acidobacteriota bacterium | reverse complement strand
GCCTGGACCGGCCATCCCGACCAAAACGAAATCGCGGTGAAGCAGTTCCCGGTTCCAAACCAGTTGAACGCGCGCCCCTCCCATCAGAATCCGCATCCCGATCTGCGCCCGGTTCCGGCAGGAGTCGGCAAGAAAACGCTCGCCGGCACGCGTGCCGCCGTGCGCACCGTAATTCGCTATCGCCAAGGCGTGCTCGATGGCCGTGGCGCCAGCCTGCTCGATGGCTACATGGAAGACTTGGCCACCGACCGCATCTACCGCCTGATGATCGCCCAACGCATGCGCCATCGCGACGCGGTTGAAATTCTGGACGAGAACGGCGCGGCCGTGTTACACACTCCGGAACTCCTAACCAGAATTTTCAACGAAGAACTGAAACGCATTCTCGGCGAGCTTCCGGCCGATGCGCCGCCGGAATCAGTCGAGCGTTTCACGCAGGCCAGAATTTTGAGCGAACGGATGATCGTCGAAAACCAGTTCAATCCGTCGTAGTCCGACGGCCGGACGAATTTTTTCTCAGAGTGGCACGGCACGGTGGGGTACTTGGGAATGGCAGCAAAAGGCAGCAGCGTAATTCAGGCGATGTTGAAGCGCCTGGCTGAAGAAGAAGTGCAGCAGAAACAGAACGAGGCAAAGGTGTCGGTCGACGCAGCAGGGCGGCCCAAGGCAAGGGTCGCCGTAGCCTGAGGGTGTTTCGACGGCAGCAGCCCTCGCGCTGTTCCGGGTGGAATCGGGAAACAGTTCATTCGCCCCGCAGGGATGAATGAACGCCAAACCCGAACATATTCCAGTCGAGTACACGCGAGCTTGGGGGCTTTTATGGCGCTGTTCGTTTTGGTCGTGGTGGGGCTGGTGATCGCGCAAACCTGGTTCGATTGGCGCGACGCGAAGCGCAGCTGGGTAGTGCCCGAATGGGCCAAGGGGATAGCGCTCGCGGGGGCGATCGCCGCCTCGCTGACCGCCGCTGCCTCGTATGCATCGTCGTGGATGGTAGATAACGCCGCGCGTTCCATCAGCGTGTTCAACGCGCGCCTGTTCTGGCCGGAGCTGGGCTTCCTGCTTTGCGGCATGGCCGTCATCGTCGTCGCCGTCCGCAAGAAACGCCTGCGCCTGATGCTGATCCTCACCGCCGTCCTCACCGTGGCCTTCTGGATCGGCATGACCATGTCCTAGCGCGCAAGCGTGTCCCGAAANNAGGCTACGACGCCTGAAGGCATTGGGCGATCCAACTTCGTTACATCTCACAGATTTCAGCAGTTCTGCTAGCTGGCACCGCCCCGCCGTCATTCGCCGGTAAAAACCCGCCATTCGCCGAAAAGCCCGCGACGCCTTCGCCCGAATTCCCTATTCTCGCTTCGTGAACGGGAACTCAACACCGGCGGGGGACATCACAATGAAGAGCGAACAAGGAAACACCTCGGCAGTCGAAAATATCTCCAACATGGGGTTCCCGGTCGCTTCGGCGACACTGCTCATCCTCTTCGGCATCGTGTTCCAAGTCGTGGAGCTGACCTGCCGCAATCTCCACCTTGGCAACTTGTGGCTATTGTCCGTGCTGGCTTCGGATATTTGGAATATTCTCTCTGTGCATTTTAATGTTCCGGCGATCGGCGATGTGCTGCTCTACTGGCCGCTGGTGATGATCTGCATGGGTCTGGCGATCTTGCTGGCGGTCCGCGAAAACCGGCCGTCGCGCGCAGCGAAGGATAGCTAAATGGCTCCCAACCGCTCATTCAGCTGGACGCTACTGCTCGGCGCTCTGATTCTGGGCGCGGGCGTCGTCCTGCTGCTCGACCAACAAGGCATTCTCTCCGCCGACCGCGTGTTCAATTATTTCTGGCCGGCCGTGCTGATCGCCGCCGGCATCGTGACGCTGGTGGGCTGTCGCGGCAGAGGCGTGCGCGGGCTGTGGGGATTCATTTTGCTCGCCTGGGGCACGCTGCTTCTGCTGAGCAATCTCGGCATCGGCCACTTCCGGTTCGACAGCATTTGGCCCCTGGCGGTCATCGGCGTGGGCGTCCTGATGATTTATCAGGCGATGAGCGGGCGCGGCAGTTGCGCTGACGGCACCGCTCGTCCGCAATGGATGGATTACGTCAACCCGTGGAGCCGCTCCGGTTCCGACGACTCCGACTTGAACCACGTCGCGATTTTTGGTGGCTTCAACAAACGCAGCACCACGAAGACTTTTCGCGGCGGAAAGCTGATCGCGCTCTGCGGCGGCTTCCAGATCGACCTGCGAAAAGCCGACATGGAAGCCGACACCGCGGTGATTGAAGCCGTGGCGATTATGGGCGGCGGTGAAATCAAGGTTCCGGAACATTGGCAGGTGTCGATGGACGGTATTGGAATCTTTGGCGGATATTCCGATGAGTCGTCGCAACAGCAGCCCGCACCCGGCGTGACTCCGAAAAAACTGATCGTCAAGGGCGTGGCCGTCCTCGGCGGCGTGGTCGTGAAAAACTAGCGCCATGCATCCGATTTTTTCCGAGTTCCGGCGCCTGGCGATGTACCTGGTGGTCTGGCTGTTCATCGGCCTGCTGCTCGCGTACCTGCTGACCGTCTCGCATGACATCAGCCCGCGCGACGCGCTGGTTCTGGCTCTGCCGCTTTGTCTTTTTTATTCCTTCCTCTGCCTTTCCGCCTGGTATTCCTGCCGCGGCCGGCTGCCCGACAAATTTACGATGGGGCGCCTGCTGGCCACGCACATCACCACTGGATTTTTTGCCGCGATCATCTGGACCTTCGCGGCGGCGGGATTGGCGCACGGATTATCCAAGACGACCATGTTCGCGGGCCTGAGCCAGCGTTTTCGTCCGGAGATTCCGCTAATTTTCTGCACCGGCATTCTGCTGTATCTGCTTTCGGTGGCCTTCTACTACATCGTCATTTCGTTTGAAGCGTCCCGCGACGCCGAGGCCCGGGTAATGAAAGCCAGCGTCCTGGCCCGCGACGCCGAATTAAAAGCGCTGAAAGCGCAGGTCAATCCGCATTTCCTTTTCAACAGCTTAAACTCCATCAGCGCGCTGACCAGTTCGGACCCCGCCAAAGCCCGCGAAATGTGCATCCTGTTGGGCGATTTCCTGCGCCGCACTTTGGGCTTGGGCGAAAAAGCCGCGATCCCGTTGGACGAAGAGCTTTCGCTGATCCGCGCTTTCCTCGCCGTGGAAAAAGTCCGCTTCGGCGCGCGCATCCAGATGGAAGAAGATATCGACCAGGACGCGCTCAGCGTTCCCGTGCCGCCGTTGTTGCTGCAACCGCTGGTGGAAAACGCGGTGGTGCACGGCATCGCCAATCTGGTCGAAGGCGGCTACATTCGCCTGGGAATTCACACCCGCGATGGAATCGTCTCGATCGACGTCGCCAACAGCTTTGATCCCGACGCGCCGGCTAAGCGCCGCAGCGGCGTCGGCCTGGCCAACGTCCGCCAGCGGCTGCAAACTCGGTACGGAAATCTGGCCAGCTTCGCGGTAAAAACCGAAGGCGATTGCTTCCGTGTGGCCTTGACGCTGCCCGCGGAAGTCGAGGTGCAACCGGCGTGACCATGAACATCACCAGCGAAACCCCAAAGAAAATCCGCGCCGTCCTGGTGGACGACGAGCAACTCGCGCGGCAGGTGCTGCGCGAATTCGTTGCGGCCCACGCCGATATGGAAATTGTCGCGGAGTGCAGCAACGGCTTCGAAGCCGTGAAAGCCGTCACCGAACAAAAACCGGATCTGATTTTTCTCGACGTGCAGATGCCGAAGCTCGACGGCTTCGAAGTTCTCGAACTGATCGGCCGCGAAACCGCCGTGGTTTTCGTCACCGCTTATGACAATTACGCCATCAAGGCGTTCGAGGTCCACGCCGTCGACTACTTGCTGAAGCCTTTCAGCTCCGACCGCTTCGACGCGGCGCTCACCCGCGCCAAGCAGCGCCTTTCCGGCGCGGCCACCCAAAAAACTCCGGCGGCCGCGGACCTTGCCGCCAGCGCCCGCCCGCCCGCGCAGTATCTCGACCGCATCGCGGTGCGCGAAGGCTCCCAGGTCTCGATCATCCCGGTCGCGAAACTCGATTACGCCGAAGCCCAGGACGACTACGTCGCCCTCGCCAGCGCCGGGAAAAAACACTTGAAGCAGCAAACCATTTCCAATCTCGAAACGTCGCTCGACCCCGCGCGCTTCATGCGCATCCACCGCTCCTACATTGTCAATCTCGAGCGTGTCGCCAAAGTCGAACCCTACGGCAAAGACACCCACGTCGCCGTTCTCAGCACCGGCGTCCAAATCCCAGTCAGCCGCGCCGGCTACGCCCGCCTCAAGACCTTCCTCGACCGTTGATATACCGCGCCAGGATTGAATCACCCCGAGCGTGCTAAGCTGGCCCCAAGATCGTTCGGGAGGAAGCGCGTGGCTGCTGGCCGGGCTCCCGCCGGAAACTTGGAAACGCGTGCGGGGCATCGCCTGGGCCCTGACCCTTTGCTTTGTTGCAGTCACAGCACTGACCTGGAGATTCGCCTTCACCACTCCCCTCGTTTTCTCAATTCTGATTACGGTATGTTTGACTGCGGCGGCGTGGCTTTCCGAAAGCGGGTAATGACTTTCCTTCTTCGGAGGACAGCGTGAGATCGCTCGACAGATCTCAGCGGCTTATTATTTTCGCTACTTTTTGTTTCCGTCCGTAGGCGGGGCCAAGCGTCCCCAGTCGCGTCGCGACCGGGAGTAGTGTCGGATAAAACTGCACGAAGGTCGTGTCCGCTGCGCCATGAGCCTGATGGCAGGAGTAACATTCCGCCGTGTACGGAATCTGTTTAGCCGGCGCGTCGCCCTGCATCGCGAAGAAAGCCCAGCCACCTTTAAAACGCGCCGTGTCCTTCACGTGGGCCTCGAGACCCATGACCTCGCCGGTTTGAAACAATCCCTGCCTGTTAATCGAGCCTTTCGATTTCGCCATGCGGTTCTCCAGCACCAACATGGTCTGGTCGGGCCAGACGCCCGTGCGCTTGAACGCGGCGTAAGCGGCCGGCGGCGCAAATACATTGTCGAACTCCTGGGCGTCGGCCATCGCCGCGCCATCGCTGTAGCTCATGTCCACGCCCGAGCTCAGGAAAACCCACTCGCGATACGCGGCCGTGGCGGCGAGAACGGTGAGCAGGCTAGGCCAGAGACGCATTCTGAGGCTCCTGGGAAATGCGGTTGGCGACGAAGCGTCAGGCATTCCTCTGCGCAAATATACAAGACCACGGAGAGATGGCAGAAGGGTTTCTAGATTTGCTTTGACGATGGCGGACTAAAAATCGCCATCATTACAAAGGCCACCGCGCGGCGGGACATTTTTCCTTTCTACTATCCGCCATGCGGCGTACCGGCAGTTGCACCCAAACTGTGATAAAACCGGACGTATAGGCCACCGCGGAGAGGAAAAAATGTTGCTCACCACTGATCCATTTTCGATTCTCACCGTCGTGGTCGCCCCGGCCGTGCTCACCAATGCCTCGTCGGTTTTGGCGCTGGGTACGAACAATCGCCTGGCGCGCGTGGCCGACCGTGTGCACGCCGCGACCTCGCAACTGGCGCAGCTCGACCCGGGCTCCAGGGACTATCAGTTTTACGCCGCCCAACTCCCCGACCTGCAAACGCGCGCGCAACTATTGCTGGGAGCGCTGCGCTGCTTTTACTGGGGTCTCGGCCTGTTCGCCAGTTCGGCAATCATCTCGATCGCCGGTTCCATCGTGGTGTACTACGGCCGGCCCGCCGCCTTCGTGATCGCCGCCGGAATCGGCGTGGTGTGCGGCGCATCCGCAGTCATCGCCATGGTCTGCGGGTCCGTTTTTATGATTCGCGAAACGCAGCTCGCCGTCAAAGGCCTGGTCTACACCACCAAATCCCACGCGAGCCAGTAACGACCCGTGACCGCCTGTCCTCGGATCCAATCTTTTCGTAGCGGCGGTCGTCAGACCGTCATCGCGAGTATCCCGTGATCCAGTCTCAATCGCTAACCTCCCGTGTGCTGTGCCTTCCCGGCTGAGATATGAACGGAATGAGCACAAAGGCCTGCCGCTGTGCCGTGCGAAGCTACAATTCACTCCATGGATGAAACCGGTGCATGGATCACACTCACGCTCCTATGTATCGTTGCCGTTGTGTTTGGGATTTGGTGGAAATTCATACGCGGCAAGGAAAGGGCGGGCGCAAACCGGTCCACCGGATCATCTGAATCTGGCGGACTCGATGGTGAAGATTCAACCATTGCTATCAATGCCAGGCGAGGGGCCCGCACCGCGCGGTCGATAAAATATTTGGGATGGATGTTGACGACCGTCGCGCTGCTCGGCGCACTGGGTCTCGGGCTCCGCACTTGGATGCGCTATGAAATTTTGCATCCCTGGCCGCGAACCACGGCCCGGATATTGTCCACCGAAATATATTCGACCAGATACTGGTCCAACGGCGGGCGCAGCACGTCCGCTGGCTGGCGAATCAACTACGGTTTTCACTGCACGCTGCAATATTCAGTTAATGGACAGCAATACGAGTCGCTCGCCGATCTTGGCGTAAAAACACAATTTCGCAGTAGCTTGGAGCAGTGGCCGCCGCGCCTCCCTTCCGGAACCGATGTCGTCGTAGCGTACAATCCGGCAGATCCCGCGGAAGTTGTACTAGCTGGAAACTATCGGATGGCCTACGCGCCGGCGTTCACGGGATTTTGGCCTTCGGCGTGGTGCCTGTTAGTCGGTGTGTCGCTAATGATCGCGTCAAGAAAATTGCGGAGTTCAAGTGAAGAGTTGCCTTCGATGTCGAATAATCCGACTCATGGGAGCTAACCAAGACCGATACCGCTTATGAGCTACTCGTAACGCAGCGCCACAATCGGATCGACGCGCATCGCGCGCCGTGCCGGGATGTAGCAGGCCAGCAGCGCAACCACAAATAGCAGCGCGGCGACGGCGGCATAGGTGATCGGGTCGTGCGCGGTCACTCCGAACAGCAGGTTGGTCATCAATCGCGTCAAGGCAAACGCGCATGCCACTCCAATCATGACGCCCACCAGCGCCATCTGCGCGCCCTGCCTCAGGATCATTTGCAGCACGTCGCCGCGCTGCGCGCCGAGAGCCAGGCGAATTCCAATTTCGCGCTGGCGCTGCGCCACGGTGTACGAAATCACGCCGTAAATTCCGACAATCCCGAGCGCGAGCGCCATCGCGCCGGCGATTCCCAGCATCACCAGCGTAAACGAAGTCCGCGCCAGCGATTTCTCGTACACGTCCTGCATCGTGCGCACCGACGCGATGGGCAAATTGGAATTCACCGACCACACCGCCAGCCGCACTTCGTTGAGGAGCGCCTGTGTGCCCGCGCGGTCGCTGCGAATCTCGAATGTCATGGTTCGTATCGCGCTCACCGGACTAGGACCAAAAATATTCGCCGCATACGGCGGCCAGTACACCGCTTCCGGCGCCGGCTCCTGCACGCCTTTCTCGCGGACGTCCTGCACCACTCCGATGACTTCGTGCCACGGCTGGCTGTCATATTTGCGCACGCGCTTTCCGATCGCCGCCGAAGGCTCGCCCCACATCTCGCGCGCCAGGTTCTCGGAGATCATCACCACCGGGCGCTGCGCGTAGATGTCGTCCCAGCTGATGTCGCGTCCGGCGACCATGCGCGTTCCCGCCGTCTGCAGAAATCCCGGCGATCCATATTTGAAAAACCGCATCGGCACGGATTCGCTGTCGGCATAGTTCTTGTCCTCGGCGTAAATCCCGTCCCAGCCGGATTCGAATCCTTCCATCGGCATGGCGCTGACGAATGCCGCGGACTTTACGCCGGGAATCGCCGCCAGCTTATCGAGGATTGCGTTTTGCGTGCGCGTGACCATTTCCGGCTGCGTGATCAGCGTTTCCGGGATGTTGATGCGCATTAGCTGCAAATGCGCCGCATCCGTAAAGCCCGGTTCGACCGTGCGCAAAGCGTGGAACGTACGAATCATCAAGCCGGCGCTGACCAGCAGCACCAGCGCCATCGCCACCTGCCCGACGACCAACAGATTGCGCGCGCGATGGCGTTCTTTGCTCACACTGGCGTTGCGTCCCGCACTCCGCAATTCGAGCGACATCTTCGGCCCGGCATATTTCAGCGCCGGAATCAGGCCGAACAGCAAACCCGAAATCACGGAAAGAATGAGTGTGAATACCAGCGTTCGCGAATCCAGCGAAATTTCCTGCAACCGCGGCAGATTCGCCGGGCCAATCGCCACCAGAAAACGCACGCCGGCCCACGCCAGCACCGCCCCGACAGCGCCTCCGAGCAATCCCAGCATCGTACTTTCGACCAGCAGCCCGCGCACGATTCGTCCCCA
>PMHK01000059.1 GCA_003156635.1 Acidobacteriota bacterium | reverse complement strand
AACTCGACTCCATGGGCTTCTCCCCCTTTGGTCAAGTCACCAAGGGCATGGACGTGGTTCAGAAAATTCACAGCGGCTACGGCGAATCCCCGGACCAAGGCTCGATCACTGCGTTGGGCAAGGAATATCTCGACAAGAATTTTCCGAAACTCGACCGCATCACCTCGGCCACCATCAGTTGATCACGGAAGGGATGTTGCATCACTCGCATCGCGGCGGGTTCGAGGCACGAAACCGTGTCTGAACCCGCCAGTTCTCTTTCCTCAAGTTCCGCAGCCGCAAATTCCGCGCTGCCCGCATCATCCCGCAACTCCGGAATGCTGCTCACGCTCCTTGCCCTTTGCAAACTTTTCATCCAGTTCGCCGGCGCCAATCACTATGGATACTTTCGCGATGAACTGTACTACATCGCCTGTGGCGAGCATCTCGCCTGGGGCTACGTCGACCAACCGCCGCTGATCGCGCTCGTCGCCTGGCTCACGCGCCACCTCATCGGGACGTCGCTGTTCGCCACGCGCCTTTTCCCGGCGCTGGCTGGCGCAGCGATCGTCTATTGCACCGGCCGCCTCGCTCGCGAACTGGGTGGCGGCGCGCTCGCCGAATTTCTGGCGGCACTCGGAATTTTGCTCGCGCCCGCCTACCTCGCCTTCGACAGCTTTTTCTCCATGAACGCCTTCGAGCCGCTGTTCTGGCTGCTCTGTGCTTGGATCGCCATCCGTATCGTCAAAGGCGCCGATCCGCGCTGGTGGCTCGCCTTCGGCATCATCGCCGGACTCGGCCTGCAAAATAAACACACCATGCTGGTTTTCGGTTTTGCGCTCGTCGCGGGCTTGCTGATTTCCGGCCAAGCGCGACTGCTCACCTCAAAATGGATTTGGATCGCCGGCGCGCTGGCCTTTGCGATTTTCCTGCCGAACCTGATCTGGCAGGAGCATCACGGCTGGCCGCAGATCGAAGTGGTGCGCAACGGCCAGCAATACAAAATCCTGCACATCTCGCCGCTGCAATTTATTTTTGAGCAGGTTCTTTTTCTGCAGCCGCTGGCGCTGCCCCTGTGGCTCGCTGGGCTCGGCTGGTATTTCTGGGGTACGGAAGCGAAACGTTTTCGTTTTCTCGGCTGGGCCTACCTGATCGTGATGGCCATCTTCATCGCCTTCGACGGCAAATCCTACTACGCGCTGCCGATTTACCCGCTGCTCTTCGCCGCCGGAGGTGTAGCCTGTGAAACATTCTTCGCCGTAAAAAATCGGCGAAGGCTGGCCGTTGGGTACGCCGCACTGCTTGTCGTCGTAGGGGCTGTCACGCTGCCGTTCGGCGTCCCGGTCTTACCCGTCGGCACCTTCCTGAAATATTCGAATCTTTTCCCCTACGGAAAATCGGTAAAAACCGAACGCGATGAGCCCGTCGAACTTACCCAACTCTATTCCGACATGTTCGGCTGGGATCACCTGGCCCGCCAGATCGCCCTGGTTTATCACCAAATTCCGCCGAGCGAGCAGCGCGGCTGCGCCATCCTCGCCGGCAATTATGGTGAAGCGGGCGCGATTGACGTCTACGGCTCCAGCCTCGGCCTGCCCAAAGCGATCAGCGGCCACAATAGTTATTACGACTGGGGCCCGCGCGACTATACCGGCGACTGCGTCATCGTCTTCGGCGAACGCGCCGACGAATTTCAATCCTATTTCGCCGACTCGCGCTTCGTCGGCACCATCACCAATCCCTACGCCGCCTCGGCAGAACGCGACGTCCACGTCTACATCTGCCACCAGCCGCGTCAACCTTTCGCCGACCTGTGGCCCAAATTCAAAATGGTCATCTGAAGTGGGTCACGAATTCCCGGTTTGATGAAGGAGCAAGAACCCGCATCACGTCAAAAACTTAGGATTGTCATCCCGAAGCGGAGCGAGGGATCTGCTTTTTACCAAGTGGAGGCAAGACTCGCGGTATTAGTGCAGGGGAGCGTGCCGCGGATTCCGCGCATCCTGCTCGAGTCCGGTCAAATCGATCCCCGAAGAAATAAGCCGGTGCCCAATTTCCGAATCTGTTTTCTGCGCCATGGCCAGCAAGACGCACTCGCACGTCAGTATCGGAATCATGCGGTCTTCCACCAGATCGTGCGCGGGCGCGACTTCCTCGGCCCGCTGAAAAATCGCACGCAATTCCGCCGACGGCGCTAGATCCTTACTCACCGTCTTTACAATTTTCGAAGGCCGCAGCCATTTCCATGGCCCCGGCTGCTGCTCGCCATGCCGCTGCTGATCGTAAAACTGAATCCAGCTATGCCAACGCTGTGGACTGATCCGGCAAATCTGCTGCAAGTATTGCTCGATGTTGTCCTGATCTTCCCAATATTTCGACAGCCGCTCCCAATCGTAGATATACATTCCGGCCAGCAGATCGGCGACTTCCACCACCCGCCCCGCGCGACTCTGCGCCAGCATAGTCGCCAGCGTTTCGGCTCGCGACAGATCTTTGGTCAGCCGATGTTCAATCGTGCTTTCCGGCACCAATTTTTGCACCGGGCTCAACCGCACGAATTCCGGGCGCGACGACTTCGTGTCGCCTTTGCGCCGCTCCGCTTTCCCTTTCTTTCGTCCGAAAATTCCCATCGTCGCCGGATGACTCCCATTTCATTTTACCAAGGGCGCGACGCTGCGAATCCGTAATGTCCGGTACGCTTCACCGATTCGACAATGGTATTGAATCAGCCCAGCTCAGGTTGTAACGTACGGTGTCTGTTTTTGGACCGTTGACTCCATTGATGACTCGGTAGTAGAAAACTAGAATAAGTTGGAAGGCGAGCGAATGTTGCAAAGCGATAGCAGGTCGGCCGGATCACCCACCCAAGCACTTCGGGAACAATTCATCGGCACGTGGAAATTAGTTTCGATCGAATCCGAGGAATCGCGGCTTTTCGGCGATCGTCCGGTAGGAATCCTGATCTACGACGCCGACGGCAACGTCGCGGTACAAATCATGCGCAACCCGCGGCCGAGTCTCGCCGGAGGCCCCGCCTTCCCCCCCGCCAAGGAAGTGCAAGTCGCCTACAAAGGCTACTACGCGTATTACGGCACCTGGGAAGTCAACGAGCAGCAGGGGACCATCGTCCATCACCTCGAAGGCAGCCTGCGCCCCGGCGACGTGGGCAAAGACTTCGTCCGCGCCTACAAATTTACCGGCAAGCGCCTGGCACTCACGCCCGTAGAAGACCTGGCCGCCAGCAATTCCTGCCTGACCTGGGAACGCGCCAAGTAAATCGTCAGACTCCCAGAATCGTCACCAATTCCCGCACCGAAGCCGCCGACTTATTCAACTCCGCCTGCTCCTGATCGGTGAGTTTCACTTGAATTATTTCTTCCGCGCCCTTCTCGCCCAGTTTCACCGGCACACCGACGTACAGGCCCTTGATTCCGTATTCGCCTTCGAGATACGCCGCGCACGGCAGAATTTTCTTCTTGTCGTGCAGAATAGCTTCGACCATCTCCACCGTCGCCGCCGACGGCGCGTAGTACGCCGAGCCGGTCTTCAACAGGTTCACGATTTCCGCGCCGCCTTTGCGGGTGCGCGTCACGATCGCGTCGAGCTTGTCCTTGGCGATCAATTCGGGCAGGGGAATGCCCGCCACGGTCGAGTAGCGCGTCAGTGGCACCATGTCGTCGCCGTGTCCGCCCAGTACGAAGCAGTTGACGTTCTCCACCGAGACCTTCAATTCCATCGCCACAAACGCGCTCATGCGCGCCGAATCCAGCACTCCGGCCATGCCCAACACCCGGTTCTTCGGGAACTTGCTCACCCGCAGCGCCGCCTGTGCCATCGCGTCCAGCGGGTTGGTCACCATGATCAGGATCGCGTTTGGCGAGTGCTTCACAATTTGGTCGACTACCGTCTTCACCACGTCGTAGTTGAGCTTCAGCAAATCGTCGCGGCTCATTCCCGGTTTACGCGGAAATCCGGCGGTGATCACCACAATGTCGCTGTCCGCCGTGGCCGAATAATCTCCGTTCGCCGTGGAAATGCCGCGCACTACTGAGTTCGATCCGAAAATCGTGGCCGACTGCGCCATATCCAGCGCTTTTCCCGCCGGTACGTCTTCCAGAATGTCGGTCAGCACCACGTCGGCCAGACCTGCATCATGAATGCGCTGCGCCGTCGTCGAACCCACAAAACCGCCGCCAACCACCGTAACTTTCTTCCGCATGAAGTCCCCTCAACCTATCGATTTGAATTTACCCAACCACTCCAAAATGTAAGAGTCAACTAATCGGCCCCAGCCGACGCCTGCATATTCTGAATAATCGCCGCCGCATACTCCGACGTCTTCAACTTTTTCGCCCCCGGCATCAAACGTTCCAGATCATACGTGACTTTCTTCTGCTGAATCGTCCGCGCAATTCCATTCTCGATCAGCGTCGAAACTTCCTTCCAGCCCATGAACTCAAACATCATCGCGCCCGAAAGCATCACCGAACTGGGATTGATCACATCCTTGTCCGCATATTTCGGCGCGGTGCCGTGGGTCGCCTCGAACACGCCGAACCCGTCGCCGATATTTGCGCCCGGAGCCATACCCAAACCGCCCACCTGCGCCGCGCAAGCGTCGGAAAGATAGTCTCCGTTCAAGTTCGGCGTGGCGAACACCTGATACTCATCGGCCCGCGTCAGCACTTGCTGGAAAACCGAGTCCGCAATCCGATCATTGATTAGAATTTTCTTTTTCCACTTCCCGTTGCCATGGGATTCATACAGCGTGTCCAGCGTCCGCTTCACTTCGGCGTGCAACTGCTTCTTGAATTCGTCGGTAGCCTGCTCCAGCCCGGGTTCAATCGCCTCCGAATTGGCCTCAATGCTGATATTCGGATTTTTGTCCTTGTTGTCGACGATCCAGCTCTCGCGTTCGGTCACCACGTATGGCCGGAATTCCTGCGTAGCTAGTTCGTAGCCCCAGTCGCGGAACGCGCCTTCGGTAAATTTCTGAATGTTGCCCTTATGCACCAGCGTCACTACGTTGCGCTGATTTTCCAGCGCGTACACGATGGCCCGGCGTACCAGGCGCTTGGTGCCGAATGGTGACATCGGCTTGATCCCAATGCCAGAATCTTCGCGGATGCTTTTCTTGGTGCCTTTCAACATTTCGTCGTTCAGAAATGCGATCAGCTTTTTCACTTCCGCGGAATCCGAGCGCCACTCAATCCCGGCGTAAACGTCTTCGGTATTTTCGCGGAAAATCACCACGTTCATGCGCTGCGGCTCGCGCACCGGCGAAGGCACGCCTTCGAAGTAGCGCACCGGACGTACGCACGAATAAAGATCCAAAACCTGGCGCAATGTGACGTTCAGCGATCGAATCCCGCCGCCCACGGGAGTCGTCAGCGGCCCCTTGATCGCCACTCGAAAATCGCGAATCGCGTCGACCGAATCCTGCGGCAGCCATTCATTAAATTGGCGGAACGCTTTTTCGCCGGCGAAGATTTCCAGCCAGGCCACGCTGCGCCTGCCGCCGTACGCTTTCTCCACCGCCGCATCGAATACCAGGCGCGATGCCTTCCAAATGTCGCGGCCGGTTCCATCGCCCTCAATGAACGGAATCACCGGCCTATCCGGAACGCTGAACATGCCGTCGGCGGAATATTGAATCGCCGAACCGGCGGCGGGAACTTGTACCCCGTTGTACGAAGTCTTCATGGCCTCACGTCTCCCATTTTGTACACCCGCGCCAACAAATGTCCTTCCGCAGCTGCGTTTGCAAACAAATTACAGTAGCACAATCAGCGGGGCCGTCTCTAGCCCAACGAACAGCCAAAATGTACGCTCGTTTGTCGCTGATTTTATGGTCTTCGGCGGGGAAAACGGCAGGTTAGCGAGGTTCTTCGCCCAGCCACCGGTCGGGCATTACAAAGTATTCTTGCGCGGCCGGTGAGGCAATCGTTTCGTCACGGTAGTATTTCGTCAGCGTGGATTTCGAGCCCTGGAGCAAATCACTGTTGCGCTGTTTGAACTCTTCCCAGGTTTCTCCAGCCGCACCCGCCGCGGACGTGCGTTCATTTACGATAAAAAGAAACGCCCACGAAATTGTCTGATGATAGAAGCCGTTTTTTCCATGCGCCGCCGCATAGCGTTGCAGCGAAGCAGGGAAGCGAGCCAAAACATCGAGCAGGGGGTAACGTCGCAGATATAAAAACGCGACGCGCACATGCTCTTCGTGGTGAAAATTGGCCAACGGAAGGGAAGTGTCCTCGAATTTCGACAGCAGCTCTTCATCTTGCATTACGCCATCCTCAAACTTTGCTCTTGCTTGACGCCTGAGCGTGCGCCATGCACGCGATCGTCGCCATCGCGTAGATCAATAGATCGCCCACAAAAAATTGTCGCTGCAGCACGTGAAAGAGCAGCGCAAACACGAATACCGCCAGCAGAATCCAGCCGCCCGCCAGCAGAGTCGCCGGCAAGAGAAACAGAATCGCGCCGACGGCTTCCGCGCTCCCGAGAATCAGCCGCACCCAGGCGTGCAATCCGTGATGACCACCGGCATGAATCTCCGGGTACGCGTTCCACGCCGTAAAAATAGATTCCGCCGCAATCACCAGCCCCAGCGTCCAGCGCAGAGCCGTCATCGAGCGATTCTCTGAAGTGTTGGTCATCGCGCCGTCCTCTTCTGCGATTTCTTCGCCGATTTCGTTCGCCTGGACGCCCGTGGAGATCGCGTACCGTGGCTCGCAGCCGAACTCCGTTCCTTCATCCGATGGCTGGCCCGCGAATCCAATTTCAAACCGTAAAAGCGTTTTAATTCCTTGACGCGCCGCAGCGATTCCTTCTCGAACGGGCATTTCCCGTCGAACGCATGCAGCACAATCCCTTCCAGCAGATCCCCGAGCGTCATGTCGTGGAATTCCGCAAAAGCCTTCAGCACCTTCAGCAGCCGCTTCTCCATGCGCACGCCAGTCTGCACCCGCTCAACCACGTATTGTGCCCGCGCCATTGTGCCTCCTAATGCTAAATAGTGTACCATGGTACCGAGGTACGATCACCAGGCAGTGCTCAAGAGCTCCTCGGCCGTCCAAGAAAACAGCAAAAGTACTTGCGCCTGTAGCGGCCAGCTTTAGCCGGGCAGCTGTTGCAGTTGGTTTCGGCCCTCTTTCCTCATCCGCCCTTCGCGAAGAATTACCCAACAAATGTTTACTATCCCCGCCAGCTTTCTTGACGGACGTTCCTACGCCCCGTAGCATATTTCTGTAGCCGCAGTTCGGAGGAAACGCTGTGGGCCAAAAAATTCATACAAGTACCCGCTTTCTAAATTCGCGATCATTTTTCACGCTGCGTTTCGCCTGCCTCCTCTTCGTCGCCATTGTTTCGCAATCCGTAAGCTCCCTCGCGCAATCGACGCCCGCCGCCAAGCCGCAACCCACCCAAGGCTTCCAACTCACCAGCACCGCCTTCGAACCCGATGGCGCTATCCCCGTGAAATACGCCTGTAACGGCGCCAACGTCTCGCCCGGCTTGTCGTGGACCGAACCGCCCGCCGGCACCCAAAGTTTCGTGCTCATCGTCGACGATCCCGACGCCGCGACGGCGACTCCCGCAGTCCACTGGCTGGTCTACGCCATCCCCGCCATGCAGCGCGGCCTGCAAGAGGGCACGCTAAAGAAGGGCACACTCCCGAACGCGGTGAAGCAGGGAAAAAACAGCGCGGGAAAAGTGGGCTACGGCGGTCCCTGCCCGGACCCGGGCAAAGTGCATCACTATTTTTTCAAGCTGTATGCGCTGGACTACACGCCCGACCTGAAGGGCAAAGAAAAGATTGCCGACGTCGAAGCCATCATCCGCGATCACGTGCTCGGCACCGCCGAATTAATCGGCCGCTTCCAACGCGAATAGCTTCAGCCATCAGGATTTGCGCAGCGCGATCCGGCGCCACAGCGAACCGCGAATGCCCAAAGATTCTTTATCCATTCCATCCAAAATCTTGTTGGATTTCTTCCATATTGGGATTTGACCCCCGGAAGCGCCACGCGATACGCTACCCACCGCAATCGTCTGTCGAGCCGCCCGTGGCCATCACCGTTACCGGCGCAGGCTTAGCACGACGCACCCTTTTTGAGGAGCCTCATGACTGCTGACCTTCGCAATTTCCTGGCGATTCCTTACGAAGAACTGGAAGAAATGAACCTGAAGATCAAGGAGCAGCGCAAGAATCGCGTCGCGCCGCACAAAATTCAGGAAGACCGCGTCAAATATCTCACGGACGAAAAACGCATCAAGGCCGTCACCGTGCTCTTCAGCGACCTCGAAGGCCGCCTGCACATGCTCGATTACGACAAAAAATTCCTGGTCAAGAGCTGGGATAACCTGACCTTCGACGGCTCGTCCATCCGCGGCTTCACCGCCCAGCGCGAGAGCGATCTGCGCTTGGGCATGGACTGGAGCGCTTTCTACCACGCGCCCGCCGACGTTTTCGGTTCCGGCAAAGTTTTGATCTTCGGCGAAGTCATCGACAAGGACGGTTCGCCTTACAGCGCCGATATCCGCGGCGTGCTGAAAACTTTCGCGCAGGAGCAACACAAAAAGCACGGCTTCACCCTGAACGCCGCCAATGAAATCGAAGGTTTCCTCTTCAACGGCGCCGACGCCGAAGCCCGCTACGGCGAAACCGGGAAATTCGAATACGTGAACACGGGCGGCTATTACCACTCGTTGCCGGGAGATCCGCTGCGCACCTTTATCGACACTTCCGCGGAAGTGCAGCGCGCCATGGGCTTCCAAAACGAAAAAGATCACCCGGAAGTCGCGCCTTCGCAATTTGAAATCAACTACGGCTATGGCGAAGTGGTCGCCGCCGCGGACCAGATCCAACTCTATAAATTAATTTGTCGCCAGGTCGCGACGCGCATGGGCCTCACCGCTAGCTTCCTGCCCAAGCCGGTCGTCGGCGTGAACGGTAACGGCATGCACACCAATGTTTCGATCAGCAACGACGGGAAGAACACGTTCTGGGATCCCAAAGGCGAGGAAAAGCTCAGCAAGTCCGGCTGGTCCTTCATCGATCGCATCCTAACCCACGCGAACGACATTTGCCTGATGCTCAATTCCAGCGTCAACGCCTATCGCCGCCTCGATCCCCATTTCGAAGCGCCCAACCAGATTAAAGCTTCGCCGGTCGATCGCGGCTCGATGATTCGCATCCCCATCGGCAACGAAAAAAGTTCGCGGGTGGAAGTTCGCTCCGTCGCCCCCGACGCGAACCCCTACATGGTCATGTACTCCATCTTTAAATCCGGCCTCGACGGCGAAACCGCCAAGATCAAAAATCTCCGCCAAGCCGAACGCTATCTGCCGGACAACATTTACACCGCGATCGACGATTTCCGTGGCGCGGACTGGACCACCAAGCTCTTAGGCGCCGACGTGAAAGGCCGTTACGCGGATCTAAAGCAAGCCTCCGCCGACCGCTGCTCGCGCCTCCTCGGCACCTTCGTCAAAGTTCCGGAAGTCCAATACCACCACGAGGTTTACAACCAGTACCTCTGGAACCAGTTTTAGTCTGCAGCGGTCGTCTCCTGCCGTCGTTTCGGGAACGTCGCTGCCGATGTCGGGTGGTTGTAGGGGCGGCTCTCAGACCCGCCCATTTTTTTCGCGTATCGACGAAGCCATCGGGCTCTGCCGTCAAACTCCAGTCCGTCGCCCACCCGCCTTTGGACGTCATCCAGAGGAGCGCTTTCCGCGATGAAGGACCTCTCGTCGCTTTCCGCCGTTCGCGAAAACCAAAAATTTGATACGCTCCTAACCCGATGACGCGCCTGATCGACTATCCCACCCTGCTCTTCATTTTTCTCTTGGTCTCTTACGCCCTCGCCCTCGAAATCGGTTTTCGTCTCGCCTCCCGCCGCAACGCGAACCAAGACCCAACCCTCCACGAACAAGCCGTCGGCGTGCGCGATGGCGTAGTCGTTCTGCTCAGCCTGCTGCTCGGCTTCAGTCTGGCCCTGGCCCTGCCGCGCTACGATCTCCGTCGCGAGCTCATCGTTGACGAAGCCAACGCCATCGGTACCGTCAACCTCCGCGCCCAACTTCTTCCAGATCCGGCGCGCAGCAAATCCATTGCACTACTGCGCGAATACGTCGACGCCCGCGTGCAGTTCTCGGAGCACGGCGCGGCCTCGCCGCAATTCGCCGAAGCCACTGCACGCAGCCATCTACTCCAGGCCGAGCTGTGGAATCAGGCTCAAGAAGTCGCCACGGCCGGTCCCACGGCCATCACCTCGATCTATGTTTCCGCGCTCAACGACATGTTCGACCTTGAGGCCAAACGCGTAGCCGCCCGCCGCAACCGCGTTCCCAACTCCATTTGGATCATGCTTTTCCTCATCTCTATTCTGGCCTGTCTCAGTTTTGGGTTCACTCTCCGGCGCCGCTTCCTGCTCTCCATGATCGTCACCCCGCTGATGATCGCGATCGTCATGGCCCTCATCGCCGACCTCGACACTCCCACCCGCGGCTTCATCCGCGTCGACCTCGACAGCCTCTACCAACTCCAATCCGACCTGCGCTCCCAAGCTCCTAAATAAAACCAATCGCCGTTGGCCAAGGCTGCGGAGCCCGATCGATTTTCGCGCATTTGGCAAACGCAACCCGCACCACCACGCATGCAAAAACACCACCTGTAGCGTCCGGCTTTAGCCGGGCAGCCGTTGCCTTCGATTTTCAGTTTTCGCTGGGTCTTTGTTCTTCGCTTCGGTTCACGCTGTCATCCCGACAAGGGCGCGCCCTTTGCGCCGACGAGGGATCGCTCTTCGATTCCTACTTCTTGCCACCACGCCAAAAAAAGCGGGGCCGAAGCCCCGCCTTTTCACTTCCGCATGAATCACGCCTCGAATCTAGTCGTAATACTCCGCGCCCAAATGGGTAATCAAATCCTCACCCACCATCCAGCGCAAAGTATTCTTTAACTTCATCAACTGAATGAACAAATCATGCTCGGGGTAAAGTTCCTTTGCGCACATCGGCGACTTGAAATAAAAACTGAGCCATTCCTGAATCCCGCGCATCCCCGCCCGGCTGGCCAAATCAAAAAACAACGCCAGGTCCAGCACGATCGGCGCTGCCAGAATCGAATCGCGGCACAAGAAATCGACCTTGATCTGCATCGGATAACCGAGCCATCCGAAGATATCGATGTTGTCCCNNTCTGCATGGGATAGCCCAGCCATCCGAAAATGTCGATGTTGTCCCAGCCTTCCTTGTTGTCGCCACGCGGCGGGTAATAATTGATCCGAACCTTGTGATAAATCTTGCCGTACAGCTCCGGATACAACTCCGGCTGCAAAATGTGTTCCACCGCGCCCAGCTTCGATTCTTCCTTGGTCTTGAATGATCCCGGATCGTCCAGCACTTCGCCGTCGCGATTGCCCAGAATATTCGTCGAAAACCAGCCGCTCAGCCCCAGCATGCGCGCCTTGAACGCCGGCGCCAGAACCGTCTTGATCAAAGTTTGCCCGGTTTTGAAATCCTTGCCGCCCACCGGCACATTCTTGGCCTTGGCGAATTCTTCCAGCGCCGGAATGTCGACGGTCAAATTCGGTGCGCCATTGGCGAAGGGAACTCCCTCAGCGATCGATGCGTAGGCGTAAATCATCGACGGCGCAATCGCCGGATGATTTTCCTTCATCCCTTTTTCGAACGACTCCAGCGTCTTGTGTACCGCTTCGGGCTTCAAAAACACTTCGGTCGAAGCGCACCAGACCATCACCAGCCGGTCGCATTTATTCTTTTTCTTGAAATCGCGGATGTCTTGGCGCAACTGCTGCGCCAGATCGAATTTGTTTTTGCCCTTCTTGATGTGCGTGCCGTGCAGGTTCTTCACGTAGTTCTGATCGAAAACCGCCTTCATCGGCTTGATGGTCTTCAGGAATTTTTCGGCTTTGGCCAGATCCTTGGCGTCCAGCACGCCCGCTTTCAGCGCCGCCTGATACGCGTCGTCCGAAAATACATCCCAGCCGCCGAAAACCAAATCTTCCAGCTTGGCCAGCTTGATGAAATCCTTGATCTTCGGAGTTCGGCCATCCGTTCGTTTGCCCAGCCGGATCGTGCCCATCTGGGTCAGCGATCCCACCGGTATGGAATGGCCGCGCCGGACCAATTCCACTCCCGCCATGAAGGTTGTGCTCACCGCGCCCATCCCGGGCGTCAAAATTCCCAGCTTTCCCTTCGGCGGTGCCACACTCACAGGCCTGCGCATTCTTTTCCCCCAGTCATTATGTCCTTCAGATTTTTGTGTCGGAACACGACCTGCTGCCATACCACCACACTGGCTTCCGCCAGTAAACCGCATCGCATCGAACCGCGCGCCAGGCGCACTAAACGGCGCTAATGCGAATCAAGCGCCACTCAAAATGTTCGGTGATCACAACAGCACGACGGGACGCGTAAAACCGCATCAACAAAACAATCAATCATGCTGCACCGCGCTATTTTTTGCAAATCCAATCGGTTCACTGGGATTGGAACATTATGAGGTAAGCGCGAATCTTTTCTCTTAGCGATCGTATTTGCATCTGTAGCGGCCGGCTTTAGCCGGGCCGCCGTTGTCGTTGCCTTTGCCTCGCGCTTGGGTTCAAGTTGTCATCCCAACAGAGGGACGGCGCCGTTCGCGGTGCCGACGAGGGGCCTCTCTTCGATTTCAGCGTCGCTTAGCCCGCAACAAAAACCCGCCCCAAAAAAATCACCCCGGAAGCACGCCTCCGGGGTGACGCAAAACTTCAAAATTAAAAATCGCTAGATCTTCTCGATGTGAATCGACCCATCTCCAGACGTCACCGACAAGGTATTCCCGCCAGCATTCAGCTTTCCATGAACCGCTGAATGGCTCAGAGATCCCGAAACTTGGATAGGGAAGTCCAAAGTAATATTCCCATCGCCGGTCCGCGCTTCCAGATTCGCATTCAAATCGCTCGGTAGCCGCAAAGTAATCGACCCGTCGCCCGACTTCACGTTCCATGAACTCGCCACCTTTGACCCGCTGCCTATCTGCGCGTCGATGCTGCCGTCGCCCGTCTTCAGCGCCAGCGAATCGAAGCGCCCGGAAACTTTCATGCTGCCGTCGCCGGTATCGGCGTCGAGCGAGCCGTCAAATCCGTGGCCTTCCACCCGCCCGTCGCCGGTGTGTATCCGGATTTCGCCATGAATATCGTTCGCGATCACGTTGCCGTCGCCGGTGTCAAATTGCAGCTTTCCCGAAACGCCCGTGGTGGAGATGTTGCCGTCGCCGGTGCGTATATCCAGTTCGGCTTCGCGCGGCACGCGTACGTTCACCCGCAGCGAACGATGGTTGCCGCCGAACATGTGCCAGCTCATATGCGGAAAATTGATTTCGATCGAAACGTGGTCGCCGTTTTGGCTTTCCACCACCTGCACGTCGTTCGGGCCAATCTTGTAGCCCTCCGACATAACCTCGGCGTCAATCTGCTTCTGGTCCGCTCCCGTGATGGTCACGTCACCGTCGCCAGTTTTGACGTACACGCTGGCGCGTCCGCTTACCTGATACGTTTTCTTCCATTCGTCCGCGCGCGCCGGCGCAGCCGCCAAGGTTGCGCTGATTCCTATCACCGCAATCGCCGCGGTCAAAAAATGGGGCCTTGTGAGTTTCATCAGGTTCGCTCCGTGGTGCGAAGTTCGCCTTCGCGTCGCAATCTCTAGAAGGTCTCGTGTACGGCCGGTTCGGGATTCAATTCGCCTGCGCCCTGCCTCGCCGTCTCAAAACTAGATACGCGCCTGGCCTCAAATATGTTCCGCAGAGTTCTATATCTTCCGACGTGCCTGTTCTAGGCCGACTTTTTCTTGGCGGCCTTGGTCGGCGGCGCCGTCGGTGCGCTCACCGCGCCGGGCCGTGGCCGCAGCGCCGCCAAAAACTCCGCCGTCCCCAAAGTGTTGATGACGTCCTTCTTCTCCAGCCAGCCGCGCCGGGCCGTAATCACCCCGTACTTCATCATCTTGAAATGCGTCGACGAGTGCGCGTCGGTCGAAATCACCACTTTCACCCCGCGTTCCTTGCACATCCGCAAATGAATATCCTTCAAATCCAGCCGGTCCGGATACGCGTTGCACTCCATGGCCACGCCATGCTTTTTCGCGGCGTCCAAAATCTTCTCCATCTCGTACTCGAACGCCTCGCGGCGCAAAAGCAACCGCCCCGTAGGATGCGCAATGATTTGCACATAAGGATTCTCAATTGCCGCCAGAATCCGTTCAGTCATCTCGTTCCGATCCATCTGCATAAACGAGTGAATCGAAGCGACCACCACATCTAATTGCCCCAGAGTTTCGTCGGCGAGATCCATCTGCCCGTTCTTCAGAACGTCCACTTCGATCCCGGCGAACAACCGTATCCCCGGCACCCGTGTTTGCGCATCGCGGATTTTCGCCAGTTGCTGCAGCGTGCGCTTGTCGTCCATGCCGTTAGCCACGGTGACGGCCTTGGAATGATCGGTCAATGCGATGTACTCGTAGCCCAGCTCGCGGGCCGCCTCGCCCATTTCTTCGATCGAATTGCGGCCGTCCGACGCCGTGGTGTGCATCTGCAAATCGCCGCGGATATCTTCCAGCTTCAGTAAAGCCGGCAGCGTGTGATTTTCCGCCGCTTCGATTTCGCCGGTGTTTTCGCGCAGCTCGGGCTCGATGTAATCGAGCTGCAGCTTGGCGTAAATATCGTGCTCGGTTTTTCCGGCCACGAATCGACCGGACTTCAAAGTCGTCAGCGCATATTCATTCAGCGTCCAGCCCATGTCCCGCGCGCGCCCGCGCAGCACCACGTTGTGTTCCTTCGAGCCGGTAAAATACAGCAGCGCCGCGCCCAGGCAATCTTTTTCCAGCAGCCGCACGTCCACCTGCAAGCCATTGCCCAGCACAATGCTCACTTTGTTTTCGCCGTGCGCCAGCGTCTGGTCGATTCCCGGATATTTCAAAATATGTTCAGCGACTTCGTCGATATCCGCCTGCTTCGACCGCTTCGGCTTCAGCGTCACCACCAGATCCACGTCGCCAATCGTTTCTTTCCCGCGCCGCAACGACCCCGCCGCGGTAATGAAATCCACGATGTCGCTTTTCTGCCCGATGTAGGCGATCAGCTTGTTCGCTTCATTCTCGGCCACGTCCAGTTTGAACCGCCCCGACGCGCGCTTGGCCACCGCCGTGGCTTTCAGAATATTTTCTTCACTCTTCTCCCCGAAACCTTCCAGGTCGCGCAGTTTCCCGTCGCGCGCCATCTGCTCCAAACCTTCCACCGTGCACACTTTGAATTTCTTATAGAGCAGCGCGACTTTCTTCGGCCCCATCGATTGCAGGTTCAGCAAATCCAGCAACGTCAGCGGATATTTTTTCAGCAGCTTGGCGCGCAGCGCATAATCCCCAGTTTCCAGAATCTCGCAAATGTGCGCGGCCATGTTGTCGCCGATCCCAGGCAGCTCTTTCAGTTTTTTCGGATCCTTGGCGACATCCTCAATTCGCTCGTGAATGCTGAACAGCAGCTCCGCCACCTTCTCGTAACTGCGATAGCGCCCGATGATCGCGCCGTCGATCTCCAGCAGTTGCGCCGTCTCCCGCAAAATTCTTGCCACTTCACGATTTTCCATAATGACCCCGATTCAAATTCCGCAGCTAAACCGCCAACGAAGCAGGGAACTCCGCCGCCGGCCGCCTGCGGCCCCGATTATAGATTGCTTTTCGGTGGATTTAGAGCGATCCGTGAGATCGGCCCGATACGCAGGATGCGCCCCGCCTCCATTCCAACACCTGCATAACCAGCACCGCACATAAAAAGCGTTGTCGACCCGAAGCGCAGCGAGGGACCTGCTTTTTACGCGGTTGGAGCAAAAAACATTCGCGAAGGACATGTCCAAAACGCGTGATTTGCGGCTCTCCGTACCGGGACTACGCAATAGGTGGAAACTTCTTCGCCGCTTCAATATCCTTCAGCACCTGCTCACGCAGCGCATCAAGGCTCGGGAATTTTTGCTCATCCCGCAGCCGGCTCTTGAATCGGACTTCCATCGGCCCGGCCGTCACCATGTCCGAAAAACCAAACAAATTCGACTCGATCGCCAGCGTCTGCCCGTCAAACGTCGGCCGCACCCCAATGTTCGTCACCGACTGAAAACCTTTCCCGCCCACCGTCGATTCCGTCGCATACACGCCATTCTTCGGCAGCAATTCCTGTGCCGTCGTCAGATTTAAAGTCGGCACCACCAGTTCGCGCCCTTTTCCGGTTCCCGGATGAATTTCTCCGGCCAACGCAAACGGCCGTCCCAGCATGTGCCACGCGTCTTCCATGCGTCCTTCGCGCACCGCTTGCCGGATCGCCGAACTCGAAACGATCGAATTCCCATCGCCCACCGGCGCGATCACGTCCACCTCAAATCCAAATCGGTCGCCGAGTTTTTCCAGCAGCGCCACGTCGCCTTCTTGCCGGTGCCCAAAACGAAAGCTTTCTCCGACCAGTACCGCCTTGGCGCCCATGGTCCGCACCAAAAAACTTTCCACGAAATTGCGCGCCGATACCTGAGCCAAGTCCAAAGTAAACGGCAACACCAGCGCCGACTCCATTCCGAACCGCGAAAATCCTTCGAGCCTCTGCGCCAAAGTTTCAATCTGCAGCGGCGCGGCGTCAGGCCGCAAAATTTTCGCCGGGTGTGGGTCGAAGGTCAGCACTGCCGGCATCCAGTGCGATTGATGCGCGCGCTGCGCCACATCTTCCAGAATTTTGCGATGCCCGGTGTGCACCCCGTCGAAATTCCCAATCGTCGCGGCCGTCGCCACTCCTGCTGCGCCGAAAAGCTGCCGCCACTCCTCCGCGGAGTGGGCCACGACCAACGGCTTGCGCGGCGGTTCGCTGACCGGAACTTCTTCGCGCGGAAATTGTTCGTACGCCATTAAATCTGCACCTCAAATTTCAAGCCATCGTAAGCGAGCTGCACGCCTTCCGACAATTTCGCATTCGCCTCGGTATGGCCCAAATCGTGACAAATATGGGT